>NZ_CP046910.1:939787-1253050 GCF_009789655.1 Paraburkholderia acidiphila
CTCAACCCCAAAAAGCTGATTCAGGATCTGGTGGTCGGCATGGCGGGCGGCACGGACGCGGCGTATGCGGGCAGCCCCACGCCCGGCATCCAGGTCGGACAGCATAGTGGCGCGCCGAACGGTCCGATCGTCTCGGGCCTGATCGAAGCGCAAACGCTGTGGTCGTGCACCACCTGCCGCGCCTGTGTGCAGGAGTGCCCCATGCTGATCGAGCACGTCGACGCCATCGTCGACATGCGTCGCAACCAGACGCTCGTGCATGGCGAAGTGCCGGGAAAAGGTCCCGAGGTGCTGGCCAATCTGCGCGAAACGGGCACGGCCGGCGGCTACGACACGGCGGCGCGCTACGACTGGGCGGTGGATCTCAACGCACCCGTGGCGCAGCCGGGCAAGCGCGTGGACGTGCTCGTGGTGGCGGGCGAGGGCGCATTCGACATGCGCTACCAGCGCACGCTGCGTGCGCTTGTGAAAGTGCTCAACAAGGCGGGCGTGAACTACGCGGTGCTTGGTGGACGAGAAACCGATACGGGCGACGTGGCGCGCCGCCTCGGCGACGAAGCGACCTTCCAGCGCATGGCGAAGCAGATGATGATGACGCTCGCCACATTGAACTTCGCGCGCATCGTGACCGCCGATCCGCACGTCATGCACAGCCTGCGCAACGAGTACCGTGCGCTGGGCGGGCGTTATGAGGTGCTGCATCACACGACTTACCTCGCGGAGCTTGCCGCGACCGGACGCATCGCGCCGAAGGCCGTGCAGGCGCTGGCTGAAAAGCGCACGACGTATCACGACCCCTGCTATCTGGGCCGCTACAACGGCGAAACGGAAGCGCCGCGCAAGTTGCTCAAGACCATCGGCATCAAGGTCGTGGAGATGGAGCGCAGCGGCATGCGCGCACGCTGCTGCGGCGGCGGTGGCGGCGCGCCGCTCACCGATATCCCCGGCAAGCAGCGCATTCCCGACATCCGCATCGCCGACGCGCGCGCGGTCAACGCCGACGTCGTCGCCGTGGCCTGCCCACAATGCACTGCGATGCTCGAAGGCGTGGTGGGCCCGCGCCCGGACGTGCTCGACGTGGCCGAACTCGTGGCAGCCTCGCTGGAGTGAATCGATGAATACCCTCAAACGAATCGATCCGCGCCGCCCCTTCGTCGTTACGGCGGCGGGCCTCAGGCGCATCACCTTGGGCGAGACCGGCAGCGCGGATGCGAGCGCGGCGCAATGGCTGACGCAACACGGGCATGCCAGCGCTGCGAAGCCTCGCCGTGTGGTTAGCAACCCGAATCAGTTTCTGCTCGTAGCCGCCCACGCCGAACGCGGCGCGCTCGACGACCACGCGTGCCAGGCCATTGCCGCCGCCGCGCTACTCGCCGATGCGCAAACCGAAGTGGCGCTGCTCGTGTTCGGCGAACTGAAAGACGACGCCGGGGCGCTCGGCGTGGACAAGCTGATCGAACTGCCCGGTTTCGAGCGCCGCACGTTCGCGCCGGAAAGCGAATTGCGGGCGCTTCAAGCCTGCGCGGCGGCGCTCGCGCCGAAGCACGTGTTTCTGGCTGACGACGCTTATGGCGACGGCGATCTCGGGCGGCGCTATGCGGCCACCGCTGGTGCAAGCGTGGCGGCGCATGTGGTCGAGATCGATGCGAAACATGTCGGCGTGTACGAGCAGGCGAAGCGCGCGTGGGCCGCGCGTTCGCTGCCCGACGTGATCCTGCTCGCGCCGAACGCCGTCGACTCGAAGCTGCCGTTCGTCGGCGCGGGCGAACGCCTTGCGGGCGACTTCATCCGGCCTGCGAGCGACCTCGCGTCGCCATACCAGGACCTCGGCCTCGAATCCATCGACGCCGCCCAGGTCGCGCTCGAAGAAGCCGATTTCATCGTCTCGGCGGGCAACGGCGTGACCGACATCGCGGCGTTCGGCCGGCTTGCGGGCGCATTCGGCGCGGCCATCGGCGCGAGCCGCGTGGCCGTGGACAACGGTCACTTCACGCGCGACAAGCAGGTGGGCGCGACGGGCAAGACCGTCGAGGCGAGCGTGTATATCGCGTTCGGCATTTCGGGGGCCGTGCAGCACTTGCAGGGCATCAAGGACTGCCGGCATGTGATCGCGGTGAATCTGGACGGCAGCGCGCCAATCGCCAAACGCGCCAATCTAACGGTGGTCGGCGATGCGCAAGGCACCATCGCCGCGCTGATCGAACAGGTGCAAGCCGCGCGTGCAACGCGGAGCGGGGCGAGCGCCGCACATGACGAAACGCATCGCGCAGGAGTCGCCGCATGAACGCACGCCATGATCCTCAACGCGGCATCGAGCGCATCGCGGTGCTCGTTTCCGTGGGGCGCCACCCGGTAAGCGGCGCGCCGCGCTATAGCCGCAACGACGCGCTCGCGCTCGACCTTGCGCGCACGCTGGCCGAGCGGCATCGCGCGCGTCTGGACGTGCTGCACGCAGGCGATGCCGCCGATCCGGCGCTCGCCGAATACCTCGCACTCGGCGCGCACGAAGTGGAGGTGCTGGCCTGCACGCCGTCCGGCGACGCGGCGCGTCTCATTGCCGAGCGCGTGCGCGGTTACGACCTCATTTTGACCGGCACGCGCGCCGAAGGGGCGCACGACAGCGGCATGCTGCCGTACCAGGTGGCGGCTGCGCTTGGCGTGCCGATGGTGGGGAGCGCCGTGGATATCGACGTCGATGTGGCCGCGCGCAGCGCCGTCGTGCGCCAGTTTCTGCCCAAAGGGCTGCGCCGGCGCGTGCAGACGGCGCTGCCCGCCGTAATCGCCGTGCATCCGCTCGCGAACGCCCAGCCTCGCTACGCCTACGCGCGTCTGCGTGCGGGCGCGGTGCAGTCCGCGCACGCAACGCGCGTGAGCATAGCTGAATCCCCCGAAGCCGCCGCATGGACCGTAGGTCCCATCGAGCGCAAGCCGGTGCGGTTAGCCGCGGCGGAAAAGCGCTCGGGCCACGCGCGCATGCTTTCGGCGACCACGACCGAAAGCCGGGGCGGCAACGTCGTAATTGAGGGGAGTTCGGTCGAAAAAGCACAAGTGATCCTCGCGTATTTGCGGGAGCATCAACTCATCGACTACTGATTTTGCTGGCCTGTCGGCAACGAACTGGGATGAAAAATCCGGAGCACACATGAAAGTAACGGCAGAGATTCGCGCACTGATCGAACGGCGCAAGGCGGGTTACAGCCTGGAGGCGCCTTTCTACCTGAGCGAGGAGATTTTCGCGCTCGATATGGAGACGATTTTCCGGCAGCACTGGATCGAGGTCGCCACGGAAGCGGAAATTCCGGAGCCGGGCGACTACGTGACTGTCGATCTGGCGGGCGATTCGATCCTGATCGTGCGCGACGACGACATGCAGGTGCGCGCGTTCCACAATGTTTGCCGCCATCGCGGCGCGCGCCTGTGCAATGAAGAGAAGGGGTCGGTGGGCAATATCGTTTGCCCGTATCACAGCTGGACCTACAACCTGACCGGCGCGCTGATGTTCGCCGAGCACATGGGCGAGCAGTTCGACCGCTGCAAGCACAGCCTCAAGAATGTGCACGTGGAAAATCTCGCGGGCCTGATCTTCGTGTGCCTGGCCGAAGAGCCGCCTGCCGACTTCGCGGCCATGCGCGCCGAAATGGAGCCGTATTTGCTGCCGCACGATCTGGCGGGCTGCAAGGTCGCCGCGCAGGTCGACATCATCGAGAAGGGCAACTGGAAGCTCGTGATGGAAAACAATCGCGAGTGCTATCACTGCGTGGCGAACCATCCCGAGCTGACCATTTCGCTCTACGAGTACGGCTTTGGCTACGCACGCACGGAGGCCAACGCGGAGGGCATGGATGCGTTCGAGCGCACCTGCAACGAGCGCGCGCAGCAGTGGGAAGCGATGGACCTGCCGTCGGTCGAAATCGAAAAGCTGCTGGACGTGACGGGTTTTCGCACACAGCGCCTGCCGCTCGACCGCTGCGGCGAGTCGCAAACGCTGGACGCGAAGGTCGCCTCGAAGAAGCTGCTTGGCGAATTCCGCACGGCGGATCTGGGCGGTCTCTCGTTCTGGACGCAGCCGAATTCGTGGCATCACTTCATGAGCGATCACATCGTGTCGTTTTCGGTCATTCCGCTTTCCGCGGGCGAAACGCTCGTACGCACGCGCTGGCTCGTTCACCAGGACGCGCGCGAAGGCATCGACTACGACGTGGACAATCTCACCGCCGTCTGGAACGCGACCAACAACCAGGACCGCACGCTCGTGGAGTATTCGCAGCGTGGCGCGGCGAGCAGCGCGTATGAGCCAGGCCCGTATTCGCCGTACACGGAAGGGCTCGTCGAAAAGTTTTCGGCCTGGTATATCGGCCGCCTCGCGAAGCAGATTGGCGTGTAACGCGCACGTGTAAAGCAAAGACAGCGGAGTTTGACATGATGCGAGACGCGGCCCAATTCAATCCACTCGATCCCAGCGACAGCCGGGTAACGCGCCCGGCGTTCTGGGGCGCGTTACCCGAGCGGTGGACGAGCGAGGTCGAGGAAACCCTCGTGTGCTGCCACGTATGGCAGGAAACGCACGACGTGAAGAGTTTTTTCCTGCGCTCGCCGCAGGGCCGCACGTTCTCGTTCGAGCCGGGGCAGTTCCTCACGCTCGAACTAGAGATCGACGGCGAGGCCATCAATCGTTGCTATACGATTTCGTCGTCGCCCGCGCGGCCCCATACCATTTCCATTACGGTCAAGCGGGTGCCGGGCGGCAAGGTGTCGAACTGGCTGCACGACAATCTGCGCCCGGGCGTTTCGCTGCGCGTGCTCGGGCCGGCCGGCGAATTCACTTGCGCGCGTCACCCGGCGTCGAAGTACCTGTTTCTGTCTGCCGGGTCCGGCGTGACGCCGCTGATGTCGATGAGCCGCGCGCATCA
This sequence comes from Paraburkholderia acidiphila, assembly GCF_009789655.1. Classification (GTDB taxonomy): domain Bacteria; phylum Pseudomonadota; class Gammaproteobacteria; order Burkholderiales; family Burkholderiaceae; genus Paraburkholderia; species Paraburkholderia acidiphila. The sequence goes on from NZ_CP046910.1 coordinate 944,698, forward strand.
CGATCTCGCCGAGGACCGTGACATCGTTTTCGTGCACAGCGCGCGCACACCTGACGACATCATCTTCGCGCGCGAGCTGGAACTCATTGCCTCGAGCCGCGCCAATTTCCGAACGTCGTTCGTCTGTGAAAGAGTGGGTGCGCGCACCGACTGGCCGGGCGTGACCGGCTTTCTTTCGCTGCCCCTGCTGAAGCTCATCGCGCCGGACTTCATGGAGCGCGAAATCTTCACCTGTGGCCCGGCGCCTTACATGAAAGCCGTGCGCGATCTGCTCGACGAAGCCGGTTTCGCGCGCGAACGCTATCACGAAGAGAGCTTTTCATTCGAAATGCTTACGGCGCCGGCTGAAGCGCCGGCGGAACAGTCGGCGGCGGAATCAGAATCGTCCGTCGAAACCGCGAGTTTCACGATTACGTTCGCGAAGATCCGCCGCGAGATTCAATGCGGTGCACAACAGACCGTGCTCGATGCCGCGCGTCAAGCGGGCGTCCGCTTGGCCTCTTCGTGCAGCCAGGGCATGTGCGGAACCTGCAAGGTCAAGCTCGTTTCCGGGCAGGTGGAAATGAAGCATAGCGGCGGCATACGCCAGCGCGAAATCGATCAAGGCATGGCGCTGCTGTGCTGCTCGAAGCCGCTGTCGGACCTCGTCGTCGATAAATAGCGCGCGCGTCGCGCAACGACAAGAACACGTCGTAAATCGACGTTAGCGGCAGATTGTGGCGGGCGAATCTGCATAGGCACGGGGCGCTTGCCCACATCACAGGAGATCGACCATGAAGCTGGCTGCAAAACTCTTTTGGACCGCTGCGTTATCGGCGATGGTGAGCATGAGCGCCCCGGCATTTGCCGACGGCAAGCCGACCTTGAAGATCGGTTATGTCGAAGGCTGGGATGACAGCGTGGCGACTTCGAACGTGGCCGCGCGCATCATCGAAAAGCGCTATGGCTATCCGGTGCAACTCGTGCCCGTGGCCGCCGGCATCATGTGGCAGGGCGTGGCGCGCGGTGACCTCGACGCGACGCTTTCGGCCTGGCTGCCCGTCACGCAGGGCGCTTATTGGGCGCAGTTCAAGGACAAGGTGGTCGATCTCGGCACGAACTTCCCGGGCGCGAAGATCGGCCTCGTGGTGCCTGATTACGTGAGCGCCAAGAGCATTGCCGATCTGAACGCGGACAAGTCGGCGTTCGGCGGGCGCATCGTCGGCATCGATGCGGGCGCGGGCGTGATGCGCAAGACCGACGAGGCGGTCAAGCAATACGACCTCAGCTACAGCGTAATGCCGAGTTCGGGCAGCGCGATGACGGCCGAACTGGCGCGGGACGTGGGCTCGAAAAAGCCCGTGATCGTCACGGGCTGGACCCCGCACTGGATGTTCGCCAAGTACAAGCTGCGCTTCCTCGACGATCCGAAGAACGTGTACGGCGCAGCGGAGCACGTGGACAACGTGGCCAATCCCGAACTGGAAAAGAAGGCGCCGCAGGTGGTGGCGTTCCTGAAGAATTTTCAGTGGAAGCCGGGTGAGATCGACAGCGTAATGCTCGCGATCCAGAACGGTGAGAAGCCCGACGCCGCCGCAGATACGTGGATCGCCGCGCACGGTGACCGCGTGAATGCATGGGCGGCCACGCAGTAACCGTCAGCAAAACAACGGCAGGGGGCCCGCAGCGGCCCCGCCAGACCCATGCCCCGTTACGGGGCGGGCGCAGTGTGATTGTGCACGCGCAGCACGTGATTTACACAATGGGCCGCTGTGTCGCTTTTACATAAGCGTCTGTCGCAATTCGCCATCCCGGCAGGGCTTTTTCTGGCAACCATGTAGACATACCGTGCGGGCCGGCGCCTGCCGTTCGAGGAGATGGAGTCGATGAAATCCCCCAAGATCGTGGTCGATGGATTATGCAAGGTGTTCGGGCCCAACCCGAAGCTTGCACGTGAGTTTCTCGCGAAGGGCGCAACGAAGGACGAACTGTTCGCCAAAACCGGCTACGTGCTCGGTGTGAACAATGCGTCGTTCGAGGTGCATGAAGGCGAGATTTTCGTGCTGATGGGGCTTTCCGGCTCGGGCAAGTCCACGCTGATCCGGCTCATCAACCGGCTCGTGGAGCCCACCGCCGGCAAGGTCATCATCGACGGGCGCGATATCGCCGCCGTGCGGCGCTCGGAACTGGTCTCGCTGCGCCGCACCGACATGAGCATGGTGTTCCAGTCGTTCGCGCTCATGCCGCAGCGCAGCGTGCTGGCGAACGCCGCGTTCGGCCTCGAAGTGGCGGGCGTGGGCCGCAAGGAGCGCGAACGGCGCGCGCTGACTGTGCTGGAACAGGTCGGCCTCGCGGCATTCGCGCAGAAGCTGCCCGCCGAGCTTTCGGGCGGCATGCAGCAGCGCGTGGGCCTCGCACGCGCGCTTGCGGTGAATCCCTCGCTCATGATCATGGACGAAGCGTTTTCCGCACTCGATCCGCTCAAGCGCAAGGAAATGCAGAACGTGCTGCTGCAACTGCAAAAGGAGCAGCGCCGCACGATCATGTTCGTCTCGCACGACCTCGAAGAAGCGCTGCGCATCGGCAGCCGAATCGCGATCATGGAGGGCGGGCGTATCGTTCAGATCGGCACGCCACAGGAAATCATCAGTAATCCTGCCGATGACTATGTGCGCGCGTTCTTCGACGGTGTGGACACGAGCCGGTATCTCACCGCGGGCGATCTCATGCAGCGCGAAGCCGTGCCGCTCATTCGCTCGCTCGACGCGAAGAGCGTGGCGTCGTCGCTCAACGGCAGCGCCGAATACGCATTCGTGCTCGATGGGCAGCGGCGCATCAGCGGATTCGTCACGCGCGATGCGATTGGCGCCGCGCAACCGTCGCTCAAGAAGGTCGAATGCATCACGCTGGGCACGCCGCTGGAGCAGGTCGTGACGCGCGTGTGCGCGAACACGACGGCGCTGCCCGTGGTCGACGACGAGGGCCGTTACTGTGGCTCCATCGATCAGGCCGCCGTTCTGAAGGTCATTACGCGTAATCGAGGTGCCCATGTCTGAGATCATTCCCGTCGGCCAGTGGGTCGATCAGTCGGTTCACTATCTGCTCGACCACGACGCCAACAGTTTCGATGCCGTCGGCAAGGCAATCGAGGGCTTCGCCGCACTCGTCGAGCACGGCTTGCAGGCGATCCCCATGTGGGCACTCATGGCGTTTTTCATCGCCATCGGCCTGTGGCGCGTGGGCTGGCGCTTCGCGATCTTCGCGACCTGTTCGCTACTGCTGATCTATGCGACCGGCTTCTGGGACCAGACCGTGGTGACGCTCGGCCTCACGCTCTCGTCGACGGTAATCAGCCTCGTGATCGGCATTCCACTCGGCATCTGGACGGCCAAGAGCCGTGTCGTGCAGACCATCGTGCGGCCCATACTCGACCTGATGCAGACGATGCCGGCCTTCGTCTATCTGATTCCTGCCGCAATGCTGTTTGGTCTTGGCCGCGTGCCCGGCATTCTCTCCACCGTCATTTTTGCCATGCCGCCTGCCGTGCGTCTCACGAGCCTCGGCATCAAGCATGTGAACCGCGAGATCGTGGAAGCCGGGCAGGCGTTTGGCTGCACGCCGTGGCAGTTGCTGTACAAGGTGCAGTTTCCGAATGCGCTGCCTTCGATCATGCAGGGTGTGAACCAGACCATCATGATGGCGCTTTCCATGGTTATCATCGCTTCGATGGTGGGCGCGGGCGGTCTTGGCAACGACGTGCTCGCGAGCATTCAGCGGCTGGATATTGGCCTCGGTTTCGAGAGCGGACTTTCGGTCGTGCTGCTCGCCATCATTCTCGATCGCATTACCGAGAGCTTTGGACGTGCACCGGGCGCCGTGAAGGCACCGTTGTTCTCGGGTCTCAAGCATCTGATGCGTGTGCGGCCCGCGGTCGTCGAGGCGTAGTCACAGAGGCAATACGATCAACCGCCGTTCGCGAGGAGCGCAATGTGACGACCGACATCGTCGTGGCCGAGCCCGAAACGCGCACGGCATCGTCCCTCAGGCATTTCGGTTTCCTGACGTTGCAGAACTTTTCGATGATCGCGTTTTCGAGCGCGGTCGAGGTTCTGCGCATGGCGAACTATGTGGGGCGCGCGGACCATTACCGCTGGTCGATCTACTCGCTCGACGGCGCACCGGCCCGCGCCAGCAACGGCATTACGGTGCGTCCTGCGCAGGCGCTCGACCCTGCGTGCCTGCCGGATGTGCTGATCGTGTGCGGCGGCATTCGCATCCGCGAGATCATGAGCGACGGCGTGCGCGCCACGCTCGCCATGGTGGCAAAGCAGGGCGTGCCGCTTGGCGGCATTTGTACCGGCGCTTACGCGTTGATGGCGAGCGGGTTGCTGGATGGTTATCGCTGCGCGGTGCATTGGGAAGATCTCACGGTCCTGTACCAGGAGTTTCCGCGCGTGCGCTTTGCCGATGAGTTGTTCGTCGTCGATCGCGATCGGCTCACGTGCACGGGCGGCACCGCGCCGCTCGACTTGATGCTCGAGCTCGTTGGCGCGAGCCTTGGGAAAAGTCTCGCTGCCAAGGTGTCCGAACAGTTCATCCTCGAACGGATTCGTAGCTCGACCGATCTGCAGCCCATACCCGTGGATGCGCGTGTAGGTTTTTCGCGCGCCGAACTGGTAGAGGTCGTGCGGCTGATGGAGGCCAATATCAAGGAGCCGCTCTCGCTGGAGGAACTGGCGCGGCTTGTGCGGCTATCGCAGCGGCATTTGCAGCGGATGTTCAAGGCGTATCTGAATGTTTCGCCGACGCATTATTACCTGACATTGCGGTTGAAACGCGCGCGTGAGTTGCTGCGGACTACCGATACGTCGATTTCTCGTGTGACTGCTATTTGCGGGTTTAATTCGCCGTGCCATTTTAGTAAGGCGTATCGGGTGCAGTTTGGGCATGCGCCGAGTCATGAGCGGCGTGGGGGGGAGTAGGGGTGGTTGCGCGTGCTCACGTTTGAAACTTGTTTTCGCGGCGGTACTTCAAGCGTTGCCCCTGTGCGGGGCGGCACCTACTTTTCTTTGCAGCGGCAAAGAAAAGTAGGCAAAAGAAAGCCGCTCAAACCGCCAGCGCCTGCCACCGTTCACCCCGCACCACCCCACTTGAATGGCTCCGGAGCGTCTGTCACCTCGCACCACTTAACTAAGTGACAAGGCGCTCATCCTTCCGGCGGCGCTACGCGCCCCGAAGGGCATAACCCAAAACCGTTGGGGCGCGTAAGTTCTTGCGAATGCGCTTGCTACCCTCGGTCTCCGGTGTCCCTTGCAGACCCGGCCGCTGCGCGCGTAGCGAGCAGCGGGAACGGATGAGCCCTTTGTCACTAACGGGAATGGTGCGAGGTGACAGACGCTCCGGAGCCATTCGAGTGGGGCGGTGCGAGGTGAACGGTGGCAGGCATTAGCGGTGTGAGCGGCTTTCTTTTGCCTACTTTTCTTTGCCGCTGCAACGAAAAGTAGGTGCCGCCCCGCACAGGGGCAACGCATGAAGCACCACCGCGAAAACAAGTAAAGCCCAAAGCGCCAAAAAAACCCCACATCAATGCAAAGCCACGCACCCAACACCCCCCTCAACATCCGCCGGCGCACCCGGCAATCCATTCCGCAACAAAGCATCAAGCTCCGCGAGCTGAGCAGCATCCTGCCCACTGCGTTGCAATCGAAACACAACCGGCGGCACGCCAAACTGCTTCCGAAATTCACGCCCAAGATGCGAAGCATCCGAAAACCCGCAACTCGAAGCAATATCGGCAACAGTGCGATCCGAACTCGTGAGCAACCAGGCCGCAGTGCGCAGGCGCAGAACATTAGCGAACGCGCGCGGGCTCTTACCCGTTTCCGCCTTGAAGAGCCGTTCGAGCTGCCGCGGCGAGAGATTCAGCTTGCAGGCCAGTTCTTCCAGCGGCACATTTCGGCCAACCTGCTGCTCCATCAGCAGCACGGCGCGCTTGACCTTCGGGTGCGTGGCCGGTTCGAGGCCAGGCGGGTGAGGCTGGGGCGCATTGCCCTTTTGCATTTCACCCACCAGCAAAATGCGCAACGCCTTCTGCACGGTCGCATGATCGAAGTGGCGCAGCAAGATGGCGGCGGCGACGTCGATCGATGCACGCCCGCCCGAGCACGTAATACGACGGCGGTCGATAGCGAACAGGCGGTCGGCGACGATAGCGTCGGCATTCACGTTGGGAAAGCGCTCGATAAAGTCCCAGTAATGAAACCAGCTCACGCAAATACGATGGCCGTCCAGCACGCCGGCGCGCATGAGTGCGAATACGCCCGTGCAGATTCCGACCACCGTCGTCTCGCCACTGGCCGCGCGGCGGATGTACTGCAGTGTGGCATCGCTTGCGTGCGGGCCGGAGTGCAGCAGTCCGCCCACGACCACGAGATAGTCGACCGGCTCGGCATCGGCGAAAGTTTCCCACGGCGCGACCTGAATGCCGCAACTCGCACGCACGGGCGCAAGCGTTTCGCCGATCACGCGCCACGAGCAGCGCATGGGCTTGCTGTAGTCGCCTTCATCGGCGGACAGGCGCAGCATGTCGACGAAACCGGAGAACGCGGTCAGCGTGAAGTTCGGCAGCAGCACGATGCCGAAGCGGATGCGCTCCTTGGGAGCGGCGTCGAAGGAAACGGCGGCGGCGAGTATGTCGGACATGGAGGCAAGGGAAAGCGGCGAGGCGGCGTCAGCCAAGCATCCCCGATACGGCCGCGAGGCGCTTGTCGTTTTCCGCCATCGATCTTCGCAAAAGCGAAATCAGCGGGACGTCGAAGGAATCCACGCCAAATGGCGCGGCGGTTCTGTCGCCCTGGCGCTTTCGTTCTAGCAGCGCCGCCGCCGCTTTGGTCAACTCGCTAGTGGGCACGCGCCCCACGCCGAAGCCATCCACGAGGCCTCTTTTCATGCCGCGCACCGAGACCGTCGAACTCAACAAACGCGCCCGTCTCGGCGACGCCGAAGCCGCGCTCGCGCTGCTCGAGCAGAGCATGGCGCGCGGGCACGGGCGTATCGGGCTGCTGCGCTATTTGCAGGCGCGGTGCGTGGGCGCGGCGCTCGAGCAGCGGCATCACGACTACGCGCAACGGGTGGCCAGCAAGATGAGCGAGGGCCCGTTCGCGGCGCTGGTGGCGCAGGCGCAGCGCCGCCACGGCAATGCGGCGGCTTGAACGGTCCACGCGCGCGATTACAGGATGACTGTGCGCCCGTCGTTGATGAAGACCCGGCGCTCGAGAAATACCCGCACGGCGCGCGCGAGGGTCACGCATTCGACGTCGCGGCCGACAGCCAGCAGACGCTCGGGGTTCAGCGAGTGGTCAACCCGCTGCACCTCCTGCTCGATGATCGGGCCTTCGTCGAGATCGTCGGTGACGAAGTGCGCCGTCGCGCCGATCAGCTTGACCCCGCGCACGTGCGCCTGGTGATAGGGCCGCGCGCCCTTGAAGCCAGGCAGGAAAGAGTGGTGGATGTTGATCGCGCGGCCGGCCAGCTTCTGGCTCGTTTCGTCGGAGAGAATCTGCATGTAACGCGCAAGAATCAGCAGCTCGGAACAGGTCGAGTCGAACAGGTCGAGGATCGCGGCCTCCTGTTCGCGGCGCGTTTCCGGCGTAACGGGAAGATAGTGAAACGGCAGATCGTGCTGCCTCGCGAGCGGTTCGAAATCGCGGTGATTCGAGGCAATGCCCGCAATGTCCATTTGCAGCTCGCCCATGCGCCAGCGGAACAGCAGGTCGGCGAGACAGTGCTCGAGCTTGGAGACCATGATGAGCACCTTGGGACGCACCCGCAGATCGTGGATAGCCCAGGTCATCCCGTGCTTGCGGCCGACGCTCGCGAATTCGTCGCGCAGGCCCGCGAGATCGAAGCGCTCGCCCGCGCCGGGCTGCACGACCTCGTGAAAGACGCAGCGCAGGAAAAAGCGCGTGCTGATGTCGTCGTCGAATACCGTGAGTTCGTCGATATAGCCGCGGTGCGCGTCGAGAAAGCCGGCGACCGCGGCGACCTGTCCGGCGGCCGCGGGGCAGGACAGCGTGAGCACGTAGCGGTGCTGCGGGTCTTCGGTGGGCATGCGCGTTCTCCTCGTGTCGTGATGCGCCCGGTGCGGTTCGTGCCGGCGCGCTGGCGTGATGGCGTGATGGCGCAAGTAAGCCATCAATCGTCGCGCGGCACATAGAACCCACGCGCTGAATCGCGAGAATGAAAACGCCAAACGCGCGCTGACCTGAAGAAGATTGCTTTTGCCGCGATGGCTGTCGCTTTGCTGCTATCGCGCGATTTTTTTCTCGGCGAGCAGAGGGCGGAGGTGAATCTGGAACGGAGATTGTGCGTGCACTTCAAGGTCCGTAAGGGTTACTGAGTCCCGGCCCGCTGTTCTGAATGCCCCTGGTCACAAGTCAATGAACGGGCCCCACTTCTCACTTCATCGGTTCCTACGTTACCGACATGTACCGCTTGATTTCGGGTTGGCCTAGTCCTGGTAGGTTGAGCATAGCGACGCCGAGCCGTCGCGCGAATTCATCGTCGAGCTTGAAGTCGCATTTATCCAGCAGAACTGGACCTTCTAACTTGCAAGCGACAAGCAGGCTTAGTTTCGCTGGATCAATGGAGTTGACCCTGCAATCCCGGACACAGCTTCACACTAAGGTTGCTGAGTCCATCGAGCGCCGGAACTCGCGAGGCGAGCGGTATTTCAGCGCGCTATGGGGATGCTTCTCGTTGTAATGCTCGAACGCAATGGCCAGGTTGCGTGCAGCGGTCGCTGCATCCGGCTTCGGCATGAAGGCGACGTAGTCGCGCTTCATCGTTTTCACGAAGCTCTCAGCCATGCCGTTACTTTGCGGGCTACACACCGGCGTGGTCAATGGCTTCAGACCGATGGCCACTGCGAACCGACGTGTGTCGTCGGCCGTGTAGCCCGAACCATTGTCGCTCAGCCACTCGATTTCGGACGGCGTATGCAGCTCGTTGCCAAACCGGTTTTCCACTGCAGCCAGCATTACGTCGCGCACGATGTCGCCGCTGTGGCCTGCTGTCGTGGCCGCCCAACTCATCGCTTCACGGTCGCAGCAGTCCAGCGCAAACGTCACGCGCAATGGTTCGCCGTTGTCGCAGCGAAACTCGAAGCCGTCGGAGCACCATCGCTGATTGCTGCGCGCTACGGCCACCTTGCCGTCGTGCCGGCGTTGCGGCCTAGGTGGTATCGGTCGGCGCTGCATCAGTAGCCCGTGCGTGCGCATGACGCGATAGACGCGCTTTGCATTGAACGGCAGCAGCCCAAGCGCAACGCGTTCGTTGCGCAACGTGCCCCAGACCCGGCGATACCCATAGCTGGGCAAATCGCCGACGACGCGCCGAATTTCCTCGACCACGCTCGCATCGTCGGTCTGTCTCGATTGACGTCTATCCCGCCATGTAGCCGGACGCGACAGTCGTGCCGATACGTTCGAGCGCGACACGCCGAGAACTTCACAAACCAGCTTCACTGGTCGTCCTCCGGCAGCAAGGGCGAGTGCGCTATCCATTTTTTTGCCCGACCATACTCGACTGCTTCGCGAAGAATCTCGTTCTCCATGGTCTTCTTGCCGAGCATCCGTTGCAGTTCGCGAATCTGCTTGAGCGCATCGGCCAATTCCGACGCCGCAACAACTTCTTCGCCGGCCTTGACCGCTGACAGGCTCCCGTCCTGGTACAGCTTGCGCCAGTGGAACAGCTGGTTCGGGTTCACGCCATGTTGGCGCGCAACCATCGAAACCGACTTCCCCGGCTCGAAGCTCTCTCGCACCATCGCCAGCTTTTGTTCCGCCGTCCAGCGCCGCCGACGCTCCGGGCCCGTCAACACTTCCATCACTTCCTGCCTGGTGTTAGTCAAAAACACAGTCTTATGCCTACCCGTTAGTTTAAGCGGGAGACTGTGTCCGGAGATTCAGGGGGCTGCTCCAATCAACAGTTTGAACTGTCAACTGCTCTCGCTCCTCGGAATAGGTCAGAACGACAGAGTAAGTGGGCTTGCCATTAATATCATCGGCACCATTGGCAAGCTTGAAATGCTGCATCCTCGCCGGCCGCATCGGCCACTTACTCCGTTTTGGCAGAAGGGGGGGCGTTCCATTGTACGGGCTGCGCTGTAGTGATCTGTAGACGCGCTCTCAATTCTGCATGGACGCCCGCTTGCACAAGAATCGCTAAACCTCCTAGCTTGCGTGCGTCATCGTCAGTTAGCGGCCTGGTGCTGTGGTCTGGTTCGTCGGGCGGCACTTTCATTCCGCCAGTGCGAGCTATAGCGTTATCGATAGCGCTTTGTACTTCCTTTCGAGGTACGTTGCACAACATGAGCTGCTGCGTGTCCTCGTCGTAAAAAATGATCGTTGCGCGGGGTGGCTTTGTCATTTCAATAACCTCTGCAAGTTTGATAGTTGCTGAACGCACGTTGAGCGCATAGTGAATACGTGCGTGGGTCTTGATAGATCGCCCGTGCAAAGTCGCATTCCTGCATTTCCGTCTCGTACATTGCGAAGCAATCGGCCTCGTCGGCCGCGCTGACACCACGGGCGGCAACTTGTGTAACATCATCGCTCAAATAGTCCGGTTGATACGCGAACGGCTGCGCGTCGCCGAGCGGTGTCAAGTTGGCGCCTGGATTCGCATTGAGCAGGTCATCGTCAAACGCACCACCATCGTCGCTTTCGGTGTCGTTGTCATCCGAATTGCCTTCGCCGACGCCGAGCAGGGTGGCTGCCGCCAACGCGACGACTCCGAATAATCCCGTGCCTCCATCTGCTTCGCTACTGCTCGCGGCGCCGCCTGGAGCTTGCGCCAGCCCCGTTGCGACTCTGGCTACCTGCGAGGGCGCATCGAATGCCGTAGACAGGACAGACCCTGCTCCAGCCGCTTTCCCCTCCTGTGCGGCCTTGAATGCGACCCACTGATCCCATGTCAATGGACGGTTCGTGTTTCCCCCGCCAGATGCACTTGCCGACTGCCAGAACTGCGGTGCTGGCGTGAGCCGGAACACGCGCGGCCGCTGCGTCCACTCCCTGTCCATATACGGCACAAGGCGACCACTGCGCACCACATCGCACAGAACGCGCCGGACATCGTCGTTGGTTTGTGGCAGGTTCCAGTGGGCGAAGTCAAGAATATCGGAAAGATACTCCTGAATTGTCTGCAGGCCGCGCTGACCGGTTATCGTGCGCAGGTCATCCTTCGGCCTGAAATAGCGGTAGAAGTCGCTCCGGTCCTCGTCGCGCTGACGTTCAAGTTCATCGCGCTCCCAGCGCTTGCGCTCACGGTCGTCGCGCCAGACCCGGGGCGTGCGCATCGAGGACTGTCGGGAAGAGAAGGTTCCGTCCCTGCCGTCGGGCCATCCCCATCGCGGCTTTCTGAGCGGGTAGGGCTTGATCGTGGTCCCTTGTTGACTCCAAACCGCTTCGCGGTACTGGCCGCCTGGTACAAGCGTGCATTGCCACCCGTTCTCCAGTGGTACTTCGAGGGTGTTCCATCTTGGGAAAGGCAAGGGCATGGCGTATCCGTCATGAGGCTCATGGCCTATACGTAACACGCGTAGTGACGCCTGACCTTGCGCCATGTCGACGGTTGCACGACGTTGAATCGAATGGCACTGAAGGTTGTGCCTATCGTTGAACGCGTCACGTTCACGGATGGCGTGATGCGCACCCTCTGGCTTGCCGCCTACGCAGCGAAGTCTTTTCCGGTGGAGTGCGGGGTGCATGAAGCCGAGGCGCTGCAGCGCCTCGCTGGCTCAGCGTCGCCGAACTCATCCCGCCACATCTGGCATGAGCCTGGAAACGACGCGGCAACTTTAGTGGGCGAGCGCCCACATGAGCGACACGGAGAAGGCGCCCACCACGATGGACGCACAACGCTGGAAAAACGCCGGACGAATGAACGGCGCACGCCCATTGCGCGGCGCGGCGCCAAAGGCGATCCACGTCATGCCGATGGGGACCAGCAAGACCGCAAAGATCGCCATGGCCTGGAGCCAAGTCATGACGCTCGCGAATGCCGCGGGCGGAAAAATCGAGCCTGCGAACAAAATGGCCTTGGGATTGAGCACCGTAGCGCCGAACAGCGTGCGCGTGCTGACCACGCCCTGTGCGGACGATTCAATCGAGTTTGCCGTGAACCAAAGACGCAAGGCGAGCCACGCGAGATAAAGGCTGCTGGCCACGCGCAAAACGATGGGCAGCCAGCTCAACGAACGCGACGCGTGGGTGAAGCACAGCCCCCAGAGGGTAATCGACACCAGGTAGCCGGCCAGTTCGGCGGCGGTCAGATGCGCGGAGCGCCGCAGACCTTGCCTCAAACCGGCGGCGGCGAGCAGGGTGTTCGTCGGCCCCGGCATGAGCAGCACGATCGCGCAGCCCGAGACCATTAGCCCGATGGTGGAAAGGGAAAGCATGAAAGGGCGACTGGAAGAATAAGCGTCCGGATGACTGGAAGCTGAGGAATGGCAGCCAATGACTGAAACTGGCCCGTGGTGCCCGCATTCTACGGCTTACGCATCGCAGATGCCTATTTCCGCCGGGTGCCTGGCGCTAAACCGTTGTCGGGATTCGTCCTGCCGAGCGAGGCACTGCTTTGGGCAAATGCGAGCTTTCATCGCGGGCTTAAATCATTGATTTGTATGTATTTATTGATGCACAACAAATCATTTCGAATTATTTCGCGACTCACCCTAAATAATTCGGGAACCACGCCGTTAAAGTACGCACGAGAACTTTGCCCAGAGCATTTAGGGGCGGAGGAAAAATAAACATGCGCCGTTCGGGGCCGAGAGCCCGCACGCCGCGGCCGTGGACACCGTCAACCCGTTATGCCCGATTTATCGTGGACCATGCCCGTGGCGCATTGGTCCTTCTGGTCTTCCCCATCGGAAAGTTTGCCTGAGGTTGCGTTCGTCGATCCGATGATGCGTCGCCGCCTGAGCGCGCTTTCGCGCATGGCGCTGAAGGTGGCGGGCGACTGCGTCGGTGCGCAAACCCGGGCACGCGTGGTCTTCGCTTCGCGCCATGGCGAGTTGCGCCGCACGACGGACATTCTGAGCGATATCGAGGCAAACAAGCCCGTTTCGCCTAACGCGTTCAGCCTTTCCGTGCTCAACGCGATGACGGGGTTGTTCGGTATCGTGCGGGGCGACCGCTCGCCGGCTACGGCCCTCTCGGCAGGCCCGCAAACGCTGGGCTACGCGCTGCTCGAAGGCCATGCCCTGCATGCGGAAGACCCCGGCAGCCCGGTGTTGATCGTCTACGCCGACGAGCCCGCTGACGCGCGCTACGGCGCGGTCGAACAGGAAGTGCAACGCGGTGCGTTCGCCTTGCTGCTCGACGCGAGCGTCGCATCGCAGGGCCGTCTTGCGTGCTCCGTCACAGAAGACAAGCCGGGCACGGCCGCGCAGGCACACGAACACGCACGCCAATTCGCTACGCAAAGCGAAGCGCTGCATCACTGCCTGAGCGAAGGTGAGCGCGCCGCGTGGCAGGGCAGCGGCGGCACATGGCAATGGAGCTGGCATGTCGGCTCGGCTTGATCACGGCTGGCGGCTCTTCGCCACCGGCTTCAGCTTCGCCTTGTTCGGCGCGTGCGGGCTGCTGTTCTCGCTGATCGTATTTCCGCTCGCGGCGCTCTGGCCGCATCGCGCTTCGCGGCAACGCGCGGTCACCACCGTCATTCACTGGTTTTTCCGCGCGCTCGTGGCCGCCCTGCAGCGCGCGGGCGTCATGACGCTCGACGTGTCCGGCGCGAACATGCTGCGCTCGGGTGCGCCCGCCATCGTTGTGGCGAACCATCCCACTTACCTCGACGTGGTGGTGCTGCTCGCGCTCACGCCCGCCGCCTGTTGCGTCGTGAAGAACGCGCACTGGCGCAACCCGTGCTTCTGGGGCATCGTGCGGGCCGCCGAATACGTGAGCAACGCCGATCCCGCGGGCTTCGTGCAGGACTGCGCGCGCCAGCTCGCGAACGGCTACAGCATGATCATTTTTCCCGAAGGCTCGCGCAGCCCGGCGCCGAATCGCCTGCACGCGTTCTCGCGCGGCTTCGCCCATACGGCGCTGGAGGCTGGCGCGCCGGTGCTGCCCGTGCTCATGCACTGCGATCCGCCCGCCTTCACCAAGCAGATGCGCTGGTACCACGTTCCGCAGCGACCCTTCCGCATTACGGTGAACGTGCTGGCGCCCATCGGCGTCCAGCCGCTCGCGCCGCGCGACATGCCTTCCGCACTCGCCGCGCGCAACGTCACGCGCACTATCGAGGCGCAAATCACACAGCACCTGTTTGACTATGGATACTTTAAAACTGGAAATTAAGCGGCTCTTGATCGAGGCGCTCGATCTCGAACATCTCACGCCCGCCGATATCGACGACGACGCGCCGCTGTTCGACACCGACGGTGTGGGCCTCGACTCGATCGACGCGCTGGAGATCGGCATCGTGCTGCGCCAGCACTATCAACTGACCATCAACGCCGACGACGAAAACGTGCACGGCTACTTTCGGTCGATCAACACGCTCGCGGCGCTCGTCGCGGGCCATGCAAACGAAAACGCGGCGCTGGAAGCCACTGCAGGGAAGGGGGATTGAATCATGAGCGAAGCTGAAATTCTCGACCGTATCCGCGAGATCTTCCACGAAAACTTCGACATCGATCCGGCGCGCGTGACGCCGGAGGCGCACCTGTTCGAGGAACTGGATCTGGACAGCATCGACGCCGTCGATCTGGCGATCAAACTGCAGGAAATGACGGGCCGCCGCATCAAGCCGGAAGAGTTCAAGCAGGTGCGCACGGTGGGCGACGTGATCGCCGCGGTCGAGTCGCTGCTCGTCACCCAGGCTTGAGGCCATTCGTGACGGTGCTTCGCGGGCACGGCTCGGCTGGGCCTGCCGGTGCGGGTGAGAGCGGCATGGCGGACGACGGCGCAAGCGGGCGGTCCCGCAGCAAGTGGCGGCTGCTTGCCGGTCTCGCCTACCCGGTCGTGATTCTCTGCGCGTGGCGCTGGGATTCGCCGCGCTTCGTGGGCTTGCTGCTGCTCGTGCTGCTGTGGATGCAGCGCGTGGCCGGCACGGGCGCGCTCGCCGCAACCCTGCGCAAGCTCACGCCGGTGGACTGGGCCGTGGCCGTCATGCTCAATGTCGCTTCGGTGGCCATTGTCCTCACCAATAGCGAACGGCTCATGCGCCTGTATCCTTCGCTCGTGAATCTCGGGCTGCTCGTCGCATTCGGCGCGACCCTCGTGAAGGGGCCGTCGATGATCGAAAAGTTCGCACGTCTGACTTATGCCGATCCGCCCGCGCACATCGTGCGTTATACGCGCCGCGTCACGCAGCTTTGGTGTGGATTTTTCGCGGTGAACAGCGTGTTTTCCGCATGGACGGCGCTCGCGTGGCCCGCCCGTGCCTGGTCGCTCTACAACGGCGCAATCGCCTACGGGATCATCGGCGCGCTGCTGGCTGGCGAGTTCGCCTGGCGCAAATGGATCATGCTGCCGCGTGCTGCGCGACGGGAGGCGGTGTGATCGCATTGCACGAGCTTCTTACGGCGCGTTGCCGCGATCCACGCAGCGTGATTTGCGTCGATGGGGCGACCGCGACGGACTTCGATACGTTCCGTGCGCATGCGCTGGGCATTGCCGCGCGCATGCGCATGCGGCCAGGTCTGCGCTTCGTGCTGTGGAGCGACGAACCGTATGTGTTCGCCTGCACTTTGTTCGGACTGCTTGCGGCGCGAAAGGTACCCGTGATTCCGGCGAACGCGACGCCCGGGTATCTCGCCGAACTGAGCGACGCGTACGACGCGGTGCTCGACGAAAGCGAACTTGCCGCGTGGTGCGCCGACGTCCCGCCTGTTCAATCCGTCGATTCCGAGCACGGCGCGGCGATCGACGCGCACGCCTTGCTCACGCTTTTCACATCAGGCAGCAGCGGCACGCCGAAGCCCGTCCACAAGACACTCGCGCAGTTCGACGCGGAGGTGCATACGCTGGAAGCCGCTTGGGGCACGCTTCTGGGCGACGCCGCGGTGCTTGCGAGCGTGCCGCATCACCACATTTACGGACTGCTGTTCCGCGTGTTCTGGCCGCTGGCCGCGGGACGGCCATTCGCCCGCGCGACGTGCGCCGATCCGGCGCAACTGCAGGCGCGTATCACCGAGTGTGCGGCGCAATGCGGCGCGACGGTCGTCGTCTCGACGCCTGCGCAGCTCTCGCGCTGGCCCGATCTGCCGGGGTTCGCCACGCTCAGTCCGCAGCCGCGCGCGTTCTTCTCGTCGGGCGGCCCGCTGCCGCTCGACACCGCGAAGCAATATGCCGCCACGTTCGGCGCCGCGCCGCTGGAGATCTACGGCAGCACGGAGACGGGCGGCATCGCCTGGCGCAGACAAAACGAAGCGCAAGCGTGGACCCCCATGCCTGGCATCGCCGTGCGCGCGGGTGCGGTGGAAGAGGGCGGCGCGCTCGAAGTGCGCTCCCCGCACCTGGGCGACGACGAATGGCATCGCACCGACGACAAGGCCGCCTTCGACGAGCATGGCCGCTTCGTGCTGCAAGGGCGTCTGGACCGTGTGGTCAAGCTCGCCGGCAAGCGCGTGTCGCTCAACGAGATGGAGAGCAAGCTGCTGCTGCATCCCGGCGTTGCCGAAGTGAGAACCGTGCTGCTCGAAGGCGGGCCGCGCGAGCGCATTGGCGCGCTCGTCGTGCTCTCCGCCGACGGCCGCGAAACGCTGCGCCGCGAGGGCCGCGTGCTGCTCCTGAAAGCGTTGCGCCGCCACCTCGCCGCGTGGTTCGACGCGGTCGTGCTGCCGCGCCACTGGCGCATTCATCGCGCGCTGCCGGTCGACTCGCGGGGCAAGATTCAGGCGCGAGCGGTCGCCCACGCGTTCGCCGCAAGCGAGGAAGGATTCGAGTTGCTCGCGGAGTGGGACGACGCAGAAGGGCGCGCCTTCGAGTTGCGCGTACCGCATACGCTCGTCCATTTCGCGGGCCACTTTCCAGGCCTGCCGATTCTGCCGGGCGTCGTGCAGGTGGACTGGGCGATGCGCTTCGCGCGCGAGTGGGTGCCCGGCGTGCGCGCGCTCGCCTCGGTCGATCAACTGAAATTCACCATGCCGGTGCCGCCGGGCGCGCTGCTCAAGCTCGTGCTCAAGCACGATGCGGCGCGCCGCCGCGTCGCGTTCGCGTGGCGGGCCGGCGAGCGCGACTGCGCATCCGGCGCCTTCGTGTACAGGGAGCCCGCATGACCCTCGCGGCCTGTATCGTCATTCCGATCTACAACCACAAGGACGCGATTGGCAGCACCGTGGCGAACCTGATCGTCCACGGCCTGCCGCTCATCGTCGTGGACGACGGCAGCGACGAAGCCACCCAGCAGGTGCTGGCGGACCTCGCGCGCCGTTACGCCAGCCAACTCACGCTGCTGCGCCTCCCGGCGAACGGCGGCAAGGGCGCGGCGGTGATGGCGGGGCTGCGCGCCGCGCGCGATGTGGGCTATACACACGCGCTGCAGATCGACGCCGACGGCCAGCACGACGCGGCTGATGTCCCGCGCTTTCTCGCCGCCGCGCAGGCGAACCCGCGCGCGGTCGTGATCGGCCAGCCCGTGTACGACGAGAGCGTGCCGAAATCGCGCCTCTACGGGCGCTATCTGACCCACGTGTGGGTCTGGATCGAGACGCTCTCGTTCACGATCCGCGATTCGATGTGCGGCTTCCGCCTCTATCCGCTCGACCTGGCCTGCGCGCTGATCGACAGCGTGAAGCTGCCCGAGCGCATGGACTTCGACATCGAGATTCTCGTGCGTCTGCACTGGCGGCGCGTGGCGTTCGTCTCCATCCCGACCGCCGTGACCTACGCGGCCGATGGCGTGTCGCATTTCGACGTGCTGTGGGATAACGTGCGCATCAGCCGCAGCCATACGCGGCTCGTCGCGGGCATGCTCGCGCGCCTGCCGCTGCTGCTCGCGCACAAGGTGCTGCCGCGCCGCGCGCAGGCGGGCGACGGCAACGACGTGTGGTGGCGCACGGCCGAACGCGGCAGCCGGCTCGGCATGGCATTGCTCGCCTGGAGTTGCGGCCTGTTCGGGCGGCGCTTCACCGCGCTCTGGCTGCACCCCATCGTCGCTTACTTTCTGCTCACGGGGCGCCCAGCGCGCGAAGCCTCGCGGCGCTATTTCGACCGCCTGCAGCAGTGCTCGCCACAACGCGAGACGCCGCGCCCCGGCTGGTTCACGGCGTACCGCCACATGCTCTCGTTCGCGCAATCGGGCTTCGACAAGCTGGCCGCGTGGACGGGCCGCGTCGATCAAACCGATGTTGAGATCGACGACCCGCGCGCGCTCGACGCGCTGCTGGCGAGCGGCCGCGGCGCGCTCGTGATCGGCTCGCACCACGGCAACCTCGAAATGGCGCGGGCGCTGGCCGTGCGCGGCGCGCAAACGAAGGTGACGGCCATCGTCTATACAGAGCACGCTAAACGCTTCAACAGCGTGCTGGCTTCGGCCCATCACGATTTCGCGCAGCATCTCGTGCCGGTGAGCGACTTCGGCCCGCAAACGGCGCTGATGATGCAAGAGCGCATCGAGCGCGGCGAGTTGCTCGTGATCGTCGGCGACCGCACGCCTGCGCGCGAAACCGGCCGTACCACCGAGGCGCAGTTCCTCGGCGAGACCGCCGCGTTTGCCCAGGGGCCCTATGTGCTGGCGCATGCGCTCGCGTGCCCCGTTTATCTCTTGTTCTGCCTGAAAGAGCGCGCGGGCTACCGGCTCTACTTCGAGCCGTTTGCCGAACGCATCGATCTGCCGCGCCGTGGCCGCGCCGAGCATATCGCGGCATGGGCGCAGCGCTTTGCGTCGCGCCTCGAACACTATTGCCGCAAGGCGCCTTACCAATGGTTCAACTTCTACGATTTCTGGGCGCGCCCCAGTGGGGGAGCGAATGGCCGAGACTGACCTGAAGGATGCCCAAGTCAAAGCGGATGCCGTGGTCTTCGGCGGCCGTCATCTGACGATCGAGGACGTCGTGGCGGTCGCGCGTGGCGGCGCCGCCGTGCGCCTGAACGACGACCCTGCCTGGCGCGAGCGCATCGCGCGCGGCGCGGCGTTCCTGCGCCGGCATCTCGAAGCGGGTGCGACCGTGTACGGCGTCAATACGGGCTACGGCGACGCCTGCGTCGTCGACGTGCCGATGGCGCTCGTCGAAGCGCTGCCGTTGCAGCTCACGCGCTATCACGGCTGCGGCATGGGCGAGTATCTGGACGACGCCTCGGCGCTCGCCGTGATCGCCGCACGCCTGAATTCGCTGGCCTTCGGGCTCTCGGGCGTGCGTCCGGTGCTGCTCGAACGCCTCGCCGATCTCATCAATCATCGCGTGCTGCCGCGTATTCCGGCCGAAGGGTCGGTCGGCGCAAGCGGCGACCTCACGCCGCTTTCGTATGTCGCGGCGGCGCTGGTCGGCGAGCGCAGCGTGCAGTTTCGCGGCGCGCCGTGCGAGGCGCGCGACGCGTGGCTCGCGCTGGGCCGCGAACCGCTCACGCTCGCGCCCAAGGAAGGCCTTGCGCTGATGAACGGCACGGCGGTCATGACGGGCCTTGCCTGCCTCGCGTTCACGCGCGCGGCGCAGCTCACACGGCTCGCGGCGCGCCTCACCGCGCTCGCGACGGTGGCGCTGGACGGACGCGCCGCGCATTTCGATGCGTTCATCTTCGATGCCAAGCCGCATGCCGGGCAGGGCGAGGCGGCGGCCTGGATCCGCGCAGACCTGGCAGGCCGTCCCGATACGCCGGGCCACCGGCTGCAGGACCGCTATTCGATTCGCTGCGCGCCGCATGTGATCGGCGTGGCGAACGACGCGCTCACGTGGATGCGACGCGACATCGAGAACGAACTGAACAGCGCCAACGACAACCCGCTGATCGACCCCGACGGCGAGCGCGTGCTGCACGGCGGCAACTTCTACGGCGGCCATATCGCGTTCGCCATGGATGGCCTCAAGACGGCCGTGGCGAATCTTGCCGACCTGATGGACCGGCAACTCGCCTTGCTCGTCGACGACAAGTTCAACAACGGCCTGCCGCGCAACCTCACGGGCGCGACGAGCGCGCGTGCGCCGATCAATCACGGCTTCAAGGCCGTGCAGATTTCGTCGTCGGCGTGGACGGCGGAGGCGCTCAAGCACACGATGCCCGCGAGCGTGTTCTCGCGTTCGACCGAGGCGCACAACCAGGACAAGGTGAGCATGGGGACGATCGCCGCGCGCGACTGCTTGCGCGTGCTGCAACTCACCGAGCAGGTCGCGGCGGCGCATGCGCTCGCCACCGTGCAGGCCGCGCGTCTGCGGCTGCGCGCCAACGCCGCGACGGTGATTCCCGAACCGCTTGCCGCGTTCATGGAAGAAGTTGCTGCGACGTCGCCCTTCGTCGATGAAGACCGCGCGCTCGAACACGAACTGCGCGCCATGACGGAGCGAATCGCAGCGGGCCTCCTGACGCGGACAACGGAGCGCAGGCCATGAGCGAATCGCGCAAGCCCGCGCCGGTGTTGAGCGCGAGCGCAAACGTGGAAGTGCCGTTCCATGACGTGGACGCGATGAACGTCTGCTGGCACGGTCACTACCTGAAGTACTTCGAATTCGGCCGCGCGGCGCTTTTGCGCAGGTTCGACTACGACTATCGCGAGATGCAGGCGTCGGGCTACGTGTGGCCCGTTGTCGAAGCGCATTTGAAGTATGTGCGGCCCGCGGTGTACGGGCAGCAGCTCGAGGTGTGCGCACATCTGCTCGAATACGAAAACCGCCTGAAAATCGGCTACGAAATCTACGACCGCGATTCGCGCACGCGGCTCACGAAGGGCTACACGATTCAGGTCGCCGTGAATGCCGCCACGCAGGAGCTGCAGTTCGTCTCGCCGCCTGTCGTGCTCGAAAAGCTGGGGCGTGCATGGGCGCGTTGAAACGATGCGCGGCAGCCGCCGCAGTGATTGCGCTTCAGTCGATGTGCGTTCCCGCGCAGGCCGCAACGGCACCCACGAACGCGAGCGCCAGCGACGCGGCGCTCGTCTCGCAGATCGCGTCCCGTCTCGCGCGCGCAAACGGCGTGCGTTCGCATTTCACGCAAACGCAGACGCTTGCCGCAATGAAAGCGCCGCTCGTGAGCACGGGCTCGCTGCTGTTCTATCGCGAGCGCGGCGTGATCTGGCAGGTCGAGACGCCGTACAGGAAAACGTGGATCATGCGCGACGACGGGATCACCGTGATCGATGCGGCGGGTCAGCGCACCCGGGGCGGCGGCGCGCAAGGCGCACGCGGCGCGGCGGAGATCGCGAAGATGATGCGGGCCATGCTGGGCGGCGACCTGAGCGGCCTGTACTCGCAATTCGACGTAGAAGCGCGCGGCACGCCTGCCCAATGGCAGATGCGCCTCGTGCCGCGCCAGCCGCAGATCGCGCAGGCGCTGCGCGGCATCGAAATGGAAGGCGGCGACTTCCTGCACAGCTTGCGCATCACGCTCGCCAACGGCGACGTCACGCAGTACGAATTCAGCGGCAGCGCGCAAGTGTCCGTGCTCGCGCCCGCCGATGAAAAGCTGTTCGGAACGCCGTAGTGAGCGCCTCCGAGCTTCGCACCGGAACGCCCTGGTGGCGGCAGTGGGCGCTGCGTGCCGCGTGGCTGCTGCTCGCGCTCGCAGCGGCGCTGTATTGCGCCTGGCGCTTCGCGGGGCCGACGCCCTTGCAGACGAACCTGCTCGCGCTCCTGCCCGCGACCGAGGCCGACCCCGTCGCCGAAGAGGCCGTGGACCAGCTCGCGGGCGCGCTGGGCAACCGCGCCGTGCTGCTCGTGTCGAGCCAGGACGCGGCGCACGCGAAAGCGGCGGCGGGGCAACTGGGCGCGGTGCTGAACGCGAGTCACGCGTTCGCTTCGGTTACCGCGCAAGTCCCGCCGTTCGACCTTGGCCGTATCACACGCTTTTACCTGCCGTACCGCTTCGGGCTGCTCACGGCGGAAGACCGCGCGGTGGCTGGCGGGAGCGCCGAGACGCTGCGCGGTGCGCTCGCAGAGCGCCTCTATGGATTGCCGAACGCGGGTCTCGCCACGCCACTCGCCGACGATCCCTTCGGCTGGCTTCAGCACTGGCTGGCGGGGCTGCCGCTGGCGGCATCGAATCTCACCGTCGAGGACGGCTTCCTCGTTGCGCATCGCGCCAACACCACAAGCGTGCTCGTAATCGGCACGCTGCCGGGGTCCGCCTACGAATCCGAGGTTCAGCGCGGCGTGCTGCTTGCCGTCGCACACGGCGAAACGGCGCTCAAGGCTTCGTGGCCCGATGTCAGCGTCGCGCGCACGGGCGCCGTGTTCTATGCCGAGTCCGCACGGCGCGCTTCGGAGCGCGACGTACACGTGATCGGCATCGTTTCGGCGGTCGGCATTGCGCTGCTCATGCTGTGGATCTTCCGCTCGCCGTGGCTCATCTTGCTGGGCTTCGTTTCCACCGCGCTCGGCGTCGTGTGCGCGCTGGCGGCGACGATGCTCGTCTTCGGCAAGCTCCATCTGCTTACGCTCGTCTTCGGCGCGAGCCTGATCGGCGAGGCGGTCGATTACTCCATTCAGTACTTCGTCGTCTACCTGGGCGCGCGCCACGGTTGGGATTCGCGGCGCGGCGCGCGGGAAGTGCTGCCCGCGCTCACGGTGGCGCTCAGCACGAGCCTGCTTGGCTACGCCATCCTCACGTTCGCGCCGTTTCCCGCGCTCAGGCAGATTGCGTGCTTTGCCATTGTCGGCATCTTTACCGCGTTCGCCTCCGTCATCTGGCTGCTGCCGAGTCTCATGACCCAGCCCGCGCGGCGCAGTCCGAAGACGCTCTTCGCGGTCGCCGCTGCGTCGCTCGCGAAATGGCAAGCGCTGATCGGCGGACGGCGTGCGTGGGGCGTGGCGCTCGTGCTGGTGATTCTCGCCGTGCCGGGCTGGCTGCAACTGCGCAGCGACGACGACATTCATCTGCTGATCCAGCGGGACCCGGCGCTTGTCGCGCAAGAGCGTGTGGTGTCTGAAGCGGTGGGGGCCGACAACAGCGCGCAGTTCTTCGTCGTGCGCGGCGCGTCGCCTGAAGCCGTGCTTCAGCGCACCGAGACGCTGTGCAAGCGGCTCGGCGCGCTAACGGGCGCGTCCGCGCTGAGCGGCTGGCAGTCGGTGACGTCGTTCGTGCCGTCCGAAGCGCGGCAGCGCGCCGATCGTGCGCTGCTCGGCGCGCACGTGTTCGCCGATCCCGCCGCCTTGCGCGCGCTGCTCGGCGCAGCGGGCTTTCGTGACGACGTCGCGCAAACGTGGCTCGATGCCTGGGCGCATTCGGGGGCTTCCGTACTGCACGTGGACGATTGGCTCGCGCAACTGTGGTCGCAGCCGTTCCGCCATTTGTGGCTCGGGCGCTCCGTGAGCACACCCGGCGCGTTTGCGGCGATCGTGATTCCGCAGGGCGTGTCGGCTGCGAACGAGCCCGCGCTGCTCGACGTCGCGCATGCGTCGCCCGGCGTGAGCTTCGTCGATAAGGCGGCGAGCGTGTCGCGGCTCTTTGGCGTGTACCGGCAGGACGGCGCGATCTGGCTCGCGGGCGCGCTGACGCTTGTGCTCGCGCTGCTGACGTTCCGCTACGGCTGGCGCGGCGCCATCGCGGTCGCGCTGCCGGTGTGGCTCGCCATCGGCGTCACGCTCGCGGCGTTCGGCTATGCGCACGTGCGCATCAATCTCTTCAACCTGCTGGCGCTGATGCTCGTGCTCGGCGTGGGCGCGAACTACGCCGTCTTTCTGCGCGAAGGCGCGGCGCGCGCGTTCGCCGATCGCGGCGCGGTCTGGACCGGCGTGCTGCTTTCCGCCGCGACCACGTTGCTCTCGTTCGGCATGCTCGGCATGAGTTCGATGCCCGCGCTCAAGAGCTTCGGCGCAACGTTGTCGCTCGGCATCATGGTGTCCGTCATGCTCGCGCCTATCGGGATTCCCTCGGGGATTCCCTCGGACATGCACAAGAATCAACGGAGAAAGGCGTAATGGCGCTCCCTGTCTATCTGCACGCGCTCGGCATGGTCAACGCACTCGGCGACGACGTGGCGTCGATCGTCGCCGCACTCGCGCGCGGCGAGGCGCCCGGCATGGGGCCGATCGCGACACGCACCGGCACCGCCTTCGCGGGCAGCGTGAAAGCGCCGCTCGACGTTGCGCCGCCTGCACCGCTCGCGCACTACGATTGCCGCAACAACCGGCTTCTGATCGCCGCGCTGGCGCAAATCCGTCCCGCCATCGAAACGGCGCGCGAACGCTTTGGCGCGGGGCGTATCGGCGTCGTGCTGGGCACGAGCACGTCGGGCATCAGCGCGGCGGAAATAACGTTCACGCAGCCAGGCGCTTCTGGGAAGTTCGATTACCGCCAGATGGAAATCGGCACCGCCGCGCCGTTCGCCGCCGCGGCGCTCGATCTGCGCGGCCCGGCGTACACGATCTCAACGGCATGCACGTCGAGCGCCAAGGCCTTCGCTGCCGCGCGCCGTCTGTTGCGTGCGCAACTGTGCGACGCGGTCGTTGTGGGCGGCGTCGATTCGCTCTGTGAACTCACGTTGCAGGGCTTCGCCTCGCTCGAATCGACGAGCCCCGTGCGGACGAATCCAATGAGCGCGCAGCGCCGCGGCATCAACATCGGCGAAGGCGCGGCGGTGTTCCTGATGAGCCGCGAGGAAGGGCCGGTCATGCTCGCGGGCGCGGGCGAGTCGAGCGATGCTCACCATATTTCGGCGCCCGACCCGCAGGGCGCGGGCGGCGAACTCGCGCTGCGCGCGGCGCTCGCCGACGCCGGCATCGGCGCGACGCAGATCAGCTACGTCAACCTGCACGCAACGGCCACGATCAAGAATGATCAGATGGAAGCGCATCTCATGGCGCGCGTGTTTCCCGACGGCGTGGCCGCAAGCGGCACGAAGCCGCTTACGGGTCATACGCTCGGCGCGGCGGGCGCGACGGAACTGGGGCTCGCGTGGCTCACGCTCGCCCGCGACGACGTCGCGCTGCCGCGCCATCTGTGGGACGGGCAGGCCGACCCGGCGCTGCCCGCGCTCGACCTCATTCAGGACGTGCGCCATATGCCCCGCAGCGGTGCGCGCCAATACGTGATGAGCAATTCATTCGCGTTCGGCGGCAGCAACGCCTCACTCATACTCGGACGATGATCGAGGCCATGAATCCCGCTCTATCACCCATGACGGACGCGTTCCCGTCGATCGAAACCATCATCCCGCACCGCGGCACGATGCTGCTGCTCGATTCGGTCACCGCGTGCAGCGACGAATCGCTCACGGCCCTTGCGAGCGTGCGCGCCGACGCGTGGTACGCCGACGCGCACGGCGCGATGCCCGCATGGATCGGCATCGAACTGATGGCGCAGGCCATCGCGGCGCACGTAGGCCTGCTGTCGATGCGCGAAGGCAAGCCCGCGCGCCCGGGCGTGCTGCTAGGCACGCGGCGCTACGAGGCGGCGCAGCCGGCGTTCGCGAGCGGTGCGCCGCTTTGCGTCACGGTCAGCGAACTGTTGCGCAGCGAAGAAGGTCACGGCGCATACGGCTGCACCATCAAGAAGGATAACGAACTATTAGCGGAGGCCACCGTGAAGGTGTACCAGCCGCGTGATTTTCAGACTTTCATCGAGGAGAATTCCAGATCATGAGCCGGCGTGTTCTCGTCACCGGCGCGAGCCGCGGCATTGGTCGCGCGATCGCCTACCATCTCGCCGCCGACGGCTTTGCCGTCACGGTGCATTGCCGCACGGGCCGCAACGAAGCCGATGCCGTGACGGCCGGCATCGTCGCGCAGGGCGGCACGGCCAGCGTGCTCCAGTTCGACGTGCGCGACCGCGCCGCATGCCGCGCGGCGCTCGAAGAGGATGTCGCGGCGCACGGCGCGTACTACGGCATCGTCTGCTGCGCGGGCGTGACGCGCGACGCCGCGTTCCCCGCATTGACCGACGAAGACTGGGACATCGTGATCGAAACCGGCCTCGACGCGTTCTACAACGTCGTGCATCCGCTCGTCATGCCGATGGTGCGTGCGCGCAAGGGCGGCCGCATCGTGACGGTGGCCTCGGTGTCGGGCGTGACGGGCAATCGCGGCCAGGTGAACTACAGTGCGGCCAAGGCCGGACTGATCGGCGCGACGAAAGCGCTCGCGGTGGAACTGGCCACGCGCAACATCACGGTCAATAGCGTGGCGCCCGGGCTCGTCGATACCGGCATGCTCGACGACGTACCGCTCGAGCACGCGCTCAAGGCGGTGCCGATGAACCGCGTAGGGCAGCCCGCCGAAGTCGCGGCCGTGGTCGGCTTCCTGATGTCCGACGCGGCGTCTTATGTCACGCGCCAGGTGATCGGCGTCAACGGCGGGATGGTCTGATGAAACGTGTCGTCATCACCGGCATGGGCGGCGTGACCGCGCTCGGCGAGCAGTGGGATCAGGTCGAGGCCGTGCTCAAAAGCGGCGTCAACGCCGTGAAGCGCGTGCACGACTGGGACTATATCGAGTCACTGCATACGCGCCTGGCGTGCCCGCTGCCTTCGTTCAATACCCCTGACTATTATCCGCGCAAGAAGACGCGCTCGATGGGCCCGGTCTCACTCTACGCGGTACGCGCAAGCGAACACGCGCTGGCGGACGCGGGCCTGCTCGACGACCCGTCGATCAAGGACGGTCGCATGGGCGTGGCGTACGGTTCGTCCGCCGGTTCGGTGGAGCCGGTGCGCGCGTTCGGCAAGATGCTCGAAACGGGTTCGATGAGCGACGTGACGTCGAACAGCTACGTGCAGATGATGCCGCACACCACGGCCGTGAACGTCAGCCTCTTCTGGGACCTCAAGGGCCGCATCGTGCCGACGTCGTGCGCGTGTGCCTCGGGCAGCCAGGCGATTGGCTACGCGTACGAGATGATCGCGAACGGCAAGCAGTCGCTGATGCTCGCGGGCGGCGCCGAGGAACTCTCGGGGCCGGGCGTCGCGGTGTTCGACATGCTCTACGCCACGAGCACGCGCAACGACGCGCCGCAACTCACGCCGCGTCCGTTCGACGCCGCGCGTGACGGACTCGTGGTGGGCGAGGGCGCGGCGACGCTCGTGCTCGAGGAATACGAGCATGCCGTAGCGCGCGGCGCGCGCATTCATGCGGAAGTGGTGGGCTTCGGCTGCAATTCGGATGGCGCGCATATCACGCAGCCCACGGCGGCGACGATGGCGGTCGCCATGCGCCAGGCGCTGGCCGACGCGCAGTTGCTCCCCGAAGCGATCGCCTATGTGAACGCGCACGGCACCTCCACGGATCGCGGCGACGTGGCCGAAAGCCAGGCGACGGCGGAGACTTTCGGCGCGCGCATGCCGATCAGCTCGCTCAAGAGCTATATCGGTCATACGCTCGGCGCTTGTGGCGCGATCGAGGCCTGGTGGACGATCGAGATGATGAAGCGCAACTGGTACGCGCCCACGCTCAACCTGACCGAGGTCGATCCGGCCTGTGCGCCGCTCGACTACATCATGGGCGAGCCGCGCACGATAGACGCCGAGTACGTGATGAGCAATAACTTCGCGTTTGGCGGCGTGAACACGTCGCTGATCTTCGCGCGCTGGGTACCGTGAGCATGCAGACATCGCTAACAGCGAGCGGCTTGCGGCGCGTGGTCGTGACGGGCATGGGCATTGTCTCGTGCCTCGGCAATACGCTCGAGAGCGTCGCCGAACGGCTGCGTGACGGACGCGGCGGCATCACGCGCGTTCAGGCTTGGCGCGAACGCGGTTTCGCAAGCCAGGTGGCGGCGGTGGCTTCGGTAGAAGGCGCAGCGCCGTTCGAGCGCAAAGCCGAGCGCTTCATGGGAGACACGGCGCGCTTCGCCTGCCACGCCGCGCGCAGCGCCATCGCCGACGCGCAGCTCGACGGGCACGCGCTGCGCACGCCTCGGGCCGGCGCGGTGGTGGGCTCGGGCGTCGGCACGATGTCGGCTTATGACGTGGCGATGGAAAGCGCGAACGCGCGCGGTGTCGACCGCGTGCCGCCCTATACGGTGCCGCAGGCGATGAGCAGCACGACATCGGCGAATCTTGCGCACGTGTTCGGCATCGAGGGCGTGACGTACTCGCCTTCGTCGGCGTGCACGACTTCCGCGCTCGCCATCGGCCAGGCCATGCAGTTGATCCAGACGGGCCGCCAGGACATCGTGCTCGCGGGCGGCGCGGAAGGCTTGCACGACAACATGACGTTGATGTTCGACGCGATGGGGGCGCTCTCGCGCGGCTTCAACGACACGCCGGAGCGCGCGTCGAGACCCTATGACGCGCAGCGCGACGGTTTCGTGATCGGCTCGGGCGCCGGCATCCTCGTGCTCGAATCGCTCGCGCATGCGCAGGCGCGCAACGCGCGCATCTACGCGGAGCTGACCGGCTACGGCCACGGCACCGACGGCGCGCAGATGGTGGCGCCGCAGGCGGGGGGCATTGCGCGCGCCATGCGCGAGGCGCTGGCGGAGGCCGGCACCCGCCCGGACTACATCAACACCCACGCGCCTTCCACGCCCACGGGCGATATCGAGGAACTGCTCGCGCTGCGCGCCGTGTTTGGCGGCGACGTGCCCGCGTTCTCCTCGACGAAGGCGCTTAGCGGCCATCCGCTCGGCGCATGCGGCGCGCAAGAGGCGATTTACACCTTGCTGATGATGCGCGAGCGCTGGATTGCGGGCGCCGTGGGCATCGAAGCGCTCGATGCGGCCGCCGCGGGCATGCCGCTCGTGCGTGAAACGCGCGACGCGCGTATCGATACGGCGATGTCGATTTCATTCGGGTTCGGCGGCAGTTGCGCGAGCCTGGTCATTCGCGCCTGGAATGCAGTCTGAAGTTTCGGGCAACCCTGAAAATAATGAGGATTCCAATGAAAAAGACTTACCTCACGCTGAGCACGGCCGCCGTCGTCAGCATGACGCTGGCCGGTTGCGGGTCGCAGCGCCTCACACTGCCGATCCAGCCCGCCGCTTCGCTCTCGACGGTCAAAGCCGCGTCCAGCGCGGACACCGCCACGAAGATCGCTGTGTATTTCGGCGCGCAGCCGCACCCGGAAGTGGTGCGCCACGTGGGTGACGCCTCGCATTCCCTGCGCGTCGCCCGCGCGACCGACGGCGCCGAAGCCAGCTGCAACAAGGCGCTCGCCGCCGCCCTCGACAAGCTGCGCCTCGACGCCAGGAACAAGGGCGCCAACGCCGTCATCAACGTGACCACGCGCTTTCACGGCACCGAAACTGGATCGGCCACCGAATACACCTGTGGCGTGAGCCCGAGCGCGGCGGCCATTGCCGTCACGGGCGACCTCGTGGTGCTGCAAGCCAACTGAACCTAACGGAGAACAACAATGAAGAAACTGTGGATGTTCGCCGCGCTGTGCGCGGCCTTCGCGACGTCGCAAGCCGACGCACGCAACACGGTCGACACCTACGCCGTGGATGCCGCGCTCAAGAGCGAGCCGGGCAAGGTCAGCGACGATATCGCGCTGTACTTTGCGGGCCAGTCTCATCCGGCGGTGCAGAAAGCGCTGGGCCAGTTCTCCACGAACAAGAAGACGAATGCGTTCGGCAAGAGCGACGAAGCGGCCTGCCAGCACGTGTTCCTTTCGGCCGTGGCCGAGTTGCAGGAACGCGCGCGCAAGGAAGGCGGCAACGCCGTGATCAACATCAAGAGCAACTACAAGAACGAGTTGCGCGCGAGCGCCACGGAATTTACGTGCGGCGCGGGCGCGATGATCGCTGGTGTGGCGCTCGTTGGCGACGTGGTAACGCTCAAGGGCGGCAAGTAACCCGCGGCAGGCGGCGGGCCACCCGGCTCAAGCCGCCTTGACCGCGGCTACATTGACGAGCGTTTCGCGCCGCTTCCCAGGCTTCGGATGATGCAGGCCGAGGCGTTCGAAGAGACCGAAATCCGCCGCGCGGCTCCACCACAGATAGGGCAGCGAAACATTGCGCTCCGAAAAGCGGAAGCCCGCCGAGCGGATCATATCGAGGTAGCCGCTGGCGCTCTTCTGCACATGCATGGGGTGGCGGAACAGCAGACGGATCACCCACGAGCGGATATACGCCTCGGTGGATTCGGCGAACAGCAGCACGCCGCCGGGCTTCAGCACGCGGTGGAACTCCGCGAGCGCGCGTTCCTGCTCGACCAGATGATGGAAAGTCTGGTGGCAGAAGACGATGTCCGCGCTGGCCGAGGGCAACGGCAGGCTCGCACAGTCGCCGCGCAGCAATTCGAATGCGGTTTGCGTCTGCAATGTGTTTTGGCACGTGCGCGCGGCGCGCGCGGCCAGTTCGAGCGACGCCTCGTGATAATCGACCCCGACGATGCGGCGCGGGCGGAACGCCTCGGCCAGCAGACGGAACGACTTGCCCTGACCGCAGCCGACATCGACGATTTCAGGCGCGTCGGGCAGGGGCACGTCCACGAGGCGCTTGAGATCGTTGATTGCCACGCGCAGCACGTGGTGTTCCCACGTATGGGTGCGCAGAAACCAGATGCCAAAAGCCGTTTCCGGCACGAACGGCACATCATTTAATTCGGAAACCGACATATTTTTTTTATCCGTTGCGAATGCGGTCGTGAACGAGAATGGGGATTGTAAATGCAAGGGCGGCGCAAGGGGTGTCAGAATCACTGTTTCGCGCAGCGCAGTGCGCTTGCATTGGGCATACAGACGTAACAGGACGTGACAGAACGTAACAGCGCGTCAGGAAGCAGAGAAGGGATAAAGACTATGGAAAAGAGCATCGCAGAAGCAGTTGTGACCCCATCCGCGCGACGCGAAACCGTCGACGTGGCGATCATCGGCGCGGGCCCCTCGGGCGCGGTGGCGGCCGCCCTGTTGCGCAAGGCCGGGCGTTCGGTGCTTGTGCTCGAGCGCCAGCATTTCCCGCGCTTCTCGATCGGCGAGAGCCTCCTGCCGCAAAGCATGGCGTACCTCGAAGAGGCCGGCATGTTGCAGGCGGTCGTGGAGGCGGGCTTTCAGTACAAGAACGGCGCGCATTTCGTCTGGCGCGATCAGGCGACGGCTTACGACTTTCGTGACAAGCATTCGGCGGGTTGGGGCACGACGTACCAGGTGGAGCGCGCGAAGTTCGACGAGCTGCTGATCAACTGTGCCGCGCAGCAGGGCGCCGAAGTGCGCTTCGGCCACACCGTGGTCGCGATGCGCACGGGCGACGCGCCGATGCTGGAAGTCGTCGACGAAAGCGAGGCGCGCTATGAAGTGCACGCGCGTTTCGTGCTCGATGCGAGCGGCTTTGGCCGTGTGCTGCCACGTCTGCTGAATCTGGAGGCCCCGACCGGTCTGCCCACGCGCGCAGCAATCTTCAGTCATGTGCGCGACGGCCTGGCGCTCGACGCCTTCGATCGCAACAAGATTTGCATCGCGACACACCCCGAGCACCGCGACGTGTGGTTCTGGATGATCCCGCTCGCGGGCGGCCGCTCGTCGGTTGGCTGTGTCGCGCATGCCGCGTTCCTCGACGTGTCCCCCGCGGAACGCGAGGCGCGGCTGCGCGCGCTCATTCGCGAGGAGCCGACCCTGAACCGCCTGATCGGCGACGCGCCGTTTCTCATGCCCGTGAATCAGATCGGCGGCTATTCGGCCAACGTCGAACGCTTGCACGGGCCGGGCTATGCGCTGCTCGGCAACGCCGGCGAGTTTCTCGATCCGGTGTTTTCTTCGGGCGTCACGATTGCGCTGCGTTCGGCGCATCTGGCCGTGAAGGTGGTCGAGCGCGCGCTCGGCGGCGCGGCGGTGGACTGGCAGGCCGAATACGACGTGCCGCTGCGCAAGGGCATCGACACGTTCCGCGCGTTCGTCGAGCGCTGGTACACGGGCGAACTGCAGGACATCATCTACTACCCGCGCCAGACGCCCTTGATCCGTCGGATGATTAGTTCAGTGCTCGCGGGTTATGCGTGGGACGAGAGCAATCCGTATGTGGCGGACCCGGTGCGCAGGCTCAATGTGCTGCACGAGGCGTGCATGCGTTCCATGTAGTGCGTGGTGATGGCCGCATGCTGGGTTGGCGCTTGCCGCGGGGCGCGAGGCCAACCCGGTTTCGCGGTCCGTTTCGCGGCCTCATTGACCCGGTGGACGCACCGCGCCTAGCTGGATCATCAAGCCGAGCGTGTCCATGATGAGGCGGGTTTCCTTGATCCTGTCTCCCTGAAAGCGGTCGATGACCATGCCCCACACCTTGACGGCGCGCCCTGTGGCGTCCACGCCGAGGAACGCTCCGTTATGCGTGCCAGTCCACTCGAAGCGCGTTAGCACACGGTCACCCTCGGCGAGTTGCTCCTCGACGCGCCAATGCAGGTCCGGGAACGCGGCTCGCATCCCGCGCACGACATCCTTGAGGCCCTCGATACCTGGGCCCTGGCCGGGAAACGGCGCCTGCTCGATCATGTCTTCCCAGAAGAACCGGTCCGCGGCGTCGAGTTGCCCACGATTCAGGACTTCTTCGATAAACGCGCAAACCAAACCGCTTTTCTCGTGCATGGGACGAAAACCTCCTGAGTAGCGAAGATGGGAAGGAGAGCCTGGTTGCTGCAGAGTAGGCGGACAAGCGCAACGACAGGCACCGCAGTCGCGCGAGAATGTGCGGTGGCGCACATTCCTGGCTTTGACGGCCAACGACGTTCACGATCCAGCGTGGCTGACGGCTGGGTTGCCCGCGAGTTTCGCCCGCCGGCGGATGGCCTTCACCTCTTCGCGTGTCAGCCCGAGCGAAGCGAGAAACGCCGCGTGCGCGTCGGGGCTTTCTGCCTCGAACGCGGCATGCCAACTGTCCATCTCCGTCTCGTCGAAGCCGGCGCTACGCAGCATCGCGACCCATGCGTCCTTCCCGCGCTGTTTGCCTCGGCGGCGAAACGATGGTTGCGCGAGCAACGTCGCGATGACTTTCTGCCGTTCCTTCAGGCGCGCGATTTCCGCTGTCAATCCCATCAGGTGCGCTTCGAGAATCTGGGCGGCTGCGTTGCCCTCGCTCGCGAGTATGCCGCGTATGGCGGTCAATGGCAGCCCCGCGGCCCGGTAGGCGCAGATCGCGCGCAGGCGCTCATGTTGTGTCTCGTCGTAGAGCCGGTAGCCCGCGCTGCTGCGTGCGCTCGGTATCAGCAGGCCGAGTGCTTCGTAGTGCAGGAGCGAGGAGCGCGAGAGTCCTGCTTCGCGCGCCAGTCTTCCGAGCGTAATGCGTGTCATGACGGAAAAGGAAGTCGGTCGGGGGAAAGAAAACCACAGCGCGCTTCGGACCGTGCCAGCAATTCGGGCGAGTAGTGTTTCGCTACGAGTACGCGGCAATCTCCTGTAAATACCGGCGCATGGGCGAGAAAAGCCTCGAACGAATGCGATGGATTCGAAGCACCGGCATGCGCCATAAGCCGGATCAGCGCTTCGGTCATTGTACGGTGGTATCGATCGGGGACGCCGAGATGCGCGGCGTATTGCGCAATACCGGCGCACGTCCGCTCGATCGCCTCTTCAAGCGGGTAACGCTGCAAGTGAATCCACGTTACGCGCAGATGATTGCGATGATTGAACGCAGCCGGTGGCAACTGGCAGGTGAGGAAGGCTTCGAGGAAGGCGTCGTCGGCGAGATTCGCTGTCGTTTCCATGTGTATCGACACGATGTTCGTTGAACAGGGTGTCGATCATGAAGGTGACTACGGTAGTCGGGTCAAGCGAATTGTTGGGGCAGTGAGGCCCCGGAAGGCAGGCAAAAGCCTGGTTTGCATGCCTTCCGGATTTCCTGCTAAAACGATGGGTCAATGCGCCAGTCAGAAGTTGCCAAAGAAACCGCGCGCCGCGACCATGCAGAACGGCGCGACGATATCGGCGTGGTAGGCCTGAAGGACGGCGGACATGCCGCCATCCGTCGCGCCGGCCTGGACCGCCTGGGCGGCGACTGCCGCTTCGGCCTGCGCGAAGCCCGCCTTCACGGCGGCAAACGGATCGTTTGCGCCAGGCGCGGAATCGACGTCCAGCACGCTCGTCAGGCCCGGCGCGACCTTGGCGTTTTTCCAGTAAGCCTGCTCGATCGCCGCGTTGAAAAAGAACACCGTCGGGTCGAGGTGGCCCCCGCATAGCAGGACCGGCGAGCGCGGCACCCAGTTGCGCAGATCGTTGCGCTTGAACGCCTGCCGCAGCGGCTGAGCCGGACTGGCAGCCGGGGCCATCGCAGCGGTCGGCGAGGGATACGCGCCGTCCGGGTTGACGATCTGGTCTTCGAGCATGCTCAGACGATAGCTATTGCGCACGAGATTCGCAGTGCCGAATCCCAGCGCGAATAGCGGTATCAATTGAGGCGGGGCGAGAGGCGGGGCCAGCGGCGGCGTCAACGCAGCGAACTGTGACGCCGGCGGCGTGCTGCTGAAGAGTTGCGTGGCGGGCAGTTTGCCTTCAGCAAACAACGTGTCCATTGACGTGACGCTCGGCAGCAGGTTCTCTATCCCAGGGGCATAGGCCGCCTCGAAAAAATCGCCTGGCTTGCGATAGATATTGCCGTACGCGTGCTGGTAGCTCGTGGTCACCAGCACCGAAAAGATCGTTGAGCCGAGGTCGACCTCGCCCTGGACCAGCGCGTCCGCCATCGCGCCCAGCGCATACGGGCCCGAGCCCGGCGCGGAAGCCGTCACGTTGATGCCGGCCGCCTGCAGCGCGCGATGGGTGGCGAGCGCGACGTAGCCGCCCTGCGAATAGCCGGTCACGAACAGCTTGCCGTTCTCACGCGTCTTGTTCGCCGGGTCGGGCAGCGCCATCGCAAAGCGGGCCGCGCGCAGCGAATCGATCACATCGGCCGATTGCTGGTCGCCGTTCAGATAGGGGTGATACGGCAATGGCGAGCCCGCGTAGCCGGCATAGTTGCTCGCCACCACGATATACCCTTGCGCGGCGTAGATCGCCGCCACCGCAATGCCTTCGCCTGCGCCGTCGCCGTTGGCCGGGTCCGTTTGGGTAATGTCGGCGATGTTGTAGTTGCGGTAGGTTGTCGTTCCGTGCGCATACAGCATGAGCGGACGCGGGCCGGTGCATGAGGCGCCGCCGCCGGGAATCATCAGCGCGGCGCTCGACATCGTGGGTTCGCCCGCGCCGCCTATCGTGAGGTAGCGGAAGTATTTGATTTCGATGTCGCAGCGCGGCGTGCCGGCAACCTGCAGCAATTGCTGACCCGTTGCGTTCGTTCCCAGCAGTTTCGCAAAGTCACTCGCGCCCAGACGCAGGCTCGTTCTCTGCTCGACCAGCTGGCCGCGGAAAAAGCAGCTCAATCCGCTGCATGTCGAACCGGCCTGCACGACAACGCTGGCACTCGACAAAAGGAGAGTCAGCAGTACCCAACCCGTCTTAAGCATCGCTCCTCGCATTTCACGCTCCGTTTTTGTTGGTGTTCGGAAAATGGGGCTGCCTTGCAGAGTCAAACGAGTATAGGTAAACGGAATCACGGATTGCTACTGGTTGCGCGAACAATTTTCCAGTGAAGCGCTTTATGAAAAATTGACGCTGGCGCCTATGGCTGGCTGCGATCCTATGTAATTAAACGTCTATCGCACATTAAATAAAGAGGCGAGTCGAGATCCGACGGGCTAGTATTTAGTCGGAAGGATCTAACGGTCAATTACCAGGAGCCTGGCAATGCCTCTCGTTTTCTCGAACATCAAGACGGACTGGGACAATGCGAAAAATGCAGGCGGAATTCTCCCTGTGGCGGCCACTTACGGAGACGCGACAGACGACGGCGGCACCATGATTTACTTGCCATTCACATTTCAGAATGAGTCGTATCACATCTCGGTGCCGCTCGCGAGTGGCGGCGTGGCGAATTCCTGCCACGTCACCGCCGAACGGCCGACCCCTGTTCATCTCGACACCAGCAAAGGAAAGAAGGCCGGGACGACATACACCGTGAAGAACAAGCCGACCGCGTATTACGATTTTGTTATTAGCGGTGGTGTTCCGCCGAATGTCGTGTTTTCGCACACGAGCAAAGTCGAGATCATCGGAAAGAAAACTCAAAAAGTCTTCAGTGCCAGTTTCGCGACCGCTTTGACCAACGCGGTGCAGGACATCATGCGCGCCTTCGCACTACACATGCTCGGCCTGGGAACGTCGCACGCAACCCCTGGCTGACATCCAGATCGAATCGAAACGATCGCGGACGTGTCGCTCCGTGGGGGGCGGCGCGTCCTTGCGTCACCAGGCGTCCCCTACGGAACCAGCGTAGAAACCTGCCCTGGCTGAACCACCTTGATCACGCCGCCCCACAGGCAAACGAGCGTAGCCTGCGCATCGAGCGCCGGCATCGCGCCCAGCGTAACGGTGGGCGCACCACCGGGAATCCAGGGTGACGGCGTCGCCGGAACGCAGGGCATGGGCGTGAACACGCCCAGCGCCGCGGCAGTCGCAGCGATCACCGTGGGGTTCGCCGGGCTTTGGCACAGGGCGAACGGCGTGACATTAACGATGGGAATCGAGTCCGCAATCGTCGCGGCCGGCACGCCGCCTACGAGCACACGATTCACGGGCAGCACGTTCAGCGTGCCTGGCGCACCGCCAAAGGAACATTGCAGGGTGGCGCCGGCGCAGACTTGCGGGCTGGTCATCGTGTGGCTCCTTTTTCAAACTCAGGCCGAAGACGGATTGGCGAGCGATTGCCACCATTGCTTCCATCGAGGCAGCGGTTTGCCGTTGGCCGCGATCGGTCGCCGGTCGTCGGTATAGCGTTGCGCGGCTTCGAGCGGCTTGCCCGCGCCGAACGGCTGGCGTAGCGCGAGGCAACCGTTCGGATGGAAGCGTTGCAAGACGCCATGCAGCTTGCCGTTGCGGTAATGCGCTTCTTCGAGCGGCGTACCGTCGGCGAGCCATGTGCGCGAGACGCCGTGCAGCACGCCGTGCGCGTAGTGCGCCTCGCGCTGGATCTTGCCGTCGGGGAAATAGAAAAGCGCCTTGCCGTCGAGCTTGCCGCCGGCATATTGCACTTGCGCCGAAGGGGTGCCCTCAGGATAGAAGTAGGTAGCCGGTCCGCTGAGCACACCGTTCGTATAGCGAATCAATGCCACGGAACGTCCTTCGGCTTCGATGCGAACCGGACCGTGCAGCGCGCCGCCTAGCGTGGCGCCTTCAATGCGCGTGTCGTCGCGTTCTATCGTGACCGGCTGGATCGTCTCCATGTTCGCCTCAGTTGATCTTCACAATACCGCCCTTGACCACCAGCATGCCGCCGCCGTCCACCGTCTGCTGCACGGCCCCCTTGTTCGTCACACTCTGCGCCTCGTTCGACAGCGTGCCGTCCGACTTGTTGGTCAGTGACGTCCCGGCCTGATTCGTGAGCGACACGCCAGCCTGATTCGTGAGCGACGCGTCGCTCTTCGCCGTGAGGTTGCCCGTGCTTTGCAGCGTGAGCGTGCCGCTCACCTTGATGGTGAGGTTGCCGTCCACGGTGAGCGTCATGTTGCCCGTCACGGTCTGATCGAGATTGCCGCCCACCGTGCGCGTTTCGTTGCCGCCGGCTTTCACGGTGCGCGCGCCTTTGATGTCGACCGTTTCGTCGCCGGTCTTCACCGTCGTGCTGCGGTTGCCCTGTTCGACCGAGAGGGTGTCGTTGCCTTCCTTGATGGTATGCGTGCGGTCGTTCTTGATCGTGCTGGTTTCGTTATGGTCGATGGTCCACGTGGCGTCGTTGATCACCTTGGCATTCAGGTCCTTTTGCGCCTGCAGGAAGACTTCCTCGCTGTCCTGCTTGTCTTCGAAGCGCAGCTCGTTGAAGCCATTGCCGCCTTTCGAGGTATTCGTCTTGATGCCGGACTGGGTCTGGTTGTCGGGCAGCGTATAGGGCGGCAGGTTCGCGCCGTTGTACACGCTGCCCGTAATAAGCGGCCGGTCGGGATCGCCGTCGATGAAGCTCACCACGACCTCGTCGCCCACGCGCGGCATGAACTGCATGCCGAAGCGCTTGCTCGCCCAGGGCTGCGCCACGCGAATCCAGCATGAGCTTTGTTCGTCGTTCTGGCCGTCGCGGTCCCAGTGAAACTGAACCTTCACGCGGCCATACTGATCGGTCCACAGTTCCTCGCCGCTTTTGCCGACCACCGTTGCCGTTTGCGTGGGCATGAAGGGGCGCGGCGTCGTGCGTGCGGGGCGCCAGGCCGTCGCGAAGGGAAAGGCTTCGAAGCGGTTGCGATAGCGGTTGTGATCGGCTTCGTGGACCACGCTGCGCACCACCCATTCGATATTGGCGTCGCTGGAATCGTGATCTGCCAGCGTGAAGCGGCAGCCCGGCGCGAGCGCGCGGCAATCGCTTTCGCCGATGAGCAGCCGGGTAGGCGCGCGCAATGCGTCCACGCGATGTTTCGAGAGCGTGGAGCCATCGCCGCTGGTCGTGTAGCGCCCCGGATATTCGTACACGCTATGCCCGTTCGATGCCGCTTGTGCCTGCGAATAGAGTTGTGCAGCCGGCGTTTCCCACGCGTAATCGGTATGCGAGAAGAGGCCGGAGGCGGTTTCTTCGACGACCTCGCAGTGCACGATCTGCGTCGATTCGCGCGCGCCGCTCGTGCCGCCCGTATAGTGCAGCGTCGCGTCGCCGGGCAGCGGCGTGAAGGCGTCGTTGCTGTCGGCAATGACGAGCGTATGGCTGCCCGTATCGTGACGGAAGAAGTAGAACCAGCCTTCCTCTTCACACAGACGGCTCACGAACGCGAAATCGGACTCCGCGTACTGCACGCACCATTCGCGCGTGGCGGGCGTGCCGGTGATCGAGAACGAGTAGTCCGTCAAACTATGACCCGCCAATACGGCCTGGATGATTTCCTGGGCGTTCTTGCCCTGAAATATGCGGTTATTGCGCGAGAGCGTGAGAAGCCAGAGCCACGAGCGCAGTTCGAGCGTGAAGTGGCTCGCATCCACGGTGGAGGGCAATTGCGCGGCACGTGTGCAAACGGCGTCGATCAGGCGCGGCGACTGGCCCCACGCGAGCGAGAGCGTCGCATGATTGCCGGTCATGCCCGAGGGCGCGGGCGGCGGCAATCCGCCATGGGCGTGAAGCGTCAGCGCGGCGGGGGCGTCCAGCGCCTCGCGTGCGTCGAAACTGGCGGGAAAGAGCGTGCTGAACGCACTTCCGGTCAGGCTGATGCGCGCGTCGGTGTCGGCGGAGATAGGGCGGTTCATCGTGTGGATGAGCTTTGGCGGTGTGCGGTGTGGCGGGTCGCATGCATCGTCATTCGAGCGCCCACTGCGCGAGCGTGCCGACCAGTTCGTTCATGAGCACGTTGTCGATCTCGCGCGCGCCGCCCGCGGCGCGGCAGCGCGCGAGCACGGCGTCGATGATCCGGCTGTCGAAGGCGAACTGCTTGCCCGTGGCGTCGCGGTAGCGCGTGCGAAGTTGTTCGAGCTTCTTCTCGATGATGGTGC
This sequence comes from Paraburkholderia acidiphila, assembly GCF_009789655.1. GTDB lineage: Bacteria > Pseudomonadota > Gammaproteobacteria > Burkholderiales > Burkholderiaceae > Paraburkholderia > Paraburkholderia acidiphila. The sequence goes on from NZ_CP046910.1 coordinate 984,191, forward strand.
GCAGCACCGTGTCGTCGAGCGCGGCATACGGCACGGCGGTCATGCGCGCGAGGAACGCGGGGCGAAACGCGTGCAGCAGTTCTTCGTGCAGCCGCCGCGAAAAGGCGTCGGTGGCGAGCGTCGCGGCTGGCGTATTGAGCAGCAGTTCGGCGCCCACGTTGCTGGTGGCGAGGATCACGGTGTTGCGAAAATCCACCACGAGGCCGGTACCGTCTTCCATCACGCCCTTGTCGAAAACGTTGTAGAACGCTTCGAGCACATCGACATGCGCCTTTTCGATCTCGTCGAGCAGCACGACACTATAAGGACGCCTACGTACGGCTTCGGTAAGCTGGCCGCCGCTCGCATAGCCCACGTAGCCCGGCGGCGCGCCGCGCAGCTGCGAGACGGCGTGCGCTTCCTGGTACGCGGCGAGGTCGATCACGATGAGATTGCGCTCGCCGCCATAGAGCGCGTCGGCAAGGGCGTAGGCCGTCTCGGTCTTGCCCACGCCCGTTGGCCCCACGAGCAGGAACACGCCGACCGGGCGCAACGGGTCGGCGAGTCCCGCGCGCCACGCCTGGATGCGCATTGCGATGCGGTCGAGCGCTGCATCTTGTCCGACGATGCGCTGCGCGAGACGGCCCTTGAGCGTGCGCACGGCGTGGGCTTCGTCGGCGAGCATCTTGCCCACCGGAATCCCGGTCCAGCTCGCGATCACGGCGGCGATGGTTTTCGAATCCACGCACACGGGCACCATCGGGTCGTCGTCGCGTATCGCTTCGAGGCCGCTTTCGAGGCGTGCGAGTTCGGCGGCGAGGTCTTCGCGCGGGTCGGTGGCTTCGTTGCTTTCGTTCGCATCGTCGCTGTCTGGCGCTGCCTGCGCGTCTACGCTGGAGGTGTCGCGCGGCTCGGCGTCGAGTGCGGCCAGGCGCGCGCGTACCGCAAGAATCTCGCGCACGGTAGCCGCCTCGTCGCGCCAGCGCGTATCGAGCGTGTCGACGAGCGCCGCATTGTGCGCATGTTCGGATTCGAGCACGGCGAGGCGCTGCGTATGGTTCGCGCCCAGCACCGTTTCCGTGCGCAGGCGCAGCAGTTCGTCGTCGAGCGCGCGCTGCCGGTGCCGGGCCGCTTCGAGTTGCGGCGGCGTGTCGTGCTGCGCCAGCGCCACGCGCGCGCACGCGGTGTCGAGCACGGCGATCGCCTTGTCGGGCAACTGGCGCGCCGAAATATACCGGTGCGAGAGCTTCACCGCATCGACGATGGCGGCGTCGAGGATCGTCACGTTGTGATGCGCCTCGAATTTATGCGCGAGCGCTCGCAGCATGGCGATGGCCGCGGGCTCGTCGGGCGCTTCGATCTGCACGAGCTGGAAGCGCCGCGCGAGCGCCGGGTCGCGCTCGAAATACTTCTTGTATTCGAGCCACGTCGTGGCCGCGATCGTGCGCAGTTCGCCACGCGCAAGGGCGGGCTTGAGCAGGTTCGCGGCGTCGCTGCCGCCTTCCGCGCCGCCCGCGCCGATCATCGTGTGAGCCTCGTCGATAAAGAGCACGACGGGCCGCGGCGAGTGCCGCGCCTCGTCGATCACCGCGCGCAGGCGCCGCTCGAATTCGCCTTTCAGTCCCGCACCCGCCTGCAGCAGCGCGAGGTCGAGCATGCGCAGCGAGACCTCGGCAAGCGGCGGCGGCACGTCGCCCGCCGCGATGCGCAGCGCGAGACCTTCGACCACCGCCGTCTTGCCTACGCCGGGCGCGCCCACGAGCAAGGGGTTGTTCTGCCGCCGCCGCAACAGAATATCGAGCGTCTGGCGGATCTCCGCATTGCGCCCGATGATCGGGTCGATGCGTCCGGCCCGCGCTTCGGCAGTCAGGTCGAGCGTGTATTGGTCGAGCAGGGCGGGCGCAGGCGTGGCAGGCTCCAGCGCGCCGGCGAGTGCGGGGAGGCTCGCGTTGTCGTCCATGGCCGCTTCGAGCGGCGCGTCCGGCGGCATCGGCACGCGCGGCGAAAGCGGCGCGGCCGCCTCGCTGGGCGCGAGCCACACGGCGAAGTTGGCGCGCAGCGCCGCGCTCGCCACACGCAGCAGCGTTGGCGCGGCATGCACGGTGCGTGCGCGCAGCGCGTCGTTTTCGAGCAGCGCAATGAGCAGCGTCGCCGCCCGCACGCGTGGTTGCTGGAGCACGACGGTGGACTGCACGAGCGCATCCTGGAGCCACACGAGCAGGTCGGGCGAGAACGACGGCATGCCGGTGTTGCCGCGCTTGAAGCGGGCGATGGCCATGCGGATTTCGGCGGCGAGCGCGGCGCGGTCCACGCCGAAGTGCGGCAGCACGCACGCGAAGTCGCCGCCTTCGGGTTCAGTGAGCGCGAGCAGCCAGTGCTCGATTTCAACCACGAAATGCGTCTCGCGCAGGCATTGCTGCGCGGCGCGCTCGAGCGCTTCGCGCGGCTCGCGCTCGAGGCGCGCAACGAGCGTCTTGAGATCGAGCGTCACGGCGCGGTACGCCCCGGAATGTCGTCGGGCGCAAGGCGCGTGAGGCGCGCGGGCGCCGATTCCGCCGCGCCGGCCCAGGCGGTCCAGCCTAGCCGGGGCGGCGCGTGGCGCGAGAGGCGTGCGCGCGGCAATTCGCCTGCGGCGAGCTGCAGTTCGAGATGCACCTTGAGTTCGGCGCCGAACCATTCCGCGGCCAGCGTATGCAGCGCTTCGTGGGCTGGCGCGCCCGGCAGGAATGCTTCGTACTGCTCACGCCTGAGCGGACCGAGGCGCACGCGGATGCCCTGGTGTTCGTCCCAGATCCTCGTCCCCGCAACAGCGTCCTGGCCGAGCCGCCGGTTGCGGCCGCCGGAGCCGATGGCCGTGCGGCTCGCGTCCGGCAGCGTGCGCCAGCCGCCCGCGAACGGTGTGGAGCGCACGTGCACGCGGAAGTGATGGAGCACCATCACATCGAAGCCCGCGAGCGAGCGCCGGCGATTGGCAAAGAGGCCCGCGCGCGCCAGTACGGCGCGTATGTCGAGCGGCTCGGGCGCTTCTTGCGCCGCTTTATGGTTGCCGTACGCGAGCGAACTGAGCGAGGCATTGCCCGTCAGCGCGCGCAGCACGACGTCAGCTGAACGCTGCGCCGTGGCGGGCAGCGGCTCGGCGCTGCGGTACTTGCGCTGCGCGCGATAGAGCAGCGCAAGCAAGCGGTGCTGGAAGAGATCGAGAAACGCCGCCGGCGAGCGGTCCTTGCGGCGCAGGCGGTCCTGCAGCCATTCCTGCCACGCGCCGGGCAGCGGGCCGTTTGGGCCGCCTAGCGCGAAGGCGTTGACCTGGAGCTGAGGCGGTCCGGCATGTTCGGATTGCGCGGAGGATTCATCGCCCGCTTGCGGCGCAAAAGCGAGCGAGCGCGGCAGGCCTCGACGCAGCGGCCCGAGCGCGCTTGCGGGAAACGCGGGGGAGAGATTGCCGCTCAACGCAAGCGCTTCCTGGCTGGGGTCGAGCCCGGTGCCGAGCGGCTGGGCGTGCGGCTGCAGCAATTCGAGCAGGCGCACGGCCTGCGTGAATTCGAACGCATGCGGCTCGTCGAACAGCCGCTGCGTCAGAGAACGAGCGGGCTGCCTATCGTCGGCCGCCATGTGCGGATCTCCCGACCGTCGCGCACGAGCGAGGTCTGTACGAAACGGTTGACGCTCGCATAGAGCGAGAAGAATTGCGCGAGCACGCCGGAAAAGAGCACGGTGCTCGCGCCCACGAAGCTCGCATCGTCGAGTTCGATACGCACGCCAAGGCCGTTGCGCCAGCCGCGCCAGCGGTCCGAACCGACATGCGCGACGATGCGTTCGCTCGACACCGACACGAGTCCCGCGATCTGGCGCTGCGTGGGGGCATGCGCGCCGAGGTTGTGGAGCATGAGCATTTCGCGCAGTGACTGCAGCGCTTGCGGGCCCTCCACGATCGACGTGTGGTTGAGCACGAGTTGCGACACGAGACGCCAGCGCGACGTGCCGTCGAGCGCGGCCACGATCTGCGGCGTGGGCCGATGCGCAATGCGCACCTTCGCCACGGGGCCGGGCACTTCGAACGACAGTGCCGCGCCCGGCGCGAGCCGATGGGCCAGGTGACGATTGGTGCAAAACAGGTCCGCGGTGAGCGTGCGCGCCGCAGGCGCGGCGGGATCGAAGCGCGTGTCGACGAAGGTGAGCATGACGTCGCTGCCGGGGCGCGACGGATGCAGACCGCTCACGCGCCGCGCGTACCAGTAGACGGCCGAGTCCATGCCGTGCATCGAGCCGTACCAGGGCGGCACGTCGGTCACCGTACGGCCGGCCACGGCACGCACATTGCGTACGGCGTAGATTTCGGTGCTCGATTCGCGATGCGCGTCGGGACTCACGCGCATTTCGCGCGCGGTGCCGTCGGGCCGCAATGGTTCGGAGGTGCGCCCGAACAGATTGAGCGCGGGTGCGCAGCCGAGCTGGATATCGTCTGTGTGCAGCGTAAAGCGTCCACGCGGGGCGGCCGTGAAGCCGATCACGAGATCGAGGCTTTCACCCGCATCGGCAGGCGGCTTGAACGGCAGGTCGAAAAACGCGAACTTCTCGGGAAACGCGAAATACTCGACCAGCAGACGGCAGGCCGGATGCGCGCCGTCTTCGAGCGGCAGGAGCGCGTCGGCCTCGTCGAAGCCAACCGGGCCTGGTAGACCTCGTTGCGCATGCAACGTTCCGTCGGGCGCCTGCAGCCAGGTGGCCGCGCTGTGCGCGCCGAGCAGATCGTAGAGCGCGGCGGATGTGACGGGCGAACCCGTGAGGCGCACGCGCAAGCGCTCGATCGGCAGCGCGCCCAGCTTGTGCGGCCCGGCGCCGCGCAGCGTGAGACGCAGCGCCGACTGCAGCGCCGCATTGCCCGTAAGCGCCTGCGCTTCCTCGGCGTCGAGCAACTGGGCCGCGGCGAGGGTAAGCGGCCAGAGCATGACGTCGCTGCTCGTGCGCCAGTGGATCGCCGTGCCGCCTGCGTCCACGTGCATGAGGGGCGTGTCGCGCGGCACGCGAAAGCCCGCTGCGATGCTGCCTTGCGTGGGGTCCGGCTCGAACTGCACGATCGTCATGGAAGGCACGGGCCGCGACGCATACGGATAAAACTGTTCGAGCAGGCCATCCGTGAGCGTGGTGTATTCGTCGTCGAGCGTGCGCTGGATGCGCGCGGTGAGCACCGCGAAGCTTTCGATCAGGCGTTCGACGTTCGGGTCGGCGCTTTCGCCAGGGCCGAGTTCGAGCCGCCGGGCGATCTTCGGATAACGCTGCGCAAAGCCTTCGCTCGCGCGGCGCAGATAAGTCAGCTCGCGCTGGTAGTAGTCGAGCAGTTGCGCATCAAGCGAGTCGTTCATCGACGATCCCGATGGACTGCGTGTCGCCGTGCTGCCCGGCAACGTAGGTGACGACATGCTCCACGCCGTCGCTGCCGCGCAGCGTTCCCCGAATGCGCAGGCACAGGCGCCACGGCGCGGCGGCGTCCGGTTCGATTTTCACGCGCGGGCCGTGAAGGCGCGGCTCGAACGCGCGGATCGCCTCGGCCACTTCGCGCTCGATCACCGCCCGGTCTTCCGCGCGCGCCGCGCTTTGTCCGCTCCAGTCAGGCAGGCCATACAGCAGCACGTCGGGCGCGCGCGGCACGCGTGGCGTGCCGCGGCGCGTATTGAGCAGGCGCAGCAACTCCGAGCGGACCGAGGCGCGCAAGCCGGCCGCGTCTAACGTGCGCGCGGCGAGTTCGTCGACGGACTCGTGCGCGTCGAAAGGCGCGTCGTCGGCCAGCCGCTCGAAAAGCGGCATGGGCGCGATGGCGATGTAGGGGCGTAAATTCGCCACAGGCGGCGCGCGCTAGCTTGCCGCCGCCTTCACGACCTTGTTCGCGGCCAGGTCCCAGGTGGAGGCCGCGGTGCCTTCCTTGGTGGCGTCGTCTTTCTGCGCCGTGAACTCCCACTTGATCTTCGTGAAGTTCAGCGAGAGCGTTTCCACGGGCTTGCCGCCCGCGCCGCCCGAGACGCTCACGTTGCTCAGAACGACATTGTTCAGCGTATAGGTGATGAACGGCATGACCTTGCCGTCGCTTTCGGCGGCGTTGCGGCCCACCACGACGGACGCGCTGGCAATGGGCTTGCCCGAGCAGCAATATTCGTTGAGCGTGGGCGTGGCGACGTCCACGAACTTCGTCACGGTGAACTCGCCGATATGAGGCTTGCCCGACGTGCGCTCCGAATTGCTGACGTCGTTCGTCACCTGCATCGCCACATTGTGGCTGTACGACATCAACTCGATCTTGTCGGTATAGCCTTCCAGCGTGCACTCGCCTTTGATGTCGCCGCCCAGGTCGAGAATGATCGAATCCATGGTTTGCTGCTCCCGAAGCCGTAAAGGAACACGCGGGCCGCGTGCGCGGCGCCAGGCGCGTTCAGGGACCAGGGGCGCTCATGCGCCGCCTGGCCGTCGTATCGTCATCGAATCGCTCGTTGCCGCTCCTGGATCACGCGGCCGCCGGCGGCGGCAACGTCGCCACGAGCCGGATCGACGCGGTGAGTTCCTCGAGCTGGAAATGCGGCCGCAGGAACACTGTCGCGCGGTATGCACCGGGCTTGCCGGGCACATCGGTCACATCCACGCGCGCCTCGCGCAGCGGATACTGCGCCTTGATTTCCTGCGGCGCGTTGTCGTTCACGAGCACGTAGTCGGCAATCCACGTGTTGAGGTAGCTGCGCACGTTGTCGCGCGTCATGAAGCTGCCGACCTTGTCGCGCATGATCGCCTTGATGTAGTGCGCAAAGCGCGAAGCGGCGAGGATATACGGCAGCATGGCCGAAATGCGCGCGTTCGCCGTGGCTTCGGGCGTGTTGTAGAGCGCAGGCTTGCAGGCGGTCTGACCGCCGAAGAACACCGCCATGCCTTCGTTCTTCTTGTGCACGAGCGCGATGAAGCCGAGCGAGTCGAGCTCCTTTTCGCGGCGGTCGGTGATCGCCACTTCCGTGGGGCACTTCATGGCCTTGTCGCCCGAGGCCGTCTGGAAGATATGGTCCGGCAAGCGCTCCACGGCGCCGCCGCCTTCCACGCCGCGAATCGCCGCGCACCAGCTGTATTGGGCGAACGCATTGGTAATGCGCTGCGCAAGCGCGTACGCGGAGTTGCCCCATAGATACTTCGAGTGGTCCGTGCCGTCGACATCCTCGAAGAAGTTCATGCCCTCCACCGGATTGCTGTCCGGATGATAAGGACGCCGCATCAAGATATGCGGAAGCGTGAGCGCGACATAACGCGAGTCTTCGCTCTTGCGGAATTCGCGCCAGCGGGCCATGTCGATCGTCTCGAAGACCTTCGAGAGATCGCGCGGCACGCCCAGCTCCGTAAAGCTCGACATGTCGAAAAGCTGCGGGTGGGCCGCCGAAATGAACGGCGCATGCGCGGCAGCGGCCACCGAGGCGAGCTTTTCGAGCAGGCTCACGTCGGGCGTCTGGCGCGTGAAGTAGTAGTCGCCCACCAGCACGCTGAACGGAAAGCCGCCGAAGGTACCGTATTCCTCTTCGTAGATCTTCTTGAAGAGCGCGCTCGTGTCGACGTCGATCGCCTTCTCGAGATCGTTCTGCAGGTCCTTCTTCGAAGCGTTAAGAAGGCGCAGTTTCAGCCGCGTGCCCGTTTCCGAGCCCTTCACGAGAAAGTGCAGCCCGCGCCACGACGACTCCAGCGCCTGCATGTCGGGGTGGTGCAGCACCTCGTTGAGCTGTTCGCTGATCAGCTCGTCGATCTTGCGGATGTGGTCGTTGATCATCGCCACGGTGTCGCGGCTGATGGTCATGTTCTTGTCGAGCACCTGCAGGGCGAACTCGGCGAGCAGCTCGCGAGCGTGCTGCTGCTGCTCCTCGTATTGCGCCATGCGCCCTTCGTGCACGATGCGGTCGAGCAGCGTGACCGTACCCGCCTGCGCGGTCGCGGCGGCCTGAATGTCGGACATGATCGTCTCCTCGCGTTGGGCTTAGCTGGCCGGCGTGTCGCTGGCAGGGGCAGGGGCGTCGCCTGACTCCGGCGGCGGCAACTGCGCAGTCGGCGTGTCCTGCGGGTGCGCCGAGCGGATCTCGCTCAACCCCTTCGGGTCGTGCACCACTTCCTGGAGGAGCTTGTCCAGTTCGTCGTTGCCGTCGAGCTTGGTGAGGAGGTCGCGCAGGCGCAGCCGCGCGTCGTAAAGCTGTTTGAGCGGGCCGATCTGCTGAACGATGCTTACCGGATCGAAGTCGTCGATATGTTCGAACTTCAGCTCGACATTGACCTTGCTGCCGTCGGCCGCGAGCGTGTTGTCGACCTGCAGCGTCACGCGCGGCCCGATCGACTTCATCACGTCGTTGAAATTGTCGCGGTCGATGTCGACGAAGCGGCGCTCCGTCATTTTCGGCAGCGGCTCGACGGGCTTGCCGGAGAGGTCGGCAAGTATGCCCACGACGAGCGGTAGCTCGCGCTTTTCAATGGCGTTGCCCGTTTCGACGTCGTACGTAATCTGGACACGCGGCGGTCGGTTCCGTTCGAACCAGTGCTGGGTACTGTCGGCCATGGTCACCTCGGTGGCGGTTGTTCTTCTAATGCGTTGTGTAACGGGAGGAGATGCGCGTTTGTCGTCAATCTGCCATTTTCATGATGCATTTTCTTTAAGGCGACAATGGACCGCAAAACGTAATTAAACGATTGCCATATCCATTCCCGGTCCTTCAGGAAAAAGGCACAACTAAAGCATGCCCCCGCATTCGTCAGACGAGAGCATTCACGGCGTCAAGTGTCACGCTGCCTGGTTTTCGGCTTGTCCTTCGTCGCGCGAGTCGTGAAGATAGACGGTCAGGACTTTAGAACAGTAAACGGGGAAATTCAAAGTATATTTACGGCGCATACCCCGATTCCCTTTCAAGTTTATTTACTTATTCTTTTTGAATGAGTCGATTAGAAAATCGTTATTGCAATGACAAGTGGGGCGCTTGTAGACTACGCGCAAAACAGCTTGCGCGGCGGAACATGCGTCTTGATTAGAAATACGAACTAGCATGAATTCTCCTGCGCGCGGGCAGGAGACATCGCAGACAAGAGGCGACGCAAACAATGGGGATTGCGCAGTGATCACCACGTTATTCGCGGGCGCATCGCGCGCCGTGCAGCCGCACGGCCGGCGCGCAGCCACGCTCGTGCTGCTCGCGCTCGCGCAGATGCTGACGGCGTGCTCGTCGCTGCCCAAGGTACAGGTGGATACCCTGGCTATTGCCGTTTCCACTCAAGCGAATCAGGACACACCCATTGCCGTGGACGCCGTGCTCGTGCGCAACCCTCAGTTGCTCGACGCGTTGCTCGGCCTGCCTTCGGCGAAGTGGTTCGCGCAGCGCGATCAATGGCGCCGCGATCATCCCGAGGACATTACGGTCGTGTCGTTCGAAGTGGTGCCGGGGCAGCAGATCGCGGCGGCGCCGTTTCCGTTTGGCGGCAAGCGTGGCGCAGGCGTGGTGGTGTTCGCGGACTACCAGACACCGGGCGCGCACCGCGTGAGGCTCGACACGGGCCCCGCTCACGCGCTGCTGCTGCTCGGCGACCAGGATCTGAGCGTGCAGGCCTCGCATTGATGTGACGCGGAAGTGTCACACAGCGGCGCGGCAATACTGAACGACGGAACGTTTAGCAATAGAAAGCAAACACATCATGCGAACTTCGTTTCCCGATCCGGTCTGCTGGTTCGACGGCATGCCCTTGCTGCCGCAGCATTTCCAGACCCAGGCGCTGCACGCGGCGGGGCACGCCGCGCTGCTCGCCAGCGCCGCGCGCGCGCATTACTGGGGCGTGCTCTCGCTTGAGCACGACGCCGCCGGGCTTGCCCAGGGGCTCGTGCGCATCAGCGCGCTGGAGGCGATCATGGCCGACGGCCTCGCGATTCGCCACACGCCGCATGACCCCGTGCTGGAAATCGACGTGACCCATGCGTTCGGCGCGCCGGATGAGACGGTCACGATCTATCTTGCTGTGCCGCCGTTGTACCGCGGCGGCCAGCTCGATCCGCAGACCGGGCGCTACGCCCAGCGCGAGAGTCCGGATGTTCCCGATCTTGTCTCGGGCGGCGAGCCGGCGTCGATCACGACATGGTCGCCGCGCCTGCACCTCATGACCGATCTCGGCCGTCACGAGTTCGACCGCTTGCCGCTCATGTGCGTGAGGCAGCAGGGCGGCGGGGTGGCGATTGCGGATTACGCGCCGCCGTGTCCGTTCGTGCGCGCCGACTCGATGCTCGGTCAACGCGTGATGCGGCTGCTGCTGCGCGTGCGCGAAAAATGCGTGTTCCTGGCCGGGCGCCTGCAGGCGGCACAGCGCGCGGAAGAGCGCGACGACGTCGCGCAGATCGAGCGCCAGCTCTGCGCGCTCTGGAGCCGCCTGCCCGAAGTGGAGGCGACGCTCGTCACCGGCATCGCGCATCCAGCCGAACTGTATCGCGCCGTTGCCGGCATGACGGGCGCGCTCGCGGCGCTGCGCCCCGAGCGCGGCGTGCCCGCCTTCGCGACGTTCGATTACATGGCGCTGCTCGCGTCGTTCGATCCGCTGCTCGAATGGGCGGATGAGGCGCTCGCGACGATCCGCCAGGGTTATCGCGTGCGCGCGTTCACCGAAGAGGGAGGCAGCTTCTGGATCGCGCCGCCGTTCGAAAGCGGCGGCAACGTTGCGCGCGAACTCGTGATCGGGCTGCGCATGCCGGCCGATGCTGGCGAGCACGACGCGAGCGTGTGGCTCGACCATGCTGTCGTCGCGTCGCGGCCCTACGTGCCTACGCTCGCGCGGCAGCGCATGCGGGGACTCGCGCGCCGCCGACTCGCGCGCGAAGAGCGCGCCGCTTACGCCACGGGCGACGATACCACGCTCTTCGCGGTGACCGTGGAGGACGCCTGGTTCGACCGCGCGCAGCCGTTGTGCATCGAAGTCCGCACGAGCGTGCCGGGACGCGCGCCCTGGGCCGTGCAGCTTTTCACGCCCACGGGCGACGCCGACGACGACGCACGCCACGCGGGAGCCGACCATGTTTGATACCAGCGACCCGAGCGACGAGCGCCTGCCGCTCATGCGCGCGTTCGTCGTGGCGTTCGCTTTCGCGGAGAACGCGCGCCTGCGCGCGGTCGCCCAGGCGGCGAGCACGGCGAACGCAGCTAACGCCGCCGCCGCGGAACCATCCGCCGATCCCCAGCGCGAAGCCGACACGCTCGCCACGCAGTTGCAGTCCGCCACGCGCAAGCTCGCGCGCGACGCGATGGCGTGGACCGGCGCGGCCGGCGAAGCGGACATTGCCGCCGCGCAATACGCCTATGTCGCGCTGCTCGACGAATTGCTGCTGTTTTCGCCGTGGAATGGCGCGAGCGTGTGGGAAAGCTGGCCGCTCGAAGCGCGCATTTTCGGCACGCGCGCGGCGGGCGAGCGCATTCCGGCCGCCATCGAAGCCTTGCTCGCGCAGCGCGATCCAGCGCAGCGCGATCTCGCCAACGTCTATCTCGCCTGCCTCACGCTAGGCTTTCGCGGCCGCCTGCGCGGCGAGGCGGGCGCCTTGCGCCACGACCAGTTGCGCCACGCGCTGTTCGCCTTCGCCATGCAGCGCGACCCCGAGCCCAACCGGCTTGGCGCACCGCTCGAACGCGCCGCGCTCGCGCCGCGCGAAACCCGGCCGCTCACGCAGATGTTTCCAGACCGCGCACGCCTCGCGCTGTTCGTGGGCGGCGGGTTCGCTGTGCTGCTTGGCGTGTCGCAGCTGCTGTGGCTCTACGCGACGGCGCCTGTGCGTCCGTCGCTCGAACAGTTCGAAACGGTGTCGTTGATGCAAGGGCGTCCGTCGCAACTCAGCCATACGAGCACGACGGGCATGGTGCTGCCGCGCGCAAGGACGATCCGCAGGCTGCGGCCACCGGGTCCACCCGAGGACCTGCAGCCCGCGCCGCAAACACAGGACACACTCACCGGGCCGGCGGTTCCGGCCACGCCGCCCGCCACGCTCGCGCTCGCGGCGCGGCGCATCGTCCCGGTGAGCGTGCCGGGCACTGACGAAGACAGTGAGGAAAGTTCTGGCGCCGCGCCGCGGGGAGCCCGGCCATGACGACCACACTCGTAGTCGTCCTGATCGTTCTGATCGCGCTGCTGATCGTGGGGCTCGCGGCTGCGCTCATTGTGCGCTGGGTGCGCGCGCGCGACGAGCGCAGGCCGCTGCGCAATTTCACCGCCATGATGCGCGCGGCGCACAACGCGATGGGCGTGCGCGACCCGTACTCGGTGCCGCGCGTGCTGGCCACGGGCACACCAGCGGCGCTCGACGCGCTGGCGCGTGGCTGGCGCCTCGCGAGCGTGGGCGAGCCGGCCTGGTTCGGCCGGCTCTGGCACGACGCGGAAGGCATTCTGATTGCCGAGCCGGGCGACTCGCTCGGCGCGCGCGCAGCCGCCGAGCGCCGGCGCGGGGCGACCGGCGGGCGTTTGCTGCGCGGCTTGTTGCGCAGCCGGCCGGGCCGGCCGCTCGACGCACTCGTGTGGGTGATCGCGCTCGACACGCTCATCGACGAGAACGGCGCCGCGCGTGCGGATACCGACGCGGCGCTCGAAGCGTCGCGCACGGTGCTCGCGCTGCAGCGCCAGCTTGGGCAGATGCTGCCGCTCTACGTGGTGGTGACGGGCTGCGACGCGCTGCCTGGCTTCGATGCGCTCGCGGCGCGCCTGCGTCGCGAGCGCATCGAAACGCCGCTGGGCTGGGCCTCGCCGTACGCGCCGCGGCGCGCGTTCGAACCCGCGTGGGTGGACGATGCGTTCGCCGACATGAGCCGCGCGCTCGCGGCAACGGTCACCGAAATGGGCACGCTCGACGGCGCGCTGGACGGCGACGTGTTCCTGCTGCCGCAGCGCATCGACACGCTGCGCGAGCCATTGCGCGAGCATATCGAACCCACCTTGCGCGGCGCCGCCGACGGCACTGCGCCACTCCTGCGCGGCATCTGGTGCGTGGGCGCGATGCCGCAGGCGCAGGAGCGCGAAGAGCCCGCCATCACGAATGTGGCGCGCAAGGAGGCGCGCGCCGCGGCGGCGCCGGCCTTCGCCTCGCGTCTGTGGCACGACGTGCTGATGCCGGGGCAGGGACTCGCGCTCGCCATCCCGCGCGTGCTCGCGCTGCGCATGCGGCGCTACCGCATCGCCACGTTCGCCGCGATCGCGCTGGGCGTGTGCTGGTGCGTGGGGCTTGGCGTGACCACGTGGCACGTGCGCAGCGACGCGCGCGCGCTTGCCAGCAGCTACGACGCGCTGGCGCTCGCGAGCGTCGCCTGGCACGAAGCGGGCGCGAGCAGCAGCGAAGCGGCGGCGTCAAACGCGCTTGGCAGCGCCGCGACCGCCTTCGTCAAGGTGCCGCGCTGGCAGCTTGCCACGCCGTTCATGCCGCTCTCGTATTTCGGCCTGCACCGCCGGCTCGCCGACGCACAAGACCACGTGCTGAGCGGGCTCGTGTTCACGCCGCTGCGCGCGCGGCTAGTGAGCCGCCTGGCCGAACTGAACTGCGATGGCGCGCCTGCTGCATCGGACGCAAACGCCAGCCTCGCGGCCGCCGCGCGGCGTCCCCAGGACCTGCCTGAATATACGCAGGGCACGCGGCTCGTCACGAACGCGGCGCAAACGGAGCGGCTGATTACGAACTACAACGAGCTGGTGGAGCGCGACTCGGGCAACACCGTCATGCTCGCGCAGCTCATGCGCGGCGCAGTGGGCGTGAGCTTTTCTCCCGATCATGTAGCCGACCGGGCGGGGCTTGACGACGCGGTGCGTGCAACCGCAGTGGAGGGCGGTCAGCTGCCGTTCGACGGCACCGAGGCGCGCGCCGCGCAAGCGCGCGCGAGCGTGTGCTTCGAGGAGACCTTCGATCGCTGGTTCGACGATATTTATCAGGACTCCTCGCTCACGACGAACGCCGCGCAAATCCAGACCATGCTCGCCGATCTGAAGGCGCCCGGCGCGGTGCCCACCACCGCTTCGCTCTCCGAACTGGCCACGCGCATCGACACGCTCGCCACCCAGGTCGATACCGCCGACCACGGCTGGGCGGGCACCCACGGCCAGGAACTCGTGCCTGGACTCACGGCGACCTTCGACACGGCAAAAGGCCTGCGCCTGATTGGCGCGACGCCGGTGGCGAGCGTGCTCGAGCACGAACAGAGCGAACAAAGCGCGTTCGCGGCACGCTGGCTCGCAAGCGGCAACCTGCCAGGCGTGCTGGTCTCCAATCCCGCCACGGGGCTGCAGCTGGCTGCGGACCTGCTGCCGCTGCGCGATGCGTTGCGCACGCTGCTCGGCCAGTCGTTCGTTGCCGGCGAGGGCAATGCGGCGGCCGAAATTCGCAGCGTGGATGCGGACTCGGCGCAACGCGCGCTGGCCGTCCTGCCGGCCTACAAGCAATATGGCGCGGGGCTCCTCGCGCAGGCGCCGGAAGCGTGGCGCGGCGCGCTCCTCGCTGCAGCGGGCAACGCGACCGTGCACAGCATGATGGCCGCGCTTTCGGCACCTGCCGCGCCGGGCGGGGCGCGCAACGTCGCGTATGCGCCGCAAACGCAAGGGGCCCCCTTCGACACGCTGCGCAAGAACGCGACCGATCTCGTGGAAGCATTCGACTCGCTCGGCCGCCCCGATCTCGCGCAGGCGGTTGCGCTGCGCGTGAGCGACGCCGCGCTCGACGTGCTGCGCGCGACCGACGCGCAGTTGCAATCGCTCGAACCGTTCCGGCCGGTGCGCGGCGACTTCACCGCCTGGAACGGCAACGCCGGCGGCTCGATGCGCGCGTTCGGCGCGGCGACGCCCGAAGCGCTGCAAACCTATCTCGCCGCCCAGGCGGGCGCGGTGGCCGACACGGCCACGCTCGCGTCGAGCGCGCTCGACTGGCTCACGGCGCAGAACCCGCCGCTCTCCACCGCGGACGCGCGCCTCGTTGCGCGCTGGAAGGCGCTCTTCGCGGACCTCGCGCAATACCGCGCGCGCAGCCCGGCGAGCGCGCTGGTGGCGGTGCCGTCGATCATCTCCAACCAGCTCGACAAAATGGACCTCGATACCTGCAGCGCCTCGCTCGCACAGGTCGATGTGCCGGGGACCGGCGACATCGTCTCGAGCGCGGGCATGCGGCTCGTCTCGTCCGCGCGCGAACGCTGCTACCGGCTGCAGATCGGCACAGGTGGCGATGCCTACGAACAGTTGCGCGGTTATTTCGCGCGTTATCTGGCCGGACGCTTCCCGTTCTCCGCGGACGCGAACGCGCAGGCGGCCGACCTGCGGCAGACGGCGGCGTTCGTGGCGCTGCTCGACGCGAAACTCGCTGACGCGCAACGCGGCATGAGCGCGGCGGCGGCGAGCGGCGGGCAGCAAGCGCTCGCGCAGCAGTTTCTGGCGAAGCTTGCCCGTGCGAAGCCCTGGCTCGACGCACTGGTGGCGCGCGGCGCGGACGGTGCGCTCGTGGGCGTCGACGTGGCGGTGGACTGGCGCATCGACCGCGCGGACGAAGCCGGTGCCGACCAGGTGATCCAGTGGTCGCTCGCGAGCGGCAGCCAGACGCTTACCTGGCCCGCCGCGGCGGGTACGCCGCTGCGCTGGGCGCCGGGCCAGCCCGCCGCACTGAGCCTGCGCTGGGCCAAGGACGGCCCGTGGCGGCCGATGCAGGACGCTTCGCAGCCGACCCTTTCCGTCGATGGCGAAGCCGCCACCTGGGCCGCCAACGACACATGGGCGCTATTGCGCCTCGTGCGTCTGCATGTCGTGCCGGACGATGGCCCGGATACCGGCACGGGAGCGGGCAACGCACGCATGGTGCTGAGCGTGCCGGTGCGAGACCGCAACGGCGGCACGCAAACCGCGCGCATGTTCATGCGCGTGGGTATGACGGGCGCGTCGAAAACAGCGCTCACGTGGCCCGACTTGCCTTACGCGGCGCCGGGCTACAGCGTGTACGGAACTCCAGCGGTGACTTATGGGCCGTATCCGTCGAGCACCTCGAACACCCAGGCGGGGCGCGGATGAACCCCGCTTTCGACATCGAGGCACTCGTTCAGCCGATACCGGGCGGCGCGCCCGCCGGCGTCTCGCTGCTGCACGACGCCGCCTTCGACGCGATCAAGGCGGCGCGCCGCGAGGACGACCCGGCATTGCCCGCGGGTATCTGGCAAACCACGCTCAAGGTGGCCGATTGGGCTGCGGTCGAAGCGGGTTGCGAGGACTTGCTCGCGCGCCGCAGCAAGGACCTGACGCTTGCCGCGTGGCTCGGCGAGAGCTGGCTGCAACGCTATGGCTGCGTTGCGTTGTCGGCTTGCTTCGCATTACTGAGTGAATTGTGCGCGCGCTACTGGGACGACATCCATCCTCTGCCACGCGACGGCGATCTCGGCTTTCGGGCCGCGCCGCTCGCATGGGTTGCCCAGCAGTTCCCGACCTTGCTCAGCGGGCGTATCGCGCTATGCGCGGGGCCCGATGGATCGGCGCTGACGCTTGCGCGCTGGCAAAGCGCGCAGCGCGAGGCCGTAGCGCTGAAAGACCGCAAGGACGTGCCTGCAGCGAAGCGCGAGGAAGCCGCGCGCCTGGCGCTGGCGCTGGCGCAGGCCGCGCACGAAGCCGCGCCCACCGCGCTACGCGACCAGTTGCAGGCGCTGCGCGCCGCCCGCGCGCCGATTGCAAAGCTCGATGCGTGGTGCACGCAGCGGCTCGGCGCGGAAGCGCCGTCGTTCGGGGTGCTGCTGGAGACGATCGAGCGCATGGAGAGCGTGTTGCGCGACTGGCTCACGAAGCATCCCGATTGGGAGGACGTACCGATGGTTGAGTCCGCATCGATTCAGGAACAGGCGGTGGTCGAGCCTGCTGCGGTTCCGGTTGCCCCGGTTGGCGCGGCACAAGAGCCGACGGGACCGCGCCGGCTCGATGCGCCTCAGTCGCGCGATGAGGCGTACCGGTTGCTGGCCGTCGTGGCGGACTACCTCATGCGCTATGAGCCGCACAGTCCCGTGCCTTATATGCTCAAACGGGCGCTCGATTGGGGCGGCAAGCCGTTGCCGGAGTTGCTGGCCGAGTTGATGGCAGGCGAGCGGGGCAGGGCGTTGGGGGCGGCGCTCGGGTTGCTGCCAGAGAGCGAGTAAGGGCCCCTTACGAGCCGAGCCCCCTAAGAGCCCCTTAAGGCAGCCACGCCTCACCATCAGGGAACGTGTACTTCTCAAGCGAATCCGGCTTCATTTCGATGCTATAGCCCGGCGTGTGCGGCGGCATATAGCGCCCGTTGCGAATCACGACGGGGTCGACAAAATGCTCGTGCAAATGATCGACATACTCGAGCACCCGGTTCTCCAGCGAAGCCGAAACGCACAGATAGTCGAACAGCGAAATATGCTGCACGTACTCGCACAGTCCCACGCCGCCCGCATGCGGGCACACCGGGATACCGAACTTCGCCGCCATCAAAAGCACGACGATCACTTCGTTCAGTCCACCTAACCGGCAGGCATCCACCTGGCAAAAATCGATCGCCTTGGCCTGCAGCAACTGTTTGAACATCACGCGATTGTGACAATGCTCGCCCGTGGCAACCCCAATCGAGCCCAATCGCCTGCGGATCTCCGCGTGGCCGAGAATATCGTCGGGGCTCGTCGGCTCCTCGATCCACCACGGGTCGAATTCCGCGAGACGCCGCATGTTCGCCACCGCTTCATCCACGTCCCACACCTGGTTGGCGTCCATCATCAGCTTCAGGTTCTCGCCGATCTCCTCGCGCAGAATGCGCGCGCGCCGCACGTCTTCGTCGAGATTGCCGCCCACTTTCTGCTTGAAATGCGTCCAGCCCAGCGCCACGCCTTCGCGCGCGAGGCGGCGAATCTTGTCGTCGTCGTAGCCTAGCCAGCCTGCCGAGGTGGTATAGGCGGGGTAGCCCTGCGCGAGCATTTCCGCTTCGCGCACGCCCTTCGTTTTCGCGTGGCGGTGCAGGATGGCTAACGCTTCGTAAGGCGTGATCGCATCGGTGACATAGCGAAAATCCAGGCAGCGCACAAGTTCCTCGGGGCTCATGTCGGCGAGCAGCTTCCATACGGGCTTGCCAACCGATTTCGCCCACAGGTCCCACACCGCATTGACGACCGCCGCCGTGGCTAGATGAATCGCGCCCTTATCCGGTCCGATCCATCGTAATTGGCTGTCCGAAGTAAATGCGCGCCAGAATGCCCCCATATTCGCGGTAATGTCTTCGAGCCGCTTGCCGACGATCAATGGCGCCAGCGCGTTGACCGCTGTCACGCAAATTTCATTGCCGCGCCCGATGGTGAATGTAAGTCCGTGCCCTGTGAATTTGTCTGGAGAATCGGTTTCGAGCGTGACGTAAGTGGCGGAGTAGTCCGGCGCGGCGTTCATGGCGTCGGAACCGTCGAGCGAGCGCGAAGTGGGAAAGCGGATGTCGCGAACGGACAGTTTGCTGATCGTGGTCATTCGAACTCCCTATGGAAGGGACGGCTTTCGGGTAGGGGAAAACCAGGCGTTTGCACGCGTTGACAACGCTGAATCTGCTACCTAGCATGCTAGCATGTCTTCTCAAAATCAAGCGCGCCGTGAACTCTTCATCCGAGGTGGCGAGTGTCGCCGGCAATCCTTATGTCGCACTGCAAAAGATCAGGGGCGGCGAGCGCGGCAGCCTGACTGATGCGGTCGAGCAGGCGCTGAGAGAAGCGATTGTGACGCTCGCGCTGGAACCCGGAATGATGATCGACAAGACGGCGGTCTGCGAACGCATGGGCGTGTCGCGCTTTCCGGTTTCCGCCGCGCTGGCGAAGCTCGCGCATGCGGGTCTCGTCGAAGTTTTGCCGCAGCGCGGCACGCGTGTCAAACCGATCGCGCTCGACGATATTCGGCAGCATCTGTTCATTCGCAGCGCGCTGGAAGTCGAAACGGTGCGCGGTGTCGCGCGCATGAAGAATAGCGCCACGATCGACGCACTGGCCGCCAATCTCGACGAGCAGCGCAAGGTCGCCGGTCATGGAGAGCGTCTTGTGTTTCATGAGCTCGATCTCGCGTTTCATGAAATCCTGCTCGACGCGGTGAACCTGCCGCGCGTGAAAGAGATCGTCGCGGTGTCGCGCAACGCGCTCGATCGTGCAAGGCAATTGCTGGCAAGCCCAGAGCGTCTCGTGCATACGCTCGACGAACACGAACGGATTTTCGAGGCCATTCGCGCCGGCCGTGCCGACGCGGCGGCGAAAGCCATGCACGACCATCTCGATCAGGTGATCGAGGAGCTGCACCGGTCCGCGAAAGCGCGGCCGGATCTCTTTGCACCTTAAGTACCCTGAGCAGCTTAGCCTTACGTCAAGCAACGACCGTACTTCAACCACTTCGTGCAGCGCCGCAAGCCGCTCCGCGCACGGAATCAAGGGGCCCCGGTAATGTGTCTGGCTTTTCTTTACGGATTTGCGCCATGACGCCGCTCATTTCCGTTAGCAAGCTGAGCAAGAGCTTTCCCGGCGTGAGAGCGCTGCACGAAGTGCAATTCGAGCTCATGGCGGGCGAAGTGCACGCGCTGATGGGCGAGAACGGCGCGGGCAAGTCGACGTTGATGAAGATTCTCGCGGGTGTCTATACGCGCGACTCGGGCGACATTCTCTACGACGGCCAGCACGTCGCGTTCGCCAGCCCGCGCGAGGCCCAGGCCGTGGGCGTCGGCATCATTCATCAGGAACTCCAGCTGATGAATCATTTGACCGTCGCGCAGAACATGTTCATTGGCCGCGAGCCGCGCGGGCGTCTTGGACTCTTTCTCGACGAAGACAAACTCAATGCGCAGGCGCGCGCGATTCTCTCGCGCATGCACGTCCAACTCGACCCTCGCACCGTGGTCGGCTCGCTCACCGTCGCGAGCCAGCAGATGGTCGAGATCGCCAAGGCGCTGTCGTACGATTCGCGCGTGCTCATCATGGACGAGCCGACTTCTGCGCTCAACGACGCGGAAATCGCCGAGCTTTTCCGCATCATTCGCCAGTTGAAAGAGCGGGGCGTGGGGATCGTCTACATCTCGCACAAGATGGATGAGCTCAAGCAGATCGCCGATCGCGTCACCGTGCTGCGCGACGGCGAATACGTGGCTACCGTCACCGCCGCCGATACGAGCGTGCAGGCCATCATCGGCATGATGGTCGGCAGAACGCTCGCCGACGTCGCGCCTTATCAGGGTCCGGCGCACCAGGGCGAAGTCGCGCTCGAAGTGAGGCATCTGAACGCCGGTCCGCTCGTGCGGGACGTGAGCTTCACGTTGCGCAAAGGCGAAATACTAGGCTTCGCGGGTCTCATGGGCGCGGGCCGCACCGAAGTTGCGCGAGCCGTGTTCGGCGCGGACCCGGTCGAATCCGGCGAGATCTACGTAAAAGGCGCGAAGGCGTCGATCAAAACGCCGAGCGACGCGGTCGCGCACAGCATCGGGTATCTCTCCGAGGACCGCAAGCGCTTTGGTCTCGCGACCGGCATGGACGTCGAATCGAACATCGTGATGTCCAATCTCGGCAAATTCCTCTCGCTGAATCTGTTTTTGCGCCGCATGCAAATACGCAAGACGGCGGCGCATTTCATCAGTCTGCTCGCCATTCGCACGCCTTCCGCAACGCAGCCGGTGCGTCTGCTCTCGGGCGGCAATCAGCAGAAGATCGTCATTGCGAAATGGCTGGAGCGCGATTGCGACGTGCTTTTTTTCGACGAGCCCACGCGCGGTATCGACGTCGGCGCGAAAAGCGAGATCTACAAGCTGCTGCGTGCGCTTGCGGAACAAGGCAAGGCGATCGTGATGATCTCGTCGGAACTCCCGGAAATCCTGCGCATGAGCGACCGGATCGTAGTGATGTGCGAAGGCCGTATCACTGGCGAGCTCTCCGCCAGCGAGGCGACTCAGGAGCGCATCATGCATCTCGCGACCCAGCGCGAAACCTTGCAAGCGGCATGAGCCTCAAGAGGTCGAATCCATGACTATGCAATCGGATACTGCGGCACTGGCGGATCAGAAACGGTCGGCCGGCTTAAGGGCGCGTATTTTCTCGCCCACTGCGCTGCAGAAAATGCTCGCGTTCGCGAGCCTGATCCTGCTGTTGATCTTCTTCAGCTTCGCCTCGCCTGCCTTCATGCAGATGGACAATATCCTCGGCATTCTGCAGGCAACGGCGGTCAACGGCGTGCTCGCCATTGCCAGTACGTTCGTCATCATCACGGGCGGCATCGATTTGTCCGTTGGCACGTTGATGACATTTACGGCGGTGATTTGCGGCGTGTTCCTGACGTATTGGCATTTGCCGATGTGGATCGGCGTGCTTGCAGCCATCGCAACGGGCGCGCTGTGCGGAACGGTATCGGGCACGCTCACGGCGAAGATGAAAATACCGCCGTTCATCGCCACGCTCGGCATGATGCTGCTCCTCAAGGGGCTCTCGCTCGTGGTCTCGTCCGACAAGCCCATCTATTTCAACGACACCGAAAACTTCTACATGATTTCGCAGGACTCGTTGATCGGCTATTTCCTGCCCAGCGTGCCCGTGCCGAACGCCGTGCTGATTCTTTTTGTGCTCGCCATTGTGAGTTCGATCACGCTTAACCGCACGGCGCTTGGCCGCTATACGTTCGCGCTCGGCAGCAACGAAGAGGCCGTGCGCCTTTCGGGCGTCAATGTCGATCGCTGGAAGATCGCCATTTATGGCCTTGGCGGCGCGATTTGCGGCATTGCGGGTCTGTTGATCGCTTCGCGTCTGAATTCGGCGCAGCCAGCGCTCGGCCAGGGTTACGAGCTGGAAGCCATCGCGGCGGTCGTGATTGGCGGTACGTCGCTGAGCGGTGGGTCGGGCACGATACTCGGCACCATCATCGGCGCGTTCATCATGAGCGTGCTGACAAACGGCCTACGCATCATGTCGGTCGCGCAGGAATGGCAGATCGTGGTGACGGGGCTCATCATCATTCTCGCGGTTTATGCGGATATCTTGCGGCGCAAGAAGCGTTGAAAGAGGAGACGGAAGAAGCACGGAAAGAACGGGGAGTAAAAAGCAAGACTCCCTCACGGCTGGAGGTCTATGGCCCACCTTTGGAGGAGAAATGTCATGTTGAAAAGAAAACTGATCAGTGCCGTCATCGGAGTGGGCGCGCTCGTGGGCGCGTCGAACTTGGCCTATGCTGAGGAACCCTACATTCCGATTATTTCGAAGGGCTTCCAGCATCAGTTCTGGCAAGCCGTGAAAGCCGGTGCGGAACAGTCGGCGCAGGCGAACAATGTCCGCATCACGTTCGAAGGCCCTGAAACCGAGGCGATGGTCGACAAGCAGATCGACATGCTCTCGGCGGCGCTCGCCAAGAAACCGCAGGCGCTCGGGATTGCCGCGCTCGACAGCAAGGCCGCCATTCCGCTGCTCAAACGCGCGCAGTCGAACAAGATTCCCGTGATCGCGTTCGACTCGGGTGTCGATAGCGATATTCCGCTCACGACCTGCGCGACGGACAACCTGGCCGCCGCCGCGCTCGCCGCCGACAAGATGGCGGAGATGATCGGCAACGCGGGGGAAGTCGGCGTGATCGTGCATGACCAGACGAGCCGCACGGGTATCGACCGGCGCGACGGCTTCCTCAACGAGATGAAGACGAAGCACCCGGGCATCAAGATCGTCTCCGTGCAGTACGGCGCCGGCGACCACCTGAAGTCGGCGGAAATCGCCAAGGCCATGATTCAGGCGAACCCGAACCTCAAGGGCATTTTCGGCGCCAATGAAGGTTCGGCCGAAGGCGCGGCGATCGGTGTGAAGGAGTCGGGCAAGAAACTGGTGCTGATCGGCTTCGACTCGGGCAAGGAGCAAAAGGAAGCGATCATGTCCGGCTTGATGGCGGGCGCGATTACGCAGAACCCGGTTGGTATCGGCAAGTGCGTGGTCGATTCCGCGGCGAAGGCGTTGAAGGGCGAGACGCTGCCGAAGAAGATCGACACGGGCTTTTACTGGTACGACAAGACCAATATGAGCGATCCGAAGATCGCTGCGGTGCTTTACGACTGATGGGTGTGGGTCACGCGCAAGGCGGGAGGAAGAGTTGCGGCTCTTCCTCTTTTTTTGCGAGTCTGCGGCATTAGCCTCGAACGACTCACTTGCCCAGTTGTTCTGCCCGCAAACCAAGAGCGGCGATGACGTCGGCGAAATCGGAGGTCACAAGCGCGCCCACCTCGCGGGCTACCGGCTCAGGGCCATCGACCTCGCAACGATATGTGATCCGAGTGCCGCGTTCGGTCGGCGAAAGCGCGTGACGAACGCGAACGACCACGCCAGCGTCGGGCACTTCAGTGACATCCTCGAAACCCTTGCCGGCCTCAACCCACCCGAAGCGGAACGGCAACCTCGTCGAGTCTGGCAGAACCATCACCGCAGTGGTGCCAGCCCGGAACGGTCCGTGCATTTCGATTCTAAGGACACCTTTGTTCCATTCCGACCACTTCTCCGGTTCCGCCAGGACGCCAAAAACCTGTGCCGGTGTCGCAGAACATTCACCCGTGACCTCAACTGACCACATGTCAGCTCCGTCCAAAGAAGAATATGCGCGCATATTATTCGTTGGAAAGCTACGTCGTCAACGTCGCAATGGCCAGGAGTGCGCAATGCGAGCTAAAGTCCCCACCGGCCGAGTCCGATACCGCATATTGGTGATCCGCCGTCGTGGCCGCGGCGCGTTAAATCATTGTGCAGGCGACGATTAGCGTGAACCAAAATCAGAAATAACCGGACCGGCCGCCGGTACCGGCAGAAACAATCAAGAACATGCGACAAAAACAACGGTAGCGATACATTCACCCTCGCCGGCGACAGCGCTTTCACGTTCACGACGCTGTTCGCCACGGGCGGCGCGTACGCAGTGAGCGTCCACGCCCAGCGCGCCACGCAGACCTGCACGCTCACGAACCGCAGCGGTTGCCGGTTTACGCTTGACGAACCGGTTTCCCAGCCGCCAGCAGTGGCGGACATTAGCGACTATCATCAATGCATACGATGCCAGGCAAACGAGCCGGGCTCGGCCGCGTAGCTGGCTGAGTGCGGGATTGTCAGTGCATCCGTCGGGCTCCCGCGCTCCGTCACGAACGCTCCGACCCGCTCCCATCCCTCGGCTCCCGCCGTTCCCCCGCCACGCCGCGCCCGCGACGTCCCGCTCGAACGCACCGCACCTGCACGCTTTTCTGCGGGCGAGGGCACAACCGCTCATCGCCCCAGCCGACAAAACCTCGACGCGCAATCGCGATCGCCGCGACGCGAGCCATGGCAAGAGGATTTGTCCGATGCACTTCCGTGGCCGCGTATTGAGCCGGACCGGAAGCATTGCCGGCGGAGTTTGCCGGCATACCGTAGTACTTGTAAGGAGGTATCGTGAAAACAGCCCTTGCTTCTACGCTCGCGTTGCTAATCTCAGGCGCAATCGCGCCGGTGGCCCATGCCCAGGCTGATGCGCAAGCCTCTGACGCGCAGCTTGCCCATGCCGTGCGCGTCGCGCAGGCGCGCAGCGGCGTTGGGATGTCACACATGTTTGTCTTTGCTCACTCAGGACAGATCACGCTGCTGGGATGGGTGCCAGAGCGGGAACACGTCGCGCGCGCCGAGCAGAGCGCGATGTCGGTGCCCGGTGTCACGTCGGTGGACAACCGGCTCTCCCCAGATGGAGGCTCGTTGAACGCGCATTGAAATCAAACTGAATCGCCGCGCGCACGACGATTGAAGCACGCCGCGCGCCAAAGGGTTTTCGGTTTTCCCATCCCGCCAGTTGGGATCGAGTGACTGGCACTCCGCTTCGCGCCGTCGGTGGCGCGCCAGGTCGGTGCAACTCCATTTGAAAGCGCTGTCAAATCGCGCTGCGATCAAATCGATCGACCCGACACGCGTTCATCCTGCATCGCGTCGTTCATTCCTCAGGTAAATCCCTCATAGCCGGTCCGTGAGACGCTGCCTAACATCCGCGTTGTTACCGCTAACGTTGCAGGTGGTTAGACTCCATCCGGACGAGCGTCACATCACGAGGAGACCAGCAATGCGTCCTTTGAGGACTTCGATGCGCGTGCTCTGCGCAGCCGTGGCCGTTTGCACGCTCGCATGGATCGCGGGCTGCGCGAACAACCAGACAATGGCTGCCCACGACGGGCGGCCGCTCGCCGCGGCGCCCGCTGAAGCGCTGCCGCCGCTGCGCAGTGTGATGGCCGCGCACTTCAAGGTCGGCGCGGCGATCGAACCCGATTCGATCGACAGTCCCGCCGACGCGGCGCTCATCGCCGCACAGTTCTCGAGTCTCACCGCCGAGAACAAGATGAAGCCGGGCACGATCGGCGTCGCGCAAGGCCAGTACAACTTCGCGCCGGCCGACCAGATCGTCGCCTTTGCTCAGGCGCACGGCATTGCGGTGCGCGGCCATACGCTGGTTTGGCACTTCAAGGCGGGCGACTGGACCGAAGCGCCGGCCTGGTTCTTTGCCGGCGATCCCCAAGACCCTCACTATCGCGACATCGTGGCGAAGCGGCTCGATCGATATGTAACCGATGTCGTCACACACTTCCGCGGCAAGGTCTATGCATGGGACGTGGTCAACGAAGTGATCAGCGACGACCCGCATCAGGTGTATCGCGAAGACAGCCCGTGGTATCGCGCGCTCGGCAAGGACTACATCGCGATCGCCTTCCGCGCGGCGCGCGCGGCGGACCCGAACGTGAAGCTCTATATCAACGAGTACAACACTGACGATCCGGGCAAGCGCGCGAAGCTGCTCGCGGTGATCCGCGATCTCCGTGCGCAGGGCGTGCCGATCGACGGGGTGGGGCATCAGATGCATATCAGCGTGAAATGGCCGCCGCTGCCGCACATCAAGCAGGCGTTCGACGACGTCGCCGCGCTCGGCCTCGAAAACCAGGTGACCGAGCTCGACGTGAGTCTCTATACCGATCCGGGCGAATGCTGGAGCCATCCGCATGCCTGTCTGCCGGACCTCGGCCATCCCGTGCCGAACGACATCATGCGCGCGCAAGCCGAGCGATATCGTGCGGTGTTCGCGCTGTTCGAGCAGGAGCCGAGCATCAAGGCGGTGACGTTCTGGGGCTACTCGGACAAGCATACGTGGCTGACGTCGACGCCGGTGCCGCGCAACAACCTGCCGTTGCCTTTCGATGCAAACCTGAAGCCGAAAGCTGCGCTGTGGACGATCGTCGATTCGTCTTATCAGCCATAACGTCAGCGCGTCTGCCGCAGCTTTGCCTTGTGATAGGCGCGGTGCGGCAGGTCCTCATTTCTTCAGATATCCGGTAATGAGGCGCGCCGCCTCGTCGACGAGTGCCTCCATCGTTTGATCCGAAAGCATCCTGGAGTCGTGCAGCACAGCGTTGTGTGTCAACGCCTCTATAGTCGTCACACATACATAGGACGCGAGCCCCAGATCGTCGATACGCAGTTCCTCGCGGTGCCTCTCCAGATAAGCGCTGAACAGGGCAAAGTTCTCACGGTTGAACGTTTCCAGCTTCTCCAGCTTGCCCACGCGCGGAATCTGCTCCGCCAGTACGCGATGAAGCTTGGGATCGACGCGGTGAGCCTTCACCGCAACCGTGACGAGTTTGTGCACCGCCTTGTCGATCGATTCCGTCAACACGCCCGCCAACTCGCGCCGGACCATTTGCGTGATCTCCTGCTGGTGGCGCTCGATGACGGCGGCAACGAGTGCCTCCTTGCTGGGGAAATATTGGTAGAGCGAACCAACGCTCACTCCCGCCACCGCTGCGATGCGGTTGGTGCTGGCCTTGTCGAAACCTTCCTTGACGAGAATGCGAGCAGTCGCTTGAACCAGCGCGTCGACCGTCGCGCGAGATCGTTGCTGAGTGGCGATCTTCCTGGGTTTGATGAGCGGTCTGCTTGCCATTTTTCCACGCCGCCAATGCGAGTATGAAAAGCGAATGATAGCTCGTACATTACTCGACATGGCAATGCAAGGCAGTCCCTTGCGCAGCTTGGGCGACGCGCAAAAAACCTCAAGGAGTCACGACATGCATGACACCTTGCAACATCTGTTTCGATACAAGGCCTGGGCGAATGACGAGCTGCTGACCGCGCTGGCGAGGCTTGGTGTCTGGCGTCGACTCACCCTTACGCGACTGGCCATCAAGGCCCTGAGCCATAGCTATGTCGTCGACCGGATCTTCGCGGCGCATCTGCAGCGTAAGGCCCATCCCTATACGTCGGCCAACCTGAGCGAGTTGCCAACGCTGGACGATCTGGCTGCGGACATCAGGAGGTCCGATCAGGAATACATCGAGTATGTGTGCGGGCTCGATCGCGACGCCCTGGCGGAACGGATCGATTTCGTGTTCACCGATGGCGCCCCGGGCCGCATGTCCCGGGAGGAAATGCTCGTGCACGTTATCAACCACGGCACCGGCCACCGTGGCCAGGTCAGCGCCCTCATGCTGCTCAACGCCGTTTCGCCGGCGCGAGATGGCTTCACGACCTGGTTGCATGAAGCACAGGCGTCGACGAGGGGACGAGGGTGACGCGTGGACGGCCACTCAGTCGCAACACTTGCTTGACCCGGAAGCCGGCCCGCTCGTTAACCGTCCATGCGCGAGCGATGCGAAACGAGACGATTCCAAACCTTGACCGGAAACGCGTCGAGTGCGGGCAGCCCAGGTTGCAGCGGACGCGGCTCGCCGCTCATGGCGGCGGCAATGGCAAGCGGGCGCGCTGCCGGTTGAACGCTGCGCGTTTCGCTTGGCGCTTGCGGCGCGGCCGCTCCTTTCGTGTCCTGCCTGCCGTTCGACTCCCTGGCGCCTTGCGTACGCGACGCGTGCGTGACCGATGCGGGCAGCGAGGGCGACACGAACGTGCCGGCCGCGCCGCGCATCTGGAGATAGCCCTCGTCGACGAGGATCGTATAGGCCAGCTCGACGGTGCCGCGCGCCGTGTTCAGTTGCGTGGCGAAGCTGCGCAACGCGGGCACGCGATCGCCCGGACGCAAATGCCCAGCCGCGATCGCGGTTCTGAAGCGCGCGCAGATCTGCAGGTAGATCGGCAACTGTAGTTGCCGATCGATATTGACGGTGAATTCAGTGGGCGGCACGGTCATGACGGTCTTGCCGGGAAGCGCAGAAGCGGAGATGAGTCAGCATGTCCTGGTCGACTCGACAATTCTTGGCACTTTTCGATAGTTCATGATCTTCCCACAATAGGTTCACACGACGCGACGGTGGCGAGTCCTTTCACGCAATGCAACGGCCGCCAGCCGCGTACCCGTGTCAACTGACTCTCATCTGGAGAATGTGCCATGAAGTTCGTCGTAATCGGTGGTTCCGGGCTGATCGGCTCGCGTGTTGTCACGCTGCTTGGCGAGGCGGGTCATGCGGCATTCGCTGCGTCGCCGCGTAACGGTGTGAATGCCGTGACGGGGGAAGGCCTGAGCCACGCGCTGGACGGCGCCGATGTCGTCGTGGATGTGGCGAACGCGCCTTCGTGGGAGCCGCAGGCGGTGCTCGATTTTTTCCGCACCTCGACGCGCAACCTCGACAAAGCGGAAGTGGCCGCGGGCGTACGCCATCACGTCGCGCTTTCCATCGTCGGTTGCGAGCGCACGCCGGAGAATGCTTATTTCGTTGCCAAGGTTGCGCAGGAAGAGGCGATCGAAGCGGCGGGCATGCCGTACACGATCGTGCGCGCGACCCAGTTCATGGAATTCATCGGCGCCATTGCGGATTCCGCCACGGAAGACGGAACGGTGCGCGTTGGGGACGGCCTGTTTCAGCCGATAGCCGCGGATGACGTAGCGGCGATCCTCGCGCAGGTCGCGCTTGCCGCGCCACTGAACGGTACTGTCGATATCGCGGGCCCGGACCGCGAGCCGTTCGCCACGATTGTCGGACGTTATCTACAGTCGGTTGGAGACCCGCGCCCGGTGGCGACGGATCAGGAAGCGCGCTACTACGGCGGTCGCGTCGAGGAACAGTCGCTCGTGCCGCTCGGCGATGCGCGGATTGGCCGCGTGAGCCTGGACCAGTGGGTGGCGCAAGCGAACAAGGGGTGATTTCAGGTTGATGCGAAACCTGCATCAGCAAGC
Source organism: Paraburkholderia acidiphila (assembly GCF_009789655.1). GTDB lineage: Bacteria > Pseudomonadota > Gammaproteobacteria > Burkholderiales > Burkholderiaceae > Paraburkholderia > Paraburkholderia acidiphila. Next base: position 1,013,288 of record NZ_CP046910.1, read on the forward strand.
AAGGCGTTGGCGCCGGCCCCTCGTTGGAGGGGCCTTGAGCGACGAAATCACCGTGATTCCGCTAGTACGTCACAGAGGTCCCACTGCCAGTAAAACTGTGCTGGACAGGAGAGTCGTTTGCGTAGTCGTTCACGGCCTGGATGATGTTCACGATCTGCTGCGGCAACATACCGCCGCTAACGGCGCGCATTGCAGTACGAGCCATCTCGACGGCTACGGGGAGGTCTTTGATTACCAGTGCGTTCATTTCGATTCTCCAAGGGCAAGTTGGTCAGTCCGGGAATGTCAGTGCTTGTTTTGAGGGTGTCGCTACTGACTCCTCGATAATGACTAAGGCAAAGCGCGTGCCAAACCGAGGCGCCGCGGTAAGCGATATCGCAGCGAGTTGAACATACTGGATATTGAATGGCGATCAGCACGAATTCGTGGACCTGCGTGCGCGCCAGGCCGGTGGGGCGGACCCAACTCTCTGGCTGGCACTGTGGGTTGGATCGCGACACTTGCGGTCGGTCCGGGATCGGAAGTCATGAGTCACCGTTTTGCATTCCCGCCCTATCCCTTGTTGAATCCACTGAAAATACGCGAGACAGTTCTCACGCACAGAAGCAGAAGCGCACCGAAGACGCTGTAGTCGACGTGATGCATCACGTCGGCCAGATAGAAAACGGATAACGCGACCATCGGGTGATACATCACGCGGTTTATCAGGCATTTCATCGGTATCTCACGCTATCGTTTTTGCCGACGCCGCAAGTCGCTGTGTGAACCGCTTCGTGCGAACCGGTTGACGCGCCAGGCTTTCAAGGTCCGAGGAAGGCTTGATTCCGAAGTCGGGGTGACGCTGATCCGTGACGATCCTTCCTGTGACGCAATTTGCCTGCAGGGAACCCTTGCAGTCCTGCTCGTGCGTCGATCTTTTTTGACCGATCGTCCACTTCTTGACGATGCATGCGTGCCCGTCGCCGGGCGTCAAAAAATTGCCAGGTCATCCTGATCAAGCGCGCGCTCTTTCGACCACGCGGCTACAAAACGGGAGTTCGAGTCAGACGCGTAAAGTGCTTCATTAAGCACGGTGAATCATCAGTAAGGAAACTGTCATCGAGTGGGATTGCGGGTATAACATGGAGCCCTTGTCCATCGTGACGAATGACCGGCGGCGAAGTCTGTCGCGCGGGAAATCGCATTTCACGCGAGCGATCCATGGATGCAGTCTCTGATGTTCTGCGTGCCATTCGTCTGAGTGGCGCCGTGTTTCTGAACGGGATATTCACCGCGCCGTGGTGCCTGATCGGTCGCACCGATGCCTCGCTCTGCGGCGCCTATTTACCGCCTTCCGAGCGTATCGTTTCCTATCATCTGGTCGTCGAGGGGAATTGCTGGGTCCAACTGGCTGACGATCCCGGTTCGGCTATTCACGTCCATGCCGGCGAACTGCTCGTGGTGCCTCAGGGCGAAACACACATCATGGGCAGCGCGATCGATCTTTCGCCCGTGCCATCAGACTCGTTGCTGGCTGGGCAAATGGCGGCAGCGCCGGGGGAAGTCATGACGCTGTCCCATGGCGGTGGCGGCGCGGCGACGCGCATCGTGTGCGGCTTTCTGGCCAGCGACGATACGTTGAACAATCCGCTGCTCTCATCGCTGCCGCGACTCTTCAAGATCGACATGCGCAAGGATCCGCGTGCGGCATGGCTCGAGTCATCGCTTAATCTTGCAGCCGCCGAAGCGGCCGAATCGCGCGCGGGTGGCACGATTGTGCTTGCGAGGCTATCGGAACTGCTGTTTGTCGAAGCGATCCGTAGCTGTATTGAAGCGCTACCTGAGGACCAGACCGGGTGGCTTGCTGGCGTGCGTGACCGCTACGTTGGACGCGCGCTGTCGTTGCTTCATGCTCAAGCGGCACATGCATGGACCGTCGACGAGCTTGCACGCAAGGTGGGCTTGTCGCGCTCCGCATTGGCGCAACGCTTTAGCGAACTTCTGGGGCAGCCGCCCATGCAATATCTCGCGAGATGGCGCATGCAGATTGCGGCGCAGGAGCTCCTGACCGGCAGCAAGCCGATCATCGCTGTTGCTGAACAGATTGGCTATGAGTCGGAGGCCGCGTTCAGTCGCGCATTCAGACGCGAATTCGGCATGCCGCCGGCGGGCTGGCGAAAAAGCAAGGAAAAGACCGGCGACGTGGGCGCATCGGCGCGGCATTCACAACACACGAGCGGCGCTGCGGCATTGCCGGATCAGTGATGCCTCGCGTGAGACGCAGCGTGGTCTCCACAACATCATCTGGCTCGAAGGGTGTCCATTAACACGAGTCGAGACGGCGTTTCAGTCATGTCGCATGGCGACTCGATCATAGAACTTCACGACGCCCGCGCTGCACTCGCCACACTGGGTTGAGCATGACGCAACAGTTCAAGGCGATGGAAGCACGAATACCATTGCGCAGTCAACCGAAGCGAACATCATCCATGGTCGTGATCGGGCGAATGGAAACAGGCGACGCGTGCGGCGATGACCGGGATCGTTTTCGTCGCACTGCCGGTTATAAGGGCTAGGCTTAAGGAGGGCTTTTGCAGAGGGGAGTATGAACGTGAACGGTGCGAGCAGCAAAATCGGCGCGATCCTCGTTATGGTCGTCATGAGTAGTAGCCCGATCCGTGCGTACGCGCAAACGGGCGTGGACTCCCGGGACGGCGCGACTGTGCAAAGGGCAGCCTACTCGACGTCGCGGCTTCAGAACAGGCCGGATAGCGCGGTGACCCGAGACGTCCGCGACGCCCTCAGACGGACACCGAGCGTGGATGCATCAGGCATTCGCGTCAGGGCGCGCCTCGGCGTCGTTACGCTTACGGGATGGGTGCCGGAAAGAAGGCAGATCGGGCTAGCCGGCAACGCGGCAAGGTCAGTGCGCGGAGTCAGGTCGGTGTCGAATCAGTTGGTCCTGCGAAACAGCCGCTAACGCATGTCTCGCAAAATGAGGCCGTTCGGCAAGGGGAGACATCAAATGCCTATTTCTCGAAGATCGGTCGTCGTAGGCGGCCTCGGGTTGCTTTGCGCAGGTCTCATCCAACGCAGCTATGCGCAGCCCATGCCGACTGAATTCCGTGTGGGCTACCAGAAGGCCGGCCTGCTCAGCGTTGCCAGGAATGAAGCCGTCTTCGAGCGGCGATTGAAGCCGCTCGGCGTCGAAGCGGTGAAATGGACTGAATTCGAACTCGGACCGCCGATGATGGATGCAATCGGTTCAGGGGCCATCGACTTCGGTTGGGTGGGGGACGTGCCCGCTATCGTTGCGCAGTCAGCCGGCGCGAAATTCGTCTATGTGGCATGCATGCCTGCGTCGGAACACGGGATGCTGGTGCGGGAAGGATCCGCCCTCCGATCTATCGCGGACATCAGGGGCAGGAAGGTAGCCTTTGCCCGCAACACCAGTGGACAAAGCGTTCTGTTGAAATGGCTCTCCAAGGCGGGCCTCGCCTATGGCGACATCGTCCCCGTATTGCTGTCGCCCAAAGATGGCTCTGTGGCGCTCGCGCGCGGCGACGTCGATGTCTGGGTCGTCCACGACCCTTACTTCGCGTTAGCGGAACGCGTCCAGCGGGCACACGCGATCGCCACCACAAAGGATATTGTCAACGGCAATTCCGTCTACGTAGCCAATCCCGAGTTCGCGAGGGAACACCCGAAAACGCTCGCGGCGGTTATCGATGAGGTGACAAAAGTCACGACGTGGGCGGCGCAAAATCGCGACAAGTTTGCCGAGGCGACTTCGGCTGCCATCGGCATGGACATTGATGCGGTGCGTCTCGCCATCGGTCGCAGCGACTTGACCGTGGGGCCTGTCACGCCCGCGATCGCCGCTCAGTTGCAGGAAACCGCCGACGCCTTCCTGAAGGTGGGTTTCATTCCAGGGCCTATCGTGGTGCGTAACGCCGTCTGGTCGCTCGCCAGCTGACCCGAGCGGCAATGCGGCGCGGAAAAGCCTCGCTCGGCATCCGAGGCAGCGTCCGTCGCGTGAAACTCGAAATCATGTAGCGCTTCGCTGTCCCCATACGGCAATATTGCCGCCGCCGAAAGCCCATAGATCAGGTGATTTCAGGAGTTGCAGTGCCTGATCGAGTCGAGACAGAGGCAGTGCAGATGTCGCGAGCAGTTGGTCGCGCATCTGCACGGCAGTCAACTCGAAGAATTCCGCGGCGGGCGAGCCGCCCTGGATCACGGGAAACTCTCCTTCGCCCCCCACCTGCGCGAGTCCCATGGCGGCCACGGTCTCCGGAAGGATGCGAGCCCAGAAGCAGTCTCGCCCCGACGCTTTCACAACGGTGTTGACGAGTGCCACCATGAATTCACGGATCACGTCGGACGATGACGCATGGACCGGGAAAAAGTCGACCTCCTCCAGTAACAGCCACCCGGACGGGCGAAGTGCATCGACCATCCGGCGAATCGCACGCTCGGGTTCGCGCAGGTGGTGGAGTATCCAACGCGCGTGGACAAAATCGAATGCGGAGGCTGGAAGCTCGGACTTGACGATGTCATGTTGCTGAACTTCAAGGTTCGGAAGACGGATCTCGTCGAGCAAAGTGGTGTTGATATCGGTTGCCATGACGCTGCCGGTTTGCCCGACCTGCTCGCACAGCCACTTCGCGATCGAGCCGCTTCCGGCCGCAACCTCCAGGCAGCGCGCCCCCTGACCGACGCCGAGCATCTTGATGCGACGCTCGGTCATCGGGTCGAGCATTTGCTCGAGCAGCGCCAGACGGCGATTCGCATGCTCCCAGGAGTTATCCAACGCATAGCCGGACATGAGTGCCTCGCACGTCGTTTAAAGCGTTGTCGCATCGCGCACGCAACGCTCAAGCCCCCGGTGCACCGGATGGACTCGTAGTGAGGTGACATGAAACTTAACCAACTCTGCCGAATTGGGCAGTGCGCGTGCATTCATCCGGAATCCTTATTACGGATGATCGACGACGAAACCATGAACTGTTTGAGCCGGGTGAACTGGCTGCTAGCCGGGGAGGCCGTGGTGTTCTTGAGTATAGATCGGCTGCGAATGAGTATCGAAAAAAATTCGTAAGCGCTGCGACAGATTATGCCAACACATACTGCGGCCGTTCCTGGCCGACTGCGGCGGGATACGATGCGGACGGCGACCCGAACTGGCCACGTAGTCAGAGGTAGTTCCTGATCAGCGTCGTCACCCACCGCCAGGCACCGCCGCAGCCGGCGGCCCGGCAGCGCGCATCGGGATCCGCAAGCAGGCGGCGATTGGCGTCGCTCACCGAACTCGAGTTGCGCAGGTAGTACGCCACGCTGTCCTGCAAGGGATCGAGCCCGTCCTCCGGGATATCTATCCACAGGCCGTTTTCGGTATTCAAGCGGGCCGACAGCGAATCGAAATTGAAGCTGCCGAGATAGTATTGATGGCCGTCGATGAGGACCAGCTTGGCGTGCATCATGCGGTTGTCCCGGTCGGAATACTCGCGCACCTCGATCCCGGCATTCACCAGGCCGGGCAGATCGTCGGCGTAGGCGCGACCGACTGCGGGGAATTCCTGCGTGATGCTCGACAGCGAGGCGCTCACCAGGATCACGTGGACACCTTCGCGCTGCTTGCGCTCGAGCGCCTCGCGCAGTTCCGGCACCAGGATCAGATAAGGGTTGATGATCAGGATCTCGTGCTGCGCCATATCGAACGCTTGCAGCATGTCCTGCAGCGTGCCCGGCGAGCGCTTGTCGGGCCAGTCGTGGACATAGCGCAGGCGATCGCAGGCGATCGGCATCCAGGCAGGATCGAAATCCGCCCCGGCAGCGGGCGCAGCGGCGGGATCGTCGGGTGCATCGGAGGCAGTGGGCGTATCGGAAGCGGCCAGGTCCGGCGCCTGGGCTGACCCGTCGAGCGGAGCCAGCAGCCATTCGCGCCAATAGCGGATGCGCGCCGGGTCCAGCGTCGCATAAGCCTGCGAGACGCGATATGGACTGGCAACTTCGAGGTATCTTTCCGGCTCGGGGCGAACCGCTTCCGGGCTATTCCAGAACAAGGCGAAATGCTGGTCCATGGCGTGCAGGGAGGAAGCGTCCTGGCCGGTGTTGCCCGACACGATCAGATCGCGCTCGCTGAGCCAGTTGCGGAAGCTGGCATCCCAGATCGAGGTACTGCCGATCACGGCCGTGTCGCCAACCAGGAACAGCTTGTCGTGCATGCGATGCGAAATCTCGACGAGATCGGATCGCGGATGGAAGATTCGCAGTTCGATGCCGGGCGCCACCTCGTGCAGGGCGACGATGAGCTCGTCCTCGAACGCGAAGTGCGGCTCGGGGCCGATGCCGTCGATCAGCAGCTTGACCGGCACGCCGCGGCGCGCGGCCTCGACCAGATGACGCAACAGCAGGCCGCCGGTCTGATCGATTTCGAAGATGTAGGCGAGGATGCGGATCGGCTCGGCAGGCGTGGCACGGTCGACCAGCGCGATCCGCGACTGCATCAACTGACCGTCGTCAAGGCTGGCGACCATGTCGACACATTGCGCGTGGCCGTGCACAGAAGTGGCAAGCATGCATGCCGCAATGAGCGCCTGACTTCTTGTTGTGGTCATGATGTGGCGAACTGGTTCGATGTGTCTCGGGCCCTACGTTCTTGAAGGTCTGGAAGGTTTTGCCGCGCTAACTTAAAAAATGGCTTTCCAGAAGGTCCGATTGTCGCCGATCTACGAGCATGGTTCCAACGACCGCTCATGCAGAAGGCATAGCACGACCTTGAGCGGTCCGTGGCGCGGGCGGCATATGGTTGCGCAACAGGATGAGGCGAGCGAGAGTCGGGCCCTGCGGTATCGTTCGAGCGCCGCAGCGAAGGCGCGGACGAGCGCGTGGAAGGGGAAGTCCGTCACCACGATTGCCGGCCAGTTCAACCTTTGAACTGATCCCGGCCGAGGTCTGCCTGAGGTCGTTGTCGACCCCTGGATTCATGCGTTTCCAGCTTCCGTGTTCTCGAAGAAGTACGCGGGCACGTCCGGACCCCACAGATACAAGGAGTCTTCGGGCGGATGATTGCCGCCGGGCCACTCGGTGCCTGCGCCGACGTAGTCGATATCGGCCGAGTATTCCCAGAACGAACCCCACGGGTCGCGCACATATTGAAAGTAGTTCGATCCGAGCACGTGGCGCCCCACGCCCCATCCGTCGAGATAGCCCGCCCGCTGCATCTGCATCTTGCCGAGGCCGACCGCGTCGATATCCGGAACGTCCCATGCGCTGTGGTGCCATCCCTTCGCCGCACCGTGCGCGAATGCAACCAGGTGATGATCGCTGCCGTAGCGCGCATGCAGGAACGCCACGATGCCCTCGGACCCGTCGGATAGCGTGAGGCCCAGTGCGCGTTCGTAGAACGCGACCGCGCCGCGCACGTCTGGCGTGAACATCAGCACATGAGAAAGCCGCGTGGGGCGGGTGACTGGCGCGTCGGCGCGAGCGCACGCACCGCGCGAACGCGAGGATGCCGATCCGCGGTCCAAACGCGGCTTGCAGCCGGGCGACGTCTTCACGCCCGCCTTGAGTTGCAACAGGTTGCCATCCGGATCGTGGAACCAGAAGCCGTCGTCGGAAGCGAGCCGGGCGGGTGCGGCGGCCTTTGCGCCGGCTGCGAGGATCTGCCCGCGCAGCGGGGCGAAGTCGTCGGCGAAACAGTTCAGTGCAAGATACGCGAGTTGCTTGCGCGCACCCTCGCGGACCTTCGCCCACACGTGATCGCTTTGTCGCGTGCGCAGCAGCAGTTCGCCACGCCGCGCTTCCAGTTCGAGGCCGAACGCGTCGAGGAAGCGCATGGCCTGGCCGAGATCCGGCACATCGAGCGCGAAATGGTCGATCGAATGAATGCCGAAACGCGCGCGATTGATCGTCGTCGATGTCATGAGCCCAACTCCCGTGTCACGCGGCCACGCCGCTTGCATGCACCTGCGCGCCGCTCGTTGCGCGTGGCGCAGTGCCGAGCACCTGGGTCAGCACGCGCCGCAGTTCCATCGCGGGGTCCGCCGCGCGCGTGTTGCAGCGCCAGGCGACGAAGCGGTCCGGCCGTACCAGTACGCAGCCATCGTCCTCGATTTCGCGCTGTGCTGCCCACTGGCCGTATGGGTCGAACGTAGGGGTCGCGTGTGCGATCTGCACCGCGTCGATCCTGATGCCGAACGCGTCGCCGACCTGCCGTGCCGCGTCGAGCCAGGCTTCGCCGCCCCTCCCGGTAAGTAGCGTGAACACGCCGTTGCCGACCAGATCGAGCGTCGACACCTTCTCGCCCTCGCGCTCGATCCACGCATGGGGGAGATAGGCGCCGGGCGTCGTGGTGGGGTGGTAATACAGTTCGGGGTCGCGCAGCGCGGCGGGAAAGGTGGCACCGTCGCGCACGATCGCTGCCGATTCGTAGCGCTGCCCCAGCTCGACGCCATGACAGTTGAACTGATAGTTCTGCTGCTCGACGGCTTGCGCAAGTGCGTTGCGGCGCGCCTTGCCGGTTTCGCTGTCCGAGAACAGTTCGTCGAGCGAGGCCCAGCCTTCTGCGGCGCTTTGCCCTTGCGAGAAGCCAAGAGCATTGGCAATCGGCAACATCTCTCCGACCGATTTGATTGCGCGGTTCACGACGCCCTGGGCAACCGGCTGACGCTCGTCCGTGTAAGTTTGCAGGAGCGCGGGCGATGCCTCGCCCTTGACGATCATCGCGAGCTTCCAGGCCAGGTTGAAGGCGTCCTGCACGGAGGTATTCGAGCCGAGCCCGTTGGCTGGCGGATGCCGATGCGCGGCATCGCCGGCGATCGCCACGCGGCCCTTGACCATGGTGCGCGCGACCATCCGGTTGATGGTCCACTTCGAAACCGCCTTCACACGAACGGGGATGTCCGCCTCGCCGATGGTGGCGCGGGCGCGCGCGATCACGGCTTCCTCGCTGAGATCGGGTTCGCCCTCTCTCGGGTCGTACATGAAGAGCAGGACCCATTCGTTCCACGGGCGCACGCAGATCCAGGTGCCGCTGCCCACCCAGTAGTCGCTGCCCGGCTGGGTCATCCAGTACAGCACGCCAGGGCGGTGCGCCGTGTACTTCGCCAGATCGACCTCCAGCCAGCAGTTGACCGCGCAGCCCAGTCCCATCTCGCCATCCATCTCGAAGCCGAGATCCCGCGCGACGACGCTTTGCGCGCCGTCCGCGCCCACTGCATAGTCGGAGATCACTTCGATTTCCTCGCCGGTCACGCGATCAACGAGCCGCGAATAAACGGCTTCTTCAGTCTGCCGGATGGACACCAGCTCCGTATTGAAGAGCATTTGCGCGCCATATTCGCGCGCCGCCGCGAGGATGACCGGTTCGAGCAGGTGCTGCGGCGCATTGCACATCTGCGAGGGGCTCGCCGCCTCATAGTCGGACTTGCGCCCGACGCCGGTGCCCCATGTCTGCAGCCGCGCGAGTTCGGTGCCGGCAAAGCTGGTCGCCCACACGTTGTTCGACATCAGTTTGTGGGGCGTGGCGAGGGCTCGCACGCGATCCTCGATGCCCAGATCGCGAAACACCTCCACGGTGCGCTGATTCGTAATGTGCGCGCGAGGCGAATGGGCCGTGCCGGGGTAGCGCGTGATCGCCAGCACGTCGACGCCGTATTTCGCCAGCAATGCGGCGGTCGTGAGTCCGGCGGGGCCTGCACCCACGACGAATACCGGGACGCGAATCTGTCTCATGTCTCCTCCTTCTGGGGAATCTAATGTTCGATCAACGCTGGCTCGCCGCGTCCTCATCGACGACGATGTTGCGCAATACGCCAAGTCCTTCGATCTCGACTTCGCATACGTCGCCGGCACGCATGATGAGCTTCGGCTCGCGCGCCCAGCCAATGCCAGCGGGCGTGCCGCTCACGATGACATCGCCGGCTTCCAGCGTGATCGCTTCGCTGATCACCGCGATGAGCGAAGCGACGTCGTGCAGCATGTCGTTCGTATTCGCCGATTGCACGACCTGGCCGTTCAGGCGGGTTTCGAGCTTGAGGCCGGCACCGCCTGCGGGCAGTTCATCTGCCGTGACGAACATCGGGCCGAACGCGCCGGTGCCGTCGAAGTTCTTGCCGACCGTCCATTGCGGCGACTTGAACTGGTACTCGCGCACGGAGCCGTCATTGAAGATCGAGTAGCCCGCCACGCACGAGAGCGCACGCTGCTTCGAAATATGGCGGCCGCCGCTGCCGAGGATGACCGCGAGTTCGCCTTCGAAATCGAGCGAGTCGGAGATGCGCGGGCGGATCATGGGCGCGTCGTGTCCGATCAGGCTCGAGTTCAGGCGCGGGAAGATCGTTGGATAGTCGGGCTGGTCATACGGACTCTCCTTCGTGTGATCGGCGTAGTTGAGTCCGATGCAGAGCAGCTTGCCGGGGCGTGCGAGCGGCGGCAGATACGTCACGGCAGCGGTCGGGAATTCCTCGGCGCCCGCGTTGAGCGCCGCACCACAGGATGCGAGGTCGACGCCACGCGCGAGCAGATCGTCAAGGGTCGTCTCGCCGAGCGAGCGGATGGTATTGCCCTGCACGATGCCGAGCAGCCGGCGGCGATTGTCGGGAGAAAAGTGGATGTACCGCATGGCGTCTCCATGTGTTGTCAGTGTGGTGGCATATCGAAGCTCGATGAGGGAAGAATAGAAATGGGCTGGCGGCCGCGGTAGATCGCGCGGCCGTACAGAGTGTCCTGTCAAAGGAACAATCGAAGCGGGAGCGACCGAAACCGGATGCCTCGCCGCGCGCGGCGCTCACTCGTCTTTCTGAATGTGCGTGGCGAGATAGTCGATCAGCAGGCGCACGGCCGGCAGCAGGCCCCGGCGAGACGGAAAGACGGCATGAACGAGGCCGCCCTTGGGCTTCCAGCCTGGCACCACGTCAACCAGCGCGCCTTTCTCAAGCTCGTTCTCGACGACCATGTAGGGCAACTGCACGACGCCCACGCTTTTCAGGGCGGCCTGCCGAAGCACCGTCATGTCGTCGGTGATGTAGCGCGGCGCGTGAGGCACGCGCGCCTCGGCGGCGTCCGGGCCGACCAGCGTCCAGGCGTGATCGCGCGGCGGTCCCCAGTCGAGACTGGGCATGCCGGCGAGATCCGCCGGATGCGTCGCCGTTGGGTGCTGCTTCAGGAGCGCCGGCGTCGCAACGAGACGCTGCGGACTGCCGGAGAGCACACGCATGACGAGCCCGCTGTCTTCGAGCGGCGGAAAACGTACGCGCAGCGCGAGATCGAGTCCTTCGCCCAGGACGTCGACCCTGCGATTGGTGGCGTCCAGAAGAATCCGCACTTTCGGGTATTACATCATGAAGTCAGCCACGAGGGCCCCGATGCGATATTCGAGCAGCGTCGTCGGGCAACTCATGCGCACGACGCCCTGGGGTTCGGAAACCCTGCGCTCCATCACCTCGCGGGCGGCATCGGCTTCCACGAGCACCGCGAGGCAGCGCTCGTAGAACTCCTGTCCGGTTTCCGTCACCGAGAAATGGCGTGTGGAGCGGTTGAGCAGGCGAACGCCGTATCTGGCTTCGAGGTCGGCGACGCGCCGGCTGAGCTTGGACTTGGGCATGTTGAGCGCCCGGCCTGCCTGCGTGAAACCATGGTTTTCGACCACTTTCACGAAGTAGTAGATGTCGTTCAGGTCGTCCATGACTGTTCCTTTGGCAGAACAATCGAGACATCTTAAAGCATTAAGGGTCCAGACCGTCGTTGTTCCTCTCATGGAACACAGTCGGCATCTTTCGGGACTTCAAGGCAGTGAGCCGCCCGCATAGCATTGGCCGTGCATGCAGATCCGATGTTTCTCGCATCGGTCCTCGGGATCCCACTTTCACTTCCTGCACTGCTTCTGGAGACAACCATGGCAAGCGAACCCATTCGCGACCCCGCGAACGACCCTCTGCTCACCCCGCAGAATGCGGCATTCATCGTCATCGATTACCAACCGGTTCAGGTGAATTCCATCGCGTCGATGGATCGACAACTGCTGGTCAACAACATTGTGGGCGCCGCCAAGGCAGCGGTCACCTACAAGCTGCCGATCGTCCATTCGACGGTCAACGTGAAGACGGGGCTGAACAAGCCGCCGATTCCGCAACTGCGCGCCGCGCTTGGCGACTATCCGACGTACGACCGCACGAGCATCAACTCGTGGGAAGACGTCGAATTCCGCAAGGCCGTCGAGGCAACCGGCCGCAAGAAGCTGATCATGACGGCGCTCTGGACGGAAGCCTGCCTGACGTTCCCCGCGCTCGATGCGCTGAAGGCGGGCTACGAGGTCTATGTGGTCGTCGATGCGGTCGGCGGCACGTCCGTCGCTGCGCACGAAGCCGCGTTGCGCCGTATCGAACAGGCTGGCGGCAAGATGATCAGCGTCGCTCAACTGTTCTGCGAGTTGCAGCGCGACTGGGCGCGCAGCGAAACCGTCCCCGCGTTCATTGACCTGTTCATTGAAACCGGGGGCACTGCCGGCATCCAGTTCTCGTACGACAAGAACTGACGTATCAAGCAACGTATCAAGCGCGCGGCCGGCTGCGGTAGCCGTCCGCGCGCAAGTGCGATGTCCGGCGAATCGCGAGCCATCGTTGACGGCAGGAAATCGATCGACATGAAAAGACAGACCGCTCTCGCAGTCTGCCTGAGCGCAGCCTGCTTCCACACCAACCTCTACGCCCAAAGCAGTGTTACGTTGCAGGGCATGGTCGATGGCGGTGTGACCTGGGTGAACAACGAACATGGCGGCTCGGTAACGCAGTTCGACAGCGGGATCTTCGCGCCGAACGTTTTGACGTTCAGCGGAAGCGAGGATCTGGGTGGCGGAACGAAGGCCGTGTTCAATCTGACTTCGCAGTTCGATCTGGGCAGCGGCGCAACCATCCCGGGCGCGGGCCAGATCTTCAATCGCACGGCCTACGTGGGGCTGTCCGATGAGCGTCTTGGCGCCGTCACGTTTGGTAACCAGTACGATTTCATGTTCGAGACGTTGACGCTCGGTCTCTTTGACGGCGCGTTCCTGTTTGGCGGTCTTTATGATTTTCGACAGGGACCATTCAGCGCGCTAGGCATCCCGCAAAATCCAACCGGCTCGTTCGATTTTGACCGTCTGGCCGGTGCAACGCGTGTGGCAAACGCGGTCAAATATCGCAGTCCGTCTTTCTCCGGATTCAGTTTCGGCGCGCTGTATGGCTTTGGCGGCATTGCGGGTTCGTTCTCCGCCAATTCGACAATCAGCGCAGGGATGAACTACGAGAGCGGGCCGTTTGCGCTCGGGATCGCCTATATCGAAGCCAAATATCCTGAACTGGGCAATGGTCATGAAGGAATCCGAAACTTTGGGGCCGGCGCGCATTACAGGTTCGGCAGCGTGCTCGCCATGCTGCTGTACACAAACACACGGAATACGGCGAGCGGCGCAAAGATCGACGTCTACAAGGCGGGGGCGTATTGGACGATTTCGGGTCCCTGGTCGGCAGGACTCGACTACCAGTACATGAAGGGAAACCAGGTGCTCGAGAACAACAAGGCTCACCAGATCACCACAGCAGTGCAATACCACTTCTCGAAGCGGACGATGGTGTACGTCGAGGGCGTCTATCAGCGTGCCAGCGGCGACTCCGAAACGACCCAAGCCTGGATCAACGGATTGCTGGCGCCTGACGCGGCTGCGAGCAACCGTTCGCAGACACTGGCGCGCATCGGGTTGCAGACGAGATTCTGATCGGCTCGCCCGGAGCGATGGTATTGAGCCTGTCCATTGTTCCATCAGTGAGACACAGAGGGCAACTTCCACCCTCTACCGCCGTCATCGTCGCGCGACTACCCTGTATTCATACAAGCACGGCCGCGGGCCGTTAAACAGGAATATTCGATGATGAAAAAGATTCTCGGCGCTTACAGCAACCCCAACGCGCATTGGGTCGGCGACGGTTTTCCCGTGCGCACACTGTTCTCGCATCACACCATGGGGCGGCACGTGAGCCCTTTCCTGATGCTCGACTACGCGGGACCGGAAAGCTTTGCGCCGACGCACCGACGGCTGGGTGTCGGGCAGCATCCGCACCGTGGCTTCGAAACCGTGACTATCGTGTACGAGGGCGAACTGGAGCACCTCGACTCAACGGGTAGCGGTGGCCAGATCGGTCCCGGCGATGTGCAGTGGATGACGGCGGGCGCAGGCATTTTGCATGAGGAGTTTCACTCGCGCGCGTTCGCGAAAACAGGCGGGACGCTCGAGATGGTGCAACTCTGGGTCAATCTGCCAGCGAAGCACAAAATGACGGCCCCAGGCTATCAGAGCATCGTGGCCGGCCAGATTCCGTCTGTCGACCTGCCGGCAGGCGCGGGACAGGTGAGGGTGATCGCCGGCAACTACGCGGGCAAGGCGGGGCCAGCGCACACCTTCACGCCGATGGATGTCTGGGATGTGCGGCTCAAAGCTGGGCACGGCGCAGCGTTGACGCTACCGGCGGGCCGGACGCTCGCGCTAGTCGTGCTGCGAGGCCAGGTTCGCGTCAACGGCGACGAGCGGGTGATCGGCGACGCGCAACTGGTTCTCCTTGCGCGAGAAGGCACCGACGTTCAGCTTGACGCCATGAGCGACGCAATCGTGCTGGTGTTGAGCGGCGAACCCATCGACGAACCCGTAGCTGCGCATGGACCGTTTGTCATGAACACGACCGAAGAGATTCGCGAGGCGGTAGAGGACTTCAACAGCGGGCGTTTTGGACAGATGGCCGCGAAGGACCCACGCACCGTGGCACGGTAAGCGCTGCCACAGCATCCGGAGCGCTCCTTGTCCTGACGTCGGACGTGGCGTCTGGCCAGGAGCGCTCGGTCTCGCTCATACTTTGCTGTGTTTGCGAGCGCGCGACGACGCGGATTGAGCGGTTGGGCGGCGCCGACTTCAGCGTCCGATGACTGCGTATGGGAGAGGAGTCCACACGGCGGCCACCCGAGCACTCAGCCGACAAGCCCGGCTTTATTCAACATTTTCGCGAGCTGTCGGCACCGTTTCTCCTTAGCGTATCTCAGGCTTACCTCGATGCGCCCGTGCGCGTAATGTTCATCGGGAAGTTGTGTTGACGAGCCGGCACGCGGCCCATATGTGACGATTTCATGCTCACGCGTTTTCTAGTCGGTTGAACAACGCTTTGTGCCGAGAGTAGATATCGGCGAGTCGCGACCTATAGCCATCCTCCCGATAACCCCGGCCGAGGTCCGCCAGATCTAGCCGTCTTCGTTCGACCCTCAACCGTCGGTCGTCACCAAGCGCTTGCGATGGCCGCTTGCGACGTACCACTGCCCTTCAATCAGTTTAGTTGGCCGTCGAGTTCACACAGATCGTCATCGTTCGGTCGCGCCGACACGATAAGGCTTCCTGACTTCCTAGGATTTGTCGTCGGTATAGCTCTCTCGCGGGGGATAAACGCCGGCGAGGCGGGCGATGAGGATCGCGACGAACAAGCTGCCGGTGATCTGTTCCATCATGCACATGCCGCGTGCCGGGCGCGTGAGTGGCGTGATGTCGCCGAAGCCTGTGCTAGTGAGGACGGTTATGCTGAAATAAAGCGCGTCGGCATAAACAAGCCGACCCGGCTGCCCGACGATCATGTACGACTGCGCATAGAAGAATCCGATGATCGCGTAGATGTACGCCCACAGGTCACCGATCAACAGATATGCCGCCGCGGCGCCAAACAGCTTATCCGCCGTCATGATCCTCGGCTGGAAGACGTAGCGGAGAAGATACGCAACAGTGATGAAGTAGAGTGCGGCGCTGAACATCCAGGATATGGCAAGGCTCGTCTCGTCGTCGCGCCACAGGCCGAGGTACTGGAACCACATAGCCGGAACGGCAAGTAACAGCACGATTACGAACGGCAGCGTTGTACGGCCGACTGCTGCCACGGTCGCTATGACGAGGAACATATTTACGACATTCAGGATGAGGCGACCGCTGTCGCTCGGGGGGACAAACGACACCGCGCCGATTAGCGTGACCAGTACGACAAACAGCCAGAAGCAGCGCTGGTAGAAAATGCGAGACAGCGCGTCGCGCGTGGTACGGATGGCCATGATGATCTCTCCCCTCTGGTTCGCGCATGTCGCAGCTATGCATGCCGGGCCGCGTGTGACGGGAGTACAAAGCGGTAGCGCACCGCGCAGCTGTCGCCTACGTTTGGCAGACGCCGACCCACAAGAGACGCAAGGTCTCGCGAGACTACCTGTCCGCACTCGAAACCATTTTCGCCGTTGGCATTTTTCAAGCCGTTGCGATCAGGCGATCCGTCCAGAGCTTGAGCCAATCCGAAGATCCTTTTCGCTTTCCGGCATGTTGCGAAAATCGCGGCTGGCCGTACGTGCGTCCATTCCACTCCGCCGGGCTCCTTGTGCAAGCCAGAGCATCCGCCTGATCGCAATTGACCGCCGACGGCGGGACGACCTATTCTGAAAGCAACAGTCTCGAGGTCAAGTCCATGCTGACAAAACGTTGCGTGACAGGCCTTCTTGTGTCGCTGGTCACTCTGGCGGCTGGATGTCAGGGCAATGGCAGCAACGGTGTCACCTCTGCCCCTCCCGCCGGGCTAGCCGAGCACGATTCTACGGTGGTCTACGCGCAGGGGATTGCAATCATCCCCGAGACACTGAGCAACAGCGGCGGAGCGATCACGCAATGCAGCGTGTCTCCACCGTTGCCTGCGGGCCTCGTCCTGGATCCTCATACGTGCGCGATTTCCGGCACGCCCACTACCGTAAGCAATGACACGGTCTACACGATCACTGGCAGTAATGAAGCGGGCAGCGAATCCACCCGGGTCGAAATCGAGGTCAAGGACGCTCCCATTGCACCAGACGGGCTGGACTACCTGGACCAGTCGGTCATTTACCCGACCAACGCCCCGATCACGCCCAACACGCCCTTCACCACGGGGGGCGAGATCACGCAATACAGTGTGTCACCGGCACTGCCGGCGGGCCTCGCCATTGATCCGCAGACCGGCATCATTTCCGGCACCCCCACGACAGTGACCGCACCGGCGGTCTATACGGTGACGGGCGCCAACAGCGTGGATAGCGTCCAGGCCCTGCTGACCATCGAAGTGGCTGCGGTGGCCGCGCCGCCGGCCGACCTCGTCTATGTGGATCCGCTACCCGAAGACATTGTCGGCGTGCCGATCGTGGACGACGAGCCCGTGTACACCGGCGGCGAAGTCACCCAGTATTCGATATCCCCAGCGTTGCCGGCAGGATTGAGCTTCAACACGCAGACCGGGGAAATCACTGGCACGCCAACCGTTGAACTGGTCCAGACGACGTTTTTCATTACGGCCAGCAATAGTGCCGGCAGCGTCACCACGCAGATCACCATCACGGTGGCTGCCGCGCAGGTCGGTGAGTGGTTACCCGCCGATGCCATGAATCAGGCGCGCACCCGGCATACGGCCACGCTATTGCCCGACGGGCGAGTCCTGGTGGCGGGGGGGAACAGGAAGCAGGCGCTGTCGTCTGCCGAGTTCTTTGACCCGTCCACGAACAGCTGGATACGGACCGACAGCCTTGCGCTAAGCCGGCAAGCGCACTCCGCCACGCTTCTTTCTGACGGCCGTGTCCTGGTGGCGGGGGGATTCGGCACCGGTGGAGGCAACGCGCTGACCTCGGCGGAACTGTTTGACCCGGTCGCGGGTAAATGGTCGCAGAC
Organism: Paraburkholderia acidiphila; assembly: GCF_009789655.1. Classification (GTDB taxonomy): domain Bacteria; phylum Pseudomonadota; class Gammaproteobacteria; order Burkholderiales; family Burkholderiaceae; genus Paraburkholderia; species Paraburkholderia acidiphila. The sequence continues at coordinate 1,031,007 of NZ_CP046910.1, forward strand.
CGGCAGCATGGCCCAGCAGCGTGACAGCCACACCGCCACGCTGCTGCGAGATGGCCGCGTGCTGGTGGCCGGCGGCGAGGGGCAGGGCAGTAGTCAGGGGGCGCTGTCCTCCGCCGAACTTTACGATCCGGCTACGGGCACCTGGTCGCCGACGGGCAGCCTCGTCCAGGCGCGCGAGCAACACACCGCCACCCTGCTGCCGGACGGCCGCGTCCTGGTAGCCGGCGGAGAAGGTATCGGCGGCGCCGCACTGGCCACGGCCGAACTCTATGACCCCGCCACGGGAACCTGGTCGCCGACCGGCAACATGAACCAGGCCCGCAACGCCTATGCCGCTGCGCAACTCGCCGACGGCAGGGTGCTCGCAGTCGGGGGATCCGACGGCACGAACGCGCTCGCAACCGCTGAACTCTACGATCCGGCGACGGGTACGTGGTCAATGACGGGCAGCTTGCGACAGGCACGCGCCTTCCATACCGCCACGCTCCTGACCAGCGGGCGTGTGCTGGTGGCGGGAGGCAACGACGGCAGCAATTTGTTTGTCAGCGAGTTGTACGATCCTGCGACGGGGAACTGGTCGCAAGTCGGGAGTCTTGAGCAAATGCGAGAGCAACACACGGCAACGTTGCTGTCAGACGGCCGGGTTCTCGTAGCAGGCGGAATTGGACGCGGAATCTTGGCCTACACCGAATTGTTTCACTAGGTTGGCGGCGCTTATGTCCGCTCATCGGCCGATTCGAGATCCCAGTGACCTCGAACCGACAGACCGAAGCTGGCCCTGTACGGCCGTTCTCTTCGTACACCGTGCTTGAGCATTGGATCGCTACCCAAAGTGTCGGGGCTCAGAGTCAGTTTCGTGGCGCCCAGATATCGGACGAAGGTCCGATAGCGCCGTCGATCGCGTGGCGCTAATCTGGAAGTCCGCTACTTCGATCGAGGTTGCGATGCGTCCACGGTCCAACGACCTCACGAGTCCGGTTGCGGCTTTTGCCGGACGTATCGCGTTACTCGCGTTCCGTGTCTCGACGGCCTGGGTAGAGCCGCCGCCCCCACTTCGCATCACACAGCCCGGACGACCAGCCTGGCTCGCGGGGCACGCCCCCCGGGGAAAGCGTCGATGAGAAGTAGAAGCCACGCGGCGACGGCGAACCGCAACATTGACGTAAATCCACTCGAGGCATTCTTCGTCGAGGGGAGAATGCAATGAGTCTTACATGTGGCAAGCGGCAATCTTGCACCGTCTGCGGGGGCGTCGTACGAAAAGGTCCGGCCATAGGCGGTCAGACGGCGCTTAGGCGCCTTCTGAATGTCAGCCTCCTTGGTTCTTTCGTGCTTCTCACGGGATGCCCGTACTACGTGGCGCCAGCCGGAACCGTCGTCACGATCCCGGCCAGTTTCGACCGGTCCTTTGCCGCCGCGTCCGGCGCAATGCGCGACGAAGGACTAACCATCACCACCCAGGATTCAGCCAGCGGAACCATCGTTGGTGGACGTGATGGCAACACCGTGACGGCGAGCGTGCGCCAGCAAGCCGACGGTAGCGTAGTCGTGCAGTTCCACTCGGGCGACGAGGGAGATCCCACATTGCTCCAGCGCGTTTCGCAAAGCTACGACCGGAGGATGGGCCGCTGATGGCGCGCTGTTGCAATGCGGGAGGGACGTGCTTTCAGATGCAATTCAGAAGCTTGTTACGGTAGTCACGTCACGGCTACTCATTGCGTGACGAGACGCAATCACCATAAGCGCTTATATCCCGTGCTTTTCGCTGCATGAAAAGTCTAGTTACCGCTGCCGGCTGCCCCCATACGACATATGAAGTGCCGCCGCCGAGCGCGTATCGCTGGACAGCACCCGTTTCATGAAGAAGCGACTAGTCGCTTGACGCCAAAATCAAGTAATGCCAGAAGTTGCAGGGTCTTCTGCGTTATCTTCTTGAGAACACGTGCACATGGAAAGAGTGTGTGGCCGTCGTATGCAATGTAATTCGCACTACAGATAATTAAAACGGGAGCCATAGTGTAAATATCAGTTTGATGCTTTGCAACACTTCTGGAGCGCGCCATGGGAGACATGTCAATCGAAGTCGCTTCCTTTCCTCGCGCTGCTGCTTCACAGGCGTCGGGCACGATTTGCCACGAAATCCGGGTCTGTCGTTCGTCGGCGGAATTCGCACGTCTGCGCCCGATGTGGAGTGCACTGGCCACCACGTGTCCACCGAGTCTCGAATTCACATACTGCGAAGTCGCGGCGGCGCGAGCATTTGCGCGAGGCGCTACTGTTAGCGTTGTGCTCGTTTCTATCGGCGAGGTGCCTGTTGCGATCTGGCCAGTGAAAGTCGAACACCGGGGCGCGTACCGCGTAGCTCGCGCACTCGGCTGCGGCAACGATCAGGAGTACGGCGGACCGCTCGTTGCTGATCCAGCCGACGCCCGCTACTATGCCGCCGCTCTGCAAGCGTTGCGCTGCCTCGAAGCCGACGTCCTGGAAATACGGCTTATAGAGAGCGGCAGCGCGCTCGACACTGCGCTATCCAATGTTCCCAGGTCTTGGGTGCATCGCGCAATACCGTCACGGTGGCGTTGCGTGGACAGCTACTCAATAAGTCTCTCCGAGTTCGCCACCTACGACGACTTCGTTGCCACCAGGCCCGAGTCGCTACGCGGGTCTCTGCGCCGCCGTGCAAGGCGCCTGGCCGACGACAGTCTGGTTCAGTATGGCTGGTGCCAGGACGCGCTCGACGCGCGTGAAGTGCTAACGTGGCTCTTTGCGAACAAGCGCCGCTGGGCACTTGCCCGCGGTTTTGACACGCCGTTTCTGATGGACGACGAAGTGAGCGACTTCTTCATCGACCTCGCGGGACGAATTGATCTCGTGGCAACGCCGTTTGTCTCCTTCGTGAAAGTTAACGGCGCACCCGTTGCAGCGTCGGTGAACCTGGTTGGGACGCGCAACATCGAATACTTCATCACGACCTACGACGAGAAATATGCTGCCTGCTCAGTGGGCAATCTTCTAGTCGATAGCATCGCGCGATGGGCGCATGCGAGTGGACGCGATTTCGACTTCCGGCCGTTCTTTTCAATCTACAAGGAGCGGTGGTCCAACCATAAAAGCTGGTATGAGACGCATTTCGTCATACTGACGCTACGTGGCCGGCTCGCCGAAGTATCGCTCGCGGCCGAACAGTTTCGGCGCCTCGTTCGCAAGGTTCGCGCGCTTGCCTGCGAGCGGCTATCCACGAAGACACCGGCACTCAGTGCGACGCGGCATTCGCGGCACGGCATAAAGAACCAGGAGTGATTACGCGCGAGGGCCCTCCAGGGTGAAGGAATTGGCACATCGCGACAAAAACCGAATAGCCGGTTTCTGCTCGAGTCGAGCCTTCGTTGCGTGGCTACTCCTGCTGCAGCCGGGCATGATGGTACTTGATCACATCCATGACCGCAGCCGTCATCACGGAGGTTGAGACTCCGAACATAAGGATGCCGTTGGCAGCTTCGATGGGGCCAAGCATGCGCCATTCTTTGGACATGACGATGTCGCCGTAGCCCAGCGTGATGAAATTGACGGCTGAGTGGTACAGGGCAGTGGCGAAATCGGAAAACTCGCCCAAGAGAATGAACAGCGCAGCCCAGATCGCCATTTGGGCAAAATTGCAGAGCAAAGTCAGTAGCATCACGGTTATCAATAGCAAAACGTCCACCCATAGCAAGTCTTGATTCTTGACGCTGCGCCGGAAGCGCGCATACCGGCGCAGGCAGATGGCTACTACCACGCCTTGCAAAAGCAGACACAGGATCATGGCCGGAGCGGCGGCCAGTACATTGTGTAGCATGATTGACTCCGTCTTCAGGGGGAGCGCGCAGGCAAAAAGGCGCCGCATGCGGGACGCGGAGATCGCAAGTTTGAAACGCGCCAGCGCGTCCAATCATAAGAAAACTCGTATATCGATGTCGAATGGCCGGCTGTCGGGGATTCTCTCTAGTTGCTTGATTCGGGATCGGAGAAGGCACACTGTGCGACTCGCAGGACGCGCAACCGTCAAATGGCGAAGCGTGAAGTGCTTGCGAACATTCACTCCCGTATGCGGTGGGCGGTGTAGCCGTATCCCGCGTGCATCGAGCCTCCTGCGCCGCCCTGGCGCTCCAGGTCCATCAAGATCTGGGCACCGAACTGCCGACTCTTTCATATACTGCTCGTACCAACATCCGTCGTTGGCGGTTAACGCGACGTCTCGTTGTCCACATCGAGTCGAGGCCATATGAGCACCATCATGCCGGCTGGTCGTGTCGAACCCGAACGGCGCGAACCGATTCTCAATACCGTCGACCGTGTCTGCGAAATATGTTTTGGTTTGTTGTTAATGACGGTGCTCGCGATCGGCTACTTCGTCCGTGCACTGGTGGCGACGGTTTCGTTGCCGGTCGCGTACGCACTCGCAGCGGTGTCATCTCGACCATGAACGTCGTTCGCCCACTGAAACGTGATTTTGGCAGGCCCGATCATGGTTGGCGGCGGCGCATGTATGCGATCCTGGTTGATGCCGAGACGGATGCCGCACGCCACTTCAATGCCGCGATGCTGTCGGCAATCATATTCAGCGTCGCAGTCGTTATGCTGGACAGTGTTGAGGCTGTCCGTGCCCGTGAACTCCTGGTCCTCGATATTCTGGAGTGGTTCTTTACACTCCTGTTCACCGCCGAATACATTGTCCGGCTCCTCTGCGTGGAGCGTCCGTTGCGTTACGCGCTGAGCTTCTTCGGCATCATCGACCTCGTGTCGATCCTGCCAACCTATCTTGGCTTACTCCTGCCAGGATTCCATGTCCTTGTCGACGTCAGGTTGTTGCGCATGCTGCGCATATTCCGGATCGTGAAGCTGCCTCTCTACTTCAACGAGTCCCAGGTTCTTTGGCGCGGACTCGTCAGGAGCCGGCACAGGATCATGGTATTCCTTGGCGTCGTGCTGATTCTGATCGTGGTGCTTGGCACCGTCATGTATCTCGTCGAAGGCCCGTCGAACGGGTTTACCAGTATCCCGGTCAGCATGTACTGGGCGGTGGTTACGATGACCACCACAGGCTACGGTGACATTCATCCGAAGACGGCGCTCGGCCAATTCATCACTTCGCTGGCCATGCTGCTGGGGTATGGCGTAATCGCCTTCCCAGCGGCCATGATTGGCGCCGAAGCCGCGACGGCGACGCGCCAGGTACGGCGGCCTTCCCGCGTCTGCCTGCAATGCCATAGTGAAGGGCACGACGCGGATGCAACGTATTGCAGACATTGTGGCGAACCGCTTCCCCCAGTTGATGCTCAATAGAGGGCGCCCCGACTGCGAGGAGCGTTGCAATCAGCGGACGGCCCTGCAGGATCTGATGATCGCTTAGCCGGAAATTACATACACATGGATTCCCTCGCCACCCTGATTTCCGATCCCGCCGCCTGGGCAGCACTCGTGACGCTTGTGGTCATGGAAGTCGTGCTCGGCATCGACAACCTCGTCTTCATCTCGATTCTCACCAACAAGCTGCCGGTGGCGCAGCGCCCGAGGGCCCAGCGCATCGGCATTGGCCTTGCCCTCGTGATGCGCCTTGCGCTGCTTGGCACTGTGGCATGGATTACGCGTTTAACACAGCCTGCGCTCTCGCTGTTTGGCCATGTTTTTTCCTGGCGCGACCTCGTTCTGCTAGGCGGGGGGCTCTTTCTCGTATGGAAGGCGACGAGTGAGATCCACCATAACGTCTCTGGCGATGAGGATGATCAACCAGGTGGCGCCGCGGCTTCCGGACTCACCGAGCGGGCAGCCATTGCCCAGATCCTGATGCTCGATCTGGTGTTTTCCATCGATAGCATCGTGACAGCAGTCGGTATGACCGAGCACGTGGCAATCATGTACGTCGCTGTGATTGTGGCTGTTGCAGCCATGCTGTTTTCAGCCGGTCCGTTGTCGCGTTTTATCGACCGCAATCCAACCATTGTGATGCTGGCGCTGAGTTTTCTCCTGGTGATCGGTATGACGTTAATTGCCGAAGGATTCGGATCGCACGTTCCGAAGGGCTATATCTACGCGGCGATGGCATTCTCCGCATTCGTCGAAAGCATGAATATGCTTGTGCGCCGTGCAAAGAGGCAGCGTCGTGACGGAGGTCCACTGCGCGACTGACGGCTCTGGTCAACAGCTTGACCAACGCATGTCGCGCATTCGTGGCTCGCACGCAGGAGAACCCATTCTCCTTGACTACATGCGCACGCGTCGTATCGTTTATGGAGGAAACATGTCACCGGCGACGGGGAAAGATCCACGACGAGGAGATCAGGATGGATATCAAGCAGTTCAAGGATCTGATCAATGCGATCGGCGGGGCAGGCGATGAGGTATCCGAAATTGCTGATGGCATCCAATATCTCGTGGAAACTGGCGCCGAAGGTTATGACGTCGCAAAAGCCAAGGTGATTTACGCCAAGCTGGTGGAGACGAGCGTCGAAGTCAGCTCGCTAAGATATGCCAGGTCAGCCGCAATGGAGAGTTTTCGGGATTACCTGCGCTATTTGAGGTATTGCGAAGCATCCCCCACTACCACTAGTGAGCTCGACAGGTCGTGGGAGATGGTGACCAGCGAGGTCGTGCAACTGCTCGCGCAGGTGAACTACTTGTTGGAGCGGATAGAGGACGCGCGGGGCGACTTCGACCAGGAGCCGCGGTATGACCAGCTTCACGAGCTGGTGAAAAAGCGGCAAGCGCTCGCGCAGAGCCTCGTGTCCTCGGGTAGACCTCGCACTCCCGAGGAGGTGGAACTTGTTCACGAGGCGGCGGATCGCTACGATATTTTGATCGAGCAACTCGGGCGTGCACGCGACGAAATGAACGTCTACATCAGGACCTTCAGTGAATAAAGGGCATACGCGCGAAGGACGATCGTTTGTAAACCGCGGCTGTGCCGCGTACTTCTCATCAAACGGACGCGCTGGTCGTGCCGATTCATCATTTATGGCGCACAAGCGCGTCCATAATCCGAAGAATTTGGGGATCGACCTTCGGCCAGAACGACGGTGCGTTGGCGGCCGCCACTCCGTATTCGAACCGGGGGCCGCCGGCAAAGAGCCGGGGACAACGTCCGCCCTCTGAACGACGTACGCGTCCCACAATGTGCACCTCGTCGTTCGCAAGCATCGTACGCAGCGCCCTTTGGACTTCGCGCGGTACTGCGCCCAGGCACTGCGCCAGTTGAGCGGCCGTGCGCTCAACCCGGTCGGACATCAGTGCCGCGATCTCGCGGGCAACGCCAGACCGGCGATCGTCGATTTTAGGCGGCCGACCGCCGTATCTCCGGTGGTCGTCTTTCGGTCGCCGGTCTGTTGCGCGCGTTGGCTTGCGAGGAGCAGGCTGGTCGCGTAGGCATTCTTGGCCCACTGCGGCGGGGCCAACTGTCCGATAAGGAACTGTCCTTTGGGCTTCATGGCAGCGGCGAACCAGGTCCAGACGGAAAAAAGGGCTCGCGAAGACTTGGTGAACCTGCTCGGCGCTGAATCGCAGGCAAAGCGTTCGCTCTACTGCTGCCCACCCTTCGAACACCCCGCCACTCGCAAGCGCAAACGCTGCTTTTCTGATTGCCTCACAGCACCGGAGCGTGTATTCGTCATTCTCGGTATTCATCGAGGCTCTCCCGATGTACAACGCGTGTGCCGCTCGCCGGCCCCTGTGTATCGCGTGCCGGCCGGAGTGAAAGTCAATACGCGCGGAGATTGCACAGACGATGCCCAAGATACCGGAAAATATCGTTCTCTTCACTTTGGCTGGCAAACAGATGGGCCGTCGGGACCTTGGAGGGTAGGCTGCAGGGCGCGTTTGAATTCGCAACGGCCGCTGCCCGCAGTAGAACAGTCACCTGAGTGACCAGTTTTTGCTACGTCTGAATGTCCCTTCCTGGCCGACTACCGCCTCCCCCCAAACGCTCTCCCCGGAAATCCGCAAAGCACCTTAAAAAAGACCGCGCTCGGCGAGATTGGCGTAAAGGGCGCGCACGCCGAACGTCCACGGTTCGATTTCGGTGCAAAGCCGCACGGTGTTGACGATGCCGCCAAGCGGCGGCGCGCTGATCGTGACGCGGTCGCCGAGGTGATGCGTAAAGCCGCCGCCGGGCGCGTCGCGGTCCTTGATTGGCGAGAACATCGTGCCGAGGAACAGCATGAAACCGTCCGGATACTGATGGTGCCGGCCCCACGCCTGCGAGACGAGATCGAGCGGGTCGCGGCTGATTTCCCGCATATGACTCACGCCTTCGAGCAGGAAGCCGTCGTCCGCCCCCTCCACGCGCAGCGTAACGCTGGTGGTGCGAACCGAGTCGAGCGTGAAGGTTTCGTCGAACAAGCGAATGAACGGGCCGATGGCGCACGAGCCGTTGTTGTCCTTGCATTTGCCGAGCAGGAGGGCGGAGCGGCCTTCGATGTCGCGCAGATTGACGTCGTTGCCGAGCGTCGCCCCGACCACGTCGCCACGGCTATTCACCGCGAGCACGATTTCGGGTTCGGGGTTGTTCCATGCAGAGGCGGGATGCAGGCCGATATCGGCGCCGTACCCTACGGCAGACATCGGCTGTGACTTGGAGAACACTTCGGCGTCCGGACCGATGCCAACCTCCATGTATTGCGACCACGCGCCCCTGCGCTGAAGTTCTTCCTTCAGTTTGATCGCGGCCTCGGAGCCGGGCTTGATCTTCGAAAGATCGGCGCCGATCAGCTTCGTGATTTCCGCGCGCACGTCCTGCGCCCTGGCAGGATCGCCACCGGCCTGCTCCTCGATCACGCGCTCCAGAAGGCTTACAGCAAACGTCACGCCGCAAGCCTTGATGGCCTGCAGGTCACACGGCGCGAGCAGCGAAGGGCGGTCTTCGGGGCGATCGCCGGCGAGGCTATGTTCCAGCAGCGCCTCGGCCGTGCCGAGCGGCTCGCCTGGCGTATGCCGCACGACATCGAGCAGATCGTCGTACTCGAACAAGTCCGCCGTGGTGGGCGCGATCTGCGATATATCGAAGACCATGCCGCCGCGCACGACCACAACGCAAGGGCCGTCGCCCTCCGGCGTGGGCCGCCAGACGCGGCCGACGAGCAGCGCGTTGTCGAGATCGTGCGGAAGATAAGCGGTTGTTGAGGACATGGCAGGCGTTCCGGTGTGAGAGTGGCGACACGCATCGTAGGGCGGATGAGCGTGCGCGTCCAAACGGACGCCTCATTATCCAACAGGCTGGAAGAGCGCGCCGCCACGCTCGAATCGGCTGGGCGGCGGCTCGTGTTGCGCCCTAGAACAGGTGCTTGATACCCGCAGAGACCGCAAGCTGTTTCGACGTTGTCGAGGGCGACAGATAGCCGATGTCCGCGACCGCCTGGCGGCCCCACGAGTCCACGCCGCTTGCGTGCTGGTACGCCGCCGTTGCGTACAGTTCAGTGGCCTTCGAGAGCGAGTAGCCGGCGCCCAGGTTCCATTGCTCGTAGCGCGCGCCACCGCTGCCGTTCAGGTTGCCGCCATTCGTGTAATCGAACGACGTGCCCACGCGCAGGAACGGCGTGACCTGATAACGCACGCTCGCACCCACCGTATTGAACGAGGCCGTGCCGTGATAGTTTTGCGCGTTGAGCGAGGCCGTGGCGCCGAGATCGCGGTATTGCGTGTTGGACCAGGCAAGGCCGAGGATGGCCGAACCGATCGTCCAGGTCGAGGCTACGGCGACCGTTTGCTGTGAGCGCGCGGAGGCGAATCCGGAGATGGACGGGTTCGATGCCGGCGTCGTGGCGGACCCGGCCGAGCCCAGGTTGTTGCCCGTGGCGCTCGCGTTCGCATTCGTCCCATAGAGCGAGTTGTTCGGATTGCGCGCGTTGATGATCGACGCGGCGAGCGCAACGCTCGGCCCGGTATAGCTGAAGCCCGTGGACCAGTACTGGTTCTGCGTGAAGTTGCCGGCGATGCCGCCCAGACTGTATAGCGCGCCAAACCGGAATCCTCCAAAGGAGTCCGAACTGTACTTGATCGCGTTGTTGATGCGGTGCGTGAAGTTGAGGTTGTCGTAGTCGGCCGGATGAATCGCGAGATTACCGAAGTACCAGGCATAGAGCAGCGGCGACACATAGTCCACCGCGGCGTCGGACTGACGCCCGAGCGAAGCGGTGCCGTAGTTGGGGGCGGTGAGCCCGATCCAGGCCTGACGGCCGAACAGGGTGCCACCCTGGCCGAGTGTGCCGTTGCTCACGCTAAACCCGCTTTCGAGCACGAATAGCGTCTTCACGCCGCCGCCCAGGTCTTCGGTGCCTTTCAGGCCCCAGCGGCTCGAACTCGGGCCCGAGGTGCCGCTGTCGAACTGGGCGACCTGGCCACCGCCGGTGGGTTTGCCGCCGGTGGGCGTTGCGGCCGTTTGAACGTTGTTCGTGTAGGTCACGTTGCCCGTGACGATACCGTAGAGCGTCACGCTGCTCTGAGCGTAGGCGGCGGCGGGTGACAGTGCGATGGTAGTGAGCGCGAGAAGTGTTTTTTTCATGGTTGGGATCATCTTTCAAAGCGGGTGCAAGACTAAACAGCGGCACTATCGAACGTGTTAGTGCGGAAAGTAATCGGGCAGGCGATAACCCTTGTAGGTCTCGTTGCGCAGGATCGCGGCACGGAATTCATCCGACCGATAAGCCGCGACGATATCGGCGGTTTCCGCTGAGTTGCGGTTCGCCGATTTGACGACGACCTGATTCACGTAAGGCGAGCGCATCTGTTCGAGTGCCAGCGCTTCGGTCAAACGGTGTCCACTCGAAATGGCGAAGTTGCCCTGGATAGCCGCGAAATCGACGTCCTCGAGTGCGCGCGGCGCCTGTGCGGTTTCGAGCGGGACGATGCGAATGCCAGCGGGATTGGCAACCACGTCGCGCTCGGACACATCCACGGGGTTGGGATTCTCGCGAATGCGGATCCAGCCGACCGCCTGGAGAATCTTGAGCGCGCGTTCGAGGTTGACGGGATCGTTCGGCACGGCGACCGTTGCGCCGCCCTTCACCTCGGAGAGCGAACGATGGCGGGTGGAGTAGAGGCCCATTGGCGGTGTCGGCACCTGAACGACGCCGACAAGATCGGTGCCGTTGCGATCGTTGTATGCCTTCAGATAGACACTGTGCTGCATCACGTCGGCGGCGATCTCGCCGTGCCATACGGCCTGATTCGCTTCGAGCCCGGTGCTGAAGTTGACGTACTGAACCGTGTAGCCCTTGCGCTTGAGCTGAGGCTCGACGCCTTCGCGGAATTCGTCGGCGTAAGGACCGGGCACAAAGCCGACGCGCAACACGCGAGCGGCGCTGTCGGCAGCGTGCGCAGCCGGCGATTGCAGCGCAAACAGCGCGATAGTGGAAACTACTGTTTGGATAACTAATCGATTTATCATGATGACTCGATTTAGGGACGGGAAAGGCCGATTATGGTTGCGGCATATTGCGGCGGCCAATATTAAATCGAGATTTACATATCGCCTGGCGACATGGAACACGAAGCAATACGGTTATCTGCGCAGAGCATTAGAAGCGCAGGATTTGATGGTTTTCACTGTGCCGCGCGGCTTATAACATCGGCTTTTTGCCTTATTCACCGTCGATCTCACACCGAGGCAGCCGAGCATGAACGCACGTCGTCACTTCATTCGAATTTCAGCGGGAGCCGCTGCGCTCGCCGCGTTGCCGGTGCTCAGCGCGGGTCCCGTGCGCGCGGCCAATGCGGCGCGAACATTGCGCATAGGGAATCAGAAAGGTTATCTCACTCTTTTGAAAGGACGTGGAACCCTCGAAAAGCGGCTCGCGCCGCTTGGGGTCTCCGTTACCTGGACAGAGTTCGACGCAGGCCCGGTGCAACTCGAAGCGCTCAACGTGGGTTCGATCGACTTTGGCGACGTGGGCGAAGCGCCCCCCATCTTCGCGCAGGCAGCCGGTGCGCCGCTCGCCTACGTCGCGGCCACGGTGCCCCGCCCGCAGTCGGAAGCGGTGCTCGTGCCGCACGCTTCAGCCATACGCAGCGTGGCGGATCTCAAGGGAAAGACCATCGCGCTCAATCGCGGCAGCAACGTCCACTATTTCCTCGTGAAGCTGCTGCAAGCGCACAACATTCAGTACGGCGATGTGAAAGTCGTATTCCTCGCGCCCGCCGACGCGCGCGCGGCGTTCGAGCGCGGCTCCATCGATGCGTGGGTAATCTGGGACCCGTTCCTCGCCGCCGCGCAAAAGACCCTCGACGCGCGCATTCTCGCCGACGCCAGCGGCGTGGTTGGCAATCGCGCCTACTATTTCTCGTCGCTCGGCTACGCGAAGCAGAACCCGGATGTCATCAAGATTCTCATCGACGAATTGAGCCAGATCGACCAGTGGGGGCAGGCCAACCGGGCCGCGCTCGCCAGCCAGCTCGCGCAGTTGTGGGGCCTGCCGAACGCTGCGGCCAGCGAGGCTATTGCACGCGTGCAGTTCGGTACGGGCCCGATCACGAAAGCGATTCTGGCCGAGCAGCAGCAGATCGCCAATACGTTCTTCGACCTGAAGCTGATTCCGAAGCGCGTGAACGTGCTGGAAGCGGCGGCGCCGGGCATCGTCTAGCACCCGGTATTGCATTTCAACCCCGGCCGCGACTCGCGCGCCGGGGTTTTCTCACAAGCCCAACGCGCGGCGCGCCGCCATGCTCCGCAGCAAACTATTGGACGGCGCGTGAATGCGCGCGCACTGCACGTTGCGGTGATGGCGTTCGAGCGGATTGTGCCGCGCAATCCCATGATTGCCCGCGAGTTCGAGCGCGATCTCCACGGCCTGAATGGCGTTGTCCACCACGTTATGCTTGACGAGGGCGGATAGCTCGGCGGGCGCGTTGCCTGCGTCGATCGCCTCGGCATGCGTGCGCAGCAGCCAGTCGTTGCTGGCCAGCAGCATCTCGATGCGCCCCATGCTTTCCTGCACGATGGGAACGGTAGCCAGCGCCGCGCCCCCGAGTGCGGCCGGCTTGCGCTCGTTAAGGAAGGCGAGCAGCCAGTCGCGGGCCGCGCGCGCCGCGCCGTCGTAGACGGTACCGACCAGGCTGAAGTACCACGCCGTGGCGTGCGGATCGCGCTGCACGCCGAGATGGGCCGGCCGCAAGCCGACAACATCGTCGAAGGCGATCGCCACGTCGGTGAACACGACATCGTGACTCGCGCTCGCGCGCATGCCGAGCGGGTCCCAGGTCTCCACCACGCGCACGCCGGCCGCCTCGCGGGGCACGAGGAAATGGCCGAGGCGCGGCTCGGGCTCGTCGGTGCGTGCGAGGACGTTGATCCACGTAAGCAGGGGCGCGCCCGTCACATAGAGCTTGTGACCGCTAATCCGCCACGTGTCGCCTTCGCGGCGCGCGATTGTTTCCGGCAGGCCGCCATGCGAGGGCGAACCGAGCGCCGGCTCGACCTGCGCCGCGTTGACGAGCGCGCGGCCTTCCACGCTCGCCTGCGTGAGGCGTTGCGCGAGCGCGGCGGGCCAGTTGCCCGTGCACTCGCGCGCGTCGTGCACGATCATGGCGTGCTGGCTGTAATGCATCGAGAGGATCAGCGCAACCGACGGATCGCCATAGGCCACTTCGCCGACAATGGCGCGCGCCACCGCAAGCCCGGCGCCAAAGCCGCCGTCGCGGCGAGCGATATTCGCGCGCAGCAGGCCCGCTTCGCGCAACGAGCGGAACTGCTCGAGCGGCGGGGTGGCGTTGCGATCATGCTCGTCGGCCACGGCGGCAAACGCGCGGCCGAGCAGCGCCGCGCGCGCGATCAACGCGGCGGCCTGATCGTCGTCGCGCGCGAGCGCGGCGTTTGGCGTGAAGGCGTTCAAATTGGGCTCCCTGAGCGTTTAGCGTTCACCGCCCGGCGCGCGCGGGTCTTGCGCAGCGCCATGGCGCACGATGCGGCCGAAGAACGGGTGGCCCGGGTCGTTATATCCCGGCGTCGACGGATGGCCGCTTGTCACAAGCGAATCGACGAATGCTTCGTCATCCTCATCGAGGCGATACTGTAACGCCGGCAGATAGTCACGCCATTGCGCCTCCGTGCGCGGCCCCGCAATCGCCGAGGTGATATAGCGGCTATTGAGCACCCACGCCAGCGCGAACTGCGCGGCGGTGAGGTTGCGCGCGTGCGCGTGGGCCTCTACACGCCGCGCGAGTTCGATCGTCTCCGCTCGCCATTCCGTCTCGCTCAGGCGGCGGTCCTGCCGTCCCGCGCGCGTGTCGGCGCCGGGCTGGGCGCCGGGCTCATACTTGCCGGTCAGCACGCCGCGCGCGAGCGGGCTGTACGAGATCACGCCAAGTCCATAGTGCCAGGCGGCGCTCAGCTGCTCCGCCTCGACCTGGCGATTGGCAAGGTTATAGAGGGGCTGGCTCGCAACGGGACGCGGCACGCCCAGCAAATCGGCCACGCGGCTGAATTCGGCAATGCGCCACGCGCGATGGTTCGACAGACCGTAGTGGCGCAGCTTGCCGGCCGCGATCAGATCGCCCAGCGCGCGCACCGTTTCCTCGACCGGGGTGTGGTGGTCCTCGCGATGCAGATAGGCGAGGTCCAGGTAATCGGTACCGAGGCGGGCGAGGCTTGCTTCGACCGCGCGATTCACGTGCTTGCGCGAGGCACCGGTTGCGTTGATATCGCGGCTGCCGCTGCCGGGCGAGAAGTCGAACGGGTTGCCGAACTTCGTGGCGAGCACCCAGCGGTCGCGTTGCCGCGCAATATGGCGGCCCACCACGCGCTCCGATTCGCCCTGGTGATAGACGTCGGCGGTGTCGATCGAATTCACGCCTTGTTCCTGCGCGGCGCCGATGATGCGCTCCGCCGTGGCGTCGTCGGTTTGTCCGCCGAACATCATCGTGCCGAGCGTGAGCGTGGAAATTTTCAGGCCGCTATGGCCAAGTTGCCGGTATTCCATGGAATGTTCCTTGTTCATGCAATCAGTGCGACGTGCGCGCGCTTACCGCGAAATCCAGACATCGGCGAAACTCGCGGCCGTGCCGTCGGGTGAAATGGAGTGGTCGTGCACGCGCTTCGCGGCGAGCGTGACCCACTGCGGCGAGACGAGATTCAGGTCAGGCAAATCGCGTTCCAGAATACGCTGGATTTGCGCGAACTGCTGCTTGCGCTTCGTTTCGTCGCTTTCTCGCGCGGCTTGCGCAAACAGGCTGTCGATTTGCGGGTTGCTGTAGTGCGAGCCGTTCGTGAACGGCACGCCAGGGCGGAAGTTGTCGGTCGTATATAAACGCGCTACGCCGACCACCGGATCGAACAGATTACTCATGCCATTCACGGTGAAATCGAATTGCCGGTCGGTATAGACGCGCTTCAAATAGGCGGCGAGATCCTGATTGCGGATCGTCACGGCGATCCCCACGCGCGCGAGTGCTGACTTGATGTACTCGCCCGTACGCGCGGGCAGGTCGCCAATCGGCAGCGGATCGAGCGTGAGCGCGAAGCGCGTGCCGTCCGGCTTGCGCGGATAACCGGCCTCGTCGAGCAGACGGTTCGCACGCGCCACGTCGAACGGGTAGGGCGTGGGGGCAGCGTCGTAGTAGGGGTTCGACGGCATCAGCGGGCTCGCAGTGGGCGTCGCGTAGCCGTAGTAGATGACCCTGCGAACGACTTCGCGATCAATCGCCGAGGCAATCGCCTGACGCACCTTCAATGCCTTGAGCACGGGATTGTCGAGATTGAACTCGATACGCGCCACGCCCGCCTGGAACTCGTAGCCACGCGTTTCGATACCGAGTTTCGGGTTGGCCTTGAGGCGATCGAGGTCGGCCAGCGGCACGGGCGTATCGCCGGCGAGATCGACCGAGCCGTCCTCGAACGCCGCCGCGCGCGCAGCGGGATCGGCGATGATCTTCACGATGATGCGATCCAGATACGGCTTGCCTGCGTTCCAGTAGTCATCGTTACGCACATATTCGATGTAGCTGCCGCGCACCCATTTGACGAAGCGAAACGGACCGGTGCCGATGGGCGCGTTGTTAGCTGGATTGGCGAGCACGTCCTTGCCCTCGTAGAGGTGCTTCGGCAGGATCGGCGTTTCCGAGGCCGAGAATGCGCGTATCAGCCAGGGCGCCGGTTCGCTGAGTGTCAGCACGACCGTATAGGGGTCCGGCGTGGCGATCGCGGTGACGTTCGCGAAGGTGGTGCGCGCGCGCGGATGCACCTTGCGCAGCGTGTCGATCGACCACGCGACGTCGGCTGACGTGAACGGCGCGCCGTCGTGCCATTTCACGCCGTGCCGCAGATGAAACACATAGCGGCGGCCGCCGTCCTCGATCTCCCATGAGGTGGCGAGCAGCGGCCTGGGCTTCAAATCGAAGTCGTAGTCGAGCAGCCCTTCGATCACTTTCGGGCTGACCTTGAGAACATTCACGGCCGTCGTGGCAACATCCACGAGCGCCGTTGGCTCCGGTGTCACCACGAAATTGAGCGTGCCGCCGTGCGTTTGTGCGTGCGCGGCGAGGTGCGCGAGTACGCTCGCCATGACCAGAACCAGCAGGACAAAGCGGCGCAACGCCGTGCGCAAAAGGAAAGGAATCATCGGTTAGGTAAAGGGCGATCAGAAGGACACAAGCGGTAAAGGGCCACGCTTCACGGGTTAGCCGGCGAACGCCGCACGTCGCGCCAGCGCCGCCTCGAGCGGCGCCGGCTCGACCCATTGCGCGAAATCGAAATCGGCTGCGATAAAACCGTGCTCGAAGAGAAAGCGCTTGAAGTGCGCGAGCGCATCGAGCGCCCCGGCATCGAGCCCGATTGCCAGTTGCCTGTGCAAGCCAGCGCCATACGCACGCGTCACCCAGTGCTCCGCGCTACGCACCTCGCGCGCGACGTAGCGCGTGACCTCGCCGGGATGCGCGCCCGCCCACGCGGCGACATCGAGCGTGCGTGCGAGCACGCGCTCGACGAGGTCGGGACGCTCGCGCAGGAGTTGCGCGTCGACTGTGAGCGGGCGCGGCGTACCGTTGTTCGCGTGCGCGCGGCGATCGGGATGCGCGCCGATGTCGACCAGCACGCGCGCACCGATCACGTTGGCGATGTCGAGGCCCGTCGCGCCCTTGACGAACACCACGTCGGCTTCGCCGCGCAGGAGCGCCGCCGCCTCGCGCGAGAATTCGTGAGCGCGCTGCGCATCGAGCCATTCGGCGAGCGGTACGGATTCATCCGGTTTCGCGTGCGCGAGACCGCGAGGCGCGTGCGGCAGATCCACCAGCTCGACATCGTCAGGCGAGACGTCGATGGCTTCGAGCAGCGTGTGAAAGCCGCGCAGCGCAGTGGCGCGATGAAAATCGACTACTTCGGCACCGCTATTGATCGGCAATCCGAATCGACGCCCTGCGAGCGAGGCGCGTGCGGGCGCAAGTTTCGGATCGAGCGTAATGAGCGCCTGAAACTCGTCGACCCAACTTACGCCGATGAGCCGCGTGTCGCTGCCTTGCGCTCGCGCCCATAGCGCGGGAATGTTGCCGCCCTGACGAAACGACCACGGCTGCGTATGCGTGAAGTGCGAGCGGCGGATGACCGGATCGGCGGCCTCCTGCAACGCCTTCACCTCGATGCCATCGGCAGCGAATTCCTCCTGCAGCAGTCCTTGTTGCGCGGCAATGCCGAATGGCGTGGGCGCGGGGCAACGGGTGTACCAGAGAAGCGTCATGAAGATTCCTCGGTCGCGAATGGGCGCTCGGCGCACAGCGTCTGCGCGGGCAGCATGGAGCAGACGATTATCGGCAAACGCTCGGCGCGTGGTCAAAGAACGAATCGTGAAATAGGTCCGCGTGCGAGCGTGATTTGCTTTGCCCGCATGGTGATGCTGTTCGAATGCGCGTAATGCAGGCCAACGCAGACAGGCGAATAACAAAATACGAATTGCGTGGTTAGTCGCAGGCAAGGCGCTCCCTATACTTTTCCTTTTTGGCAATACGCCTTGAGACCCGACAAAAAGGAAAACTCAATGTCCGCTCTTCCCACTCAATTTCCGCCCGGTTTGTCGTTGCAGGATGCGCTCGCCAACTTGCCATCGCTCGCGAACGAAATCGGCAAAGAAGCGGCGGCGCGCGAAGGGCGCCGCGAATTGCCTATCGAGGGCTTCAATGCGTTTCGCCGCTCGGGGCTAGGGCGCCTTCGGTTGCCCGTGGAGTGGGGCGGTCTGGGCGGCTCGCTCGTGGACGAATTCGACGTCGTTGCGACGCTGGCCGCCGCCGACAGCAATCTCGCGCACGCGCTGCGGATCCACTACGACCAGACCGAGGCGCTGCTACTCTCGGCGCGCACGCCATTCAACGATTTGCAGATTCAGCGCGTGATTGACGGCGCCATTTTCGGCGGCGCTTCGACCGAGCTGGGCACGTCGCGTCCGGGCGAATACACCACGGCGCTCAGGCGAGACGGCGAGCACTATCGGCTCGACGGCCGCAAATACTATTCGACCGGTACGGCCTTTTCCGACTACGCGCGCCTGAGCGTGCTCAACGACGAGGGTCAGCCGGTCGTCGCGATCGTGCCGGTGCGGCGCGAAGGCCTCACGGTGCTCGACGACTGGGACGGCATGGGGCAGCGCATGACGGCGAGCGGCAGTCTCGTGTTCGAGAATCTGCTGGTAAAGACCGACGAGATTACGGAACGGGGCCTCGCCACGCTCGCGGGCCGTCATGGCGGCGCGTTGCGCCAACTCCATCTGGTGGCGGTCGCAGCGGGCATCGTTCGCAATGTGGTCGCCGATGCGAAGCGCTACGTGCTGGAGCACGGGCGCCCCGTATTGCACAGCACGGCGCCCTCCGCGCGCGAAGATGCGTTTATCCAGCAGGTCGTCGGCACGCTCTCCGCGCATAGCCATGCGATCGACGCGCTCGTGCGCGAGAACGCCCGCACGCTCGACCGATCGGCACAAGCGATTCGCGCGGGTGCGCCAGACGCCGATGCGCTCGTGCTGGAAGGCGCATTGGCCACGGCGCGCACGCAACTCGTGGTCAGCAAGCTCGCGCTCGAAGCGGCCGAGCGCCTGTTCGAAGCGGGTGGCGCTTCGGCCACTTCGCGAGCGCACAATTTCGACCGGCACTGGCGCAACCTGCGCACGATCTTCAGTCACAACCCGCTGCTGCACAAGGCGCGCGTGGTGGGCGACTACGCCCTGAACGGCGTGACGACGCACCTCACCGAAGGCCGCGTATTCTGAAAACCACGATTCGAGGGAGTGGCCACGAGATGAGCCGAACTTCGGCGACCGAAGCGTCGCGCCAGCTGCATCTGAACGTCAATATCCTGCATTCGGGCTTCGTGCCATCGGCTTGGCGTCTGGCCGATGCCGATCCTCGCGCATTCGTGGACGTGGGGCACTATGTGCGCGTCGCGCAACTCGCAGAAAGCGCGAAGTTCGATGCGGTGTTTCTCGCCGACAATGCCGCGATCATCGACCAGATCGACTTTCGTCCGATCACGGCGCTCGAGCCCACTGTGCTGCTGGCGAGCATCGCGGCAACGACCACGCACATTGGCGTGATCGGCACGGCTTCGACGAGCTACAACGAGCCGTACAACATCGCACGCCGCTTCGCCACGCTCGATCATGTGAGCCGTGGCCGTGCGGGCTGGAATGTCGTGACCACCGCCGATCTGCCCTCGGCGCGCAACTTTGGCCACGACGCGGTGCCCGATCACGCGCAACGCTATGCGCGCGCCGCGGAGTTCACGGAACTCGTCAAGGCACTCTGGGATAGCTGGGATGACGATGCCTTCGTTGGCGACAAGGCAAGCGGCCGCTTCATCGACGTAACGAAGGTGCGGCCTGTTGCGCACGAGGGGCGTTTTTTCAAGGTGCAGGGGCCGCTGAATCTTCCGCGTGCGCCGCAGGGCCATCCCGTGCTCGTGCAGGCGGGCGGTTCGGGCGACGGCCGCGATCTCGCGGCGCGTCACGCGGAGGCCGTCTTTTCCGCATCGCAATCGTTCGAGGAATCGGCGGCGTACCGGCGCGATCTCAATGCACGCGCCGCCGCCTACGGTCGAACCCAGGGCGTGCAGGTGTTGGCGGGCCTCACCACCATTATCGGCGCGACCGAGGCCGAAGCATTGCGGCGGCGCGACGAACTCGTCGAGCAGATCCCCTGGCGCTACAGCCTCACGCGTCTTGCCGGCACGCTGGGTCTCGCGCCCGATCAGCTCGAGCTCGACGCGCGCTTGCCGGAGAACCTCGCGCTGCCGGGCGGCGGCAACGGCAACCACACGTTCTTTCATGCGACGATCGCCGAGGCGCGGCGAGGCGGCCACACGGTGCGCGAGCTGATCCGCTCGCTCGCGGGCGGCGGCGGGCATCGCGTGATCGTTGGCACTCCGGAGCAGATCGCCGACGATATCGAGCGCTGGTTCAAGGGCGGGGCCGCCGACGGCTTCAACCTCATGCCCGACGCGCTGCCGGACGGCCTGGAAGCGTTCGTGAATGGCGTGGTGCCGATCCTGCAGCGGCGTGGACTCTTTCGAACCGAATACGAGGGCAACACCTTGCGCTCGCATCTCGGGCTCGAACGGCCGGGCGTTCGCGAGGCGGCGGCAGGCACAGAACTTCAGCGCGCCTGAAGCCACGCATACGCGGCGCTTCCCGCGCCGCAAGCCCGCCATTCAGCGGCGCAGCCCGGCCTCATTCAGCAACGGCAGCACACGTTCGCCGAAGAAATCCAGGTCGGGCTGAAAGTCATAGAAGCTCAACTGCACGCCGTCGATGCCTGCCGCGTGAAGCTTGATGATCTTGTCGGCCACCTCCTCGGGCGTGCCCACGATCGCAATGTTGCCGCCCACGGCGCGCGAGGCCGCCTTTGCGCGATCTTCGAAACCGCCGCGCCAGGCGTGCGCGTCGCTGTCGAAGCGGTGAAAGCTCCCCTCGTCGGCGTGCGCGACGATGGCGTCGTGATAGTCGCGCGCCTCAGTAGCGGTCTCGCGGCAGATCACCATCGGATTGATCAGGGTTCGCACTTCGCGTCCATACGCACGCGCGGCAGTCTTCACGCGCGCGACATGCGCTGGCAGCGCCTCCAGCGCGCGATCGATCTGCGGTCCCGCAGGGCTCGTGATGAACACCACGTCGGAGTATCGCGCGGCGAAGTCGATGCCCGCGTCGGAGCCCGTTGCATTGATGAGCAGCGGGCGGCCATAGCGCGGCTTGGGCGTCACGAACGCGCCCTGCAGCCGCCATGCCGAAAGTTCCGGCTCGAAACTGAAGTTGTCCGGTTGCGCCCACAACTGCTGCACGGCGTCGAGAAATTCGGCCGCCATCTCGTAGCGCCGGTCGTGCTCGATGCGGTTCCAGCCAAACATTTCATGTTCGACGGCGCGATGCCCCGTGACCACGTTGATGCCCCAACGCCCACGCGAGATGTGATCGAGCGTGGCCGTGAACTTCGCGAAGTGCAGCGGATGCCACGGTCCGTAGAGCACATGAGTTGTCGCCGCCAGGATGATGCGCTCCGTGCGTGCGGTCAGCGCCGCCAGCGTCATGAACGAGTCGAGCGCTTGACCGTCGAACACGCCGCCATAACCGCCTTTTGGCAGCCATTGCGACAGGGCGAAGACGAGATCGAAGCCGAGCGCCTCGCACTTTTGCACGAGCGCGGCGTTGTAGTCGAACGACCAGTCCGTGCTGCGCGGCAGCGTGGACGCGCTCCATCCGCCAGCCTGAATCGGCAGGAACAGGCCTAGCATCAGCGGTTGCGCGAATGCGCGCGCCACCGGGCTTTCGGGAAAGGCGGCGGGGGAGGCCACAGGCACGAAGGGCGTAGCGGCGGAAGATGTGCGCGGCTCGGCCACGGAAGGTTCGCTCAAGACAGACACCTTGGTTGTTCGTTCAATCGATCGATTAAACACGCGCCGCGCGCGAATAACAAAGAAGCTTTTCTGCTTTCCAATTGAGTGGGCGTGCTGGTGCATTCGCAGGTCGGCGCGCCGGTTCATATGGATAGCAGCATCGCTTGGTTAGCGCGCGAAGAGGCCGTTGCTACGATTGCAGAACTGTCGCCACGGCGCGAATTGACCGTTCTCGCCCATCGCAACGTTTGGCCTCGTCTAGCCTCATTGATATCGGATCGCATCAGCATGTCACGTTTGACCCGTCGAGAATTTCTCATTGCAAGCGGCGCGGCCGCCGCTACCGCGGGGCTTCCCGCGCTTGTCCGCGCCCAGGGCGCTGTTACGCGCAAACGCGGCGGCACGCTGAACGTGCTGATCAATCCCGAGCCGCCCGTGCTGGTCTCGATCTTCCAGACGACGGGCCCGGCACTCGCTGCAAGTTCGAAGGTGCTGGAGGGTTTGCTCGCCTACGACTTCGACCTGCGCCCGCAGCCGCAACTGGCAACCGCATGGACCGTGAGCCCCGATGGTCTGCGCTATACGTTCAAGCTGCGGCAAAACGTACGCTGGCACGATGGCCAGCCGTTCACGTCCGCGGACGTGGCGTTCTCAGTCGATTTGCTCAAGGCGATTCACCCGCGCGGACGCAGCACCTTTGCGAACGTGACGAAGGTAGAGACGCCCGACGCCAGCACGGCCATCATCGAATTGTCGAAGCCCGCGCCATTTCTTCTCAAGGCGCTTTCGGCGGGCGAGTCGCCGATCGTGCCGAAGCACCTGTACGCTTCGGGCGACCCGCTCACGAACCCGCACAACAACGCGCCCATTGGCACCGGTCCGTTTCGCTTCAAGTCGTGGACGCGCGGCGCGAGCATCGTCTACGAGCGCAATCCCGACTACTGGGACGCGGGCAAGCCTTATATCGATGCGCTCGTGTACAAGGTCATTCCCGATCCGGCCGCGCGCTCGGCGGCGTTCGAAACCGGCGCGCTCGACCTGGGCGGCGAGAACCCCGTGCCGCTCACCGACTTGCCGCGCCTCACGCAATTGCCGCAGCTCGTGACCGAAACACGTGGCTACCGCTTCCTCGAGCCCTTGTCGGAGATCGATTTCAATCTCGATCATCCCGTGCTGAAGGACCCGCGCGTGCGCCAGGCCATCGCGCATGCCATCAATCCGGCGGTCGTGCAAAAAACCGTGGCGTACGGCTATGCGGATGTCTCGCCCACGCCGATTACGCCCGCTTCGCCGTATCACGACGCGCAGATCACGCCCTACGCGTTCGACCCGCACGCGGCCGAGGCGCTGCTCGATGCGGCAGGCAAGCCACGCGGCGCGGATGGCGTGCGCTTCAAGCTCACGCATGATTACCTGCCGTACGGCGACATGTACCAGCGGCAGGCGGGCTATGTGAAATCGGCGCTCGCGCGCGTGGGGATCGATGTCACGGTGCGCTCGCAGGATCTGCCGTCCTTCCTCAAGCGCGTGTACGCCGACCGTCAGTTCGATTTCACCAGCATCGGCGTGAACACGCTGTTCGATCCGGCCGTGGGCGTGCAGCGCCTTTACTGGTCGAAGAATATCCGCCCCGGCGTGCCGTTCTCGAACGCGCCGCACTACAGCAGCCCGGAAGCGGACCGTCTGCTCGAAGCGGCATCGGTTGAAATCGACGAAAGCCGCCGCGTGAGCCTCTACAAGCAGTTTCAGCAGACCGTTTACCGCGACCTGCCGATCCTCAATCTCGTCGCGCCGCGCATGGTCACGCTCGCCAACCGCAGGGTGCACGATCACACCGTAAGCGCGCAGGGCCTGGAAGGCAATTTCGCCGATGTCTGGCTCAGTGCCTGACGGGCACAGGAACATTCGACGGAGCCCAACAATGAGCCGAAGCGTCCGCTGGCAAACGATCCTGCGCCGCACCGCCTGGCAGGCGCTGCCCACGGTGCTCGGCATCGTGATCCTCAACTTCTTCCTGCTCAAGCTGATGCCGGGCGACGCCGCCGACGTGATCGCGGGCGAAGCCGGCTCCGCGACGACGGAAACCATGACGCTGCTGCGCGCGAAGTTCGGGCTGGACCAGCCCTTGCTCGTGCAGCTCTGGACCTATCTGAAGCATCTCGCGCATTTCAGCCTGGGCTATTCGCCGCGCTACGACATGCCCGTCATGCAGCTGATCCTCTCACGGCTGCCCAACACCTTGCTGCTGATGGGCGTGGCGCTGTCGCTCGCGCTCGTCGCAGGCATCGTGCTCGGCGCGGTGATGGCGCATTGGGCCGGCAAGTGGCCCGATCGCGTGTTGTCGGTGTGCGCGCTGCTGTTTTATTCCACGCCGGGCTTCTGGATCGGCCTGCTCGCCATCGTGCTGTTCGCGGTGCGTCTTGGGTGGCTGCCGAGCGGCGGCAACGTCACGATCGGGGCGAACCTGCACGGTTTCGCCTATGTCGCCGATGTCGCGCGTCACGTGTTGCTGCCCGCCGCCACGCTTGCCACCTTCTTCGTCGCGATCTACGCGCGCATTACGCGTGCCGCGATGATCGAAGTGCAGCGGCAGGACTTCGTGCGTACGGCGCAGGCCAAAGGTCTGCATCCGTGGCGTGTCACGTTGCGCCACGTGCTGCGCAACGCGCTGATTCCACTCACCACGCTCGTGGGACTGCATTTCGGCACGCTGCTCGGCGGCGCGGCCGTGACAGAGACGGTGTTCAGCTGGCCGGGACTCGGCCGCCTGGCGCTCGATGCGGTGCTGGCGCGCGACTTCAGTGTGCTGCTGGGGGTGCTGCTGCTGTCGTCGTTGCTTGTCATCGTCGCTAACGTCGTAGTCGATCTGCTGCAGGCGTGGCTCGATCCACGTGTCGGATAACGGAGGAACCGCAATGAGTTTCGAATCGCCGGATCTCCCGGTCGAAGCAGGAAGCGCCGCCGCGAGCCACGGTTCGCCATGGCGGCGTCAGCTGGCGTTCGCGCTGCTTGGCCGCCGTGGCGCGGATCGCGAGGGCGCGCCCGCCCAGCGCGCCGGGCACGCCTTCTGGCGAGCGCTGGTGCGCAATCCTTCGGCGTGCGCCGGCCTCGTGCTGCTCGCCGCATTCGTGGTGCTTGCCGTGCTCGCGCCGCGGCTCTACCCAGGCGACCCGCTCGACATGGTGGGCGGCCCGTTCGAATGGCCGGGCAGCGACCCGCAGTTCTGGCTCGGCACCGATTCGCTCGGGCGCGACGTAGCGGCCGGCATTGCGCATGGTGCGCGCGTGTCGCTGCTGATCGGCGCGGCGTCGGCCGGCATCGGGCTCGTGATCGGCACGCTGGTGGGGGCGATCGGCGGTTATTTCGGAGGACTGATCGACGATGCGCTCGTGCGCCTCACCGAGCTGTTCCAGACCGTGCCGTCCTTTTTGCTGGTAATCGTGCTGGTCGCGATCGGGCGGCCCAACGTGGTGGTCATCGCGCTCGCCATCGGCATTGCGTCGTGGCCCACGGTCGCGCGTATCGTGCGCGCGGAATTCCGCACGCTGCGAAGCTCGGACTTCGTGCTCGCAGCGCGCAGCCAGGGGTTCGGCAATACGCGGATCATTGTTGGCGAGATTCTGCCCAATGCGTTGCCGCCGGTGATCGTCACGGCTTCGGTCATGGTGGCGAGCGCCATTCTGGTCGAATCGTCGCTGTCCTTCCTCGGCATGGGCGACCCCAATGTCATGAGCTGGGGGGCGATGATCGGCGCCGGGCGCGATTCGCTGCGCACGGCCTGGTATCTCACGGCGATTCCCGGCGCGGCCATCGTGCTCGCGGTGCTCGCCCTCAATCTGCTCGGCGACGGCCTGACCGAGGCCCTCAATCCGCGGCAACGGCCGCGACCGTAAAGGTGTCACGTGAGCCAACTGCTTGAAGTACGCGATTTGCGCGTGAATTTTGGGGCGCACGAAGCGGTGCGCGGCGTGAGCTTCGACATCGCGGCGGGCGAGACGCTCGCGCTGGTGGGCGAGTCGGGCAGCGGCAAATCCGCTACGGCGCTTGCGCTCATGCAGCTCGTTCCCGAGCCCGGGCGCGTGACGGGTAGCGTGCGCTTCGAAGGGCGCGAGCTGCTGGGACTACCGCCCAAAGCGGTGCGCGCGTTGCGCGGCAAGCAGATCTCGATGATCTTTCAGGAGCCGATGACGTCGCTCAATCCGGTGCTTTCGGTCGGCGAGCAGGTGGTCGAGACGCTGCGCCAGCACGAGGCGCTGTCGCGTCGGGCCGCTCATGCTCGCGCCGTCGAATTGCTCGATCTCGTGCGCATTCCCGAGCCGCAGCGCCGCTTCGACGACTACCCGCACGAGCTATCGGGCGGCCAGCGCCAGCGCGTGATGATCGCGATGGCCGTGGCGTGCCGCCCCCGTCTGCTGATTGCCGACGAACCCACCACCGCGCTCGACGTGACGATCCAGGCGCGCATTCTCGAACTGCTCGGCACGCTGCGCCGCGAGCTGTCGATGTCGCTCCTGCTGATCACGCACGACCTCGGCGTCGTGGCCGACCATGCGGACCGCGTAGCGGTGATGCTGGCCGGGCGCAAGGTCGAGGAAGCGCCGACTCAGGACCTCTTTGCGCAGCCTCGTCACGCTTATACGCAAGGGCTCCTGAGCGCTTCGCTCAATCTGGCCGACGATCTGCACTACCGCTCGTGGACCTTGCCGGAAATCCGTCACACGGCACCGGCGGATCGGGCCGGCGAGGAGGGCGGCTTCGTGGTGGTGCCGCGCAAGGTGCCCGAGCGTGCAGCGCCTGGCGCGCGGGCGGCGGACGCAACGCCGCTGCTCGCCGTGCGCGATCTGCGCGTCGCGTACCCACAGCGCCGTGGCGCGCCGCCGCTGCACGCGGTAGACGGCGTCTCGTTCGAAATTGGCCGGGGGGAGTCGGTCGGGCTCGTGGGCGAATCGGGCTGCGGCAAGTCCACGTTATCGCGCGCGATCCTGCGTCTCGCGCCGGTTGCGACCGGCTCGATCGCGCTCGACGGCACGGATCTTGTCGCGCTGCGCGAGCGCGCGTTGCGGCCTTTGCGGCGCAAGGTGCAGATGGTCTTTCAGGATCCCTATGCATCGCTGAACCCGCGCCGCGCCGTGGGCGATATTCTCGAAGCCGTGCTGGCCGTGAATGGCATGAGCGACGCGACGGCGCGCCGTGCGCGCGTTCGGTCGGCGCTCGAGCGCGTGGGTCTTCCCGCGGCGGCGCTCGCGCGCTTTCCGCATGAGTTTTCCGGCGGCCAGCGTCAGCGCATCGGCATCGCGCGCGCGCTCGTGCTCGAGCCCGCATTGCTGATCTGCGACGAGCCGGTATCGGCGCTGGATGTTTCGATCCAGGCGCAAATTCTCAATCTGCTCGTCGAACTCAAGCGCGAACTGGGGCTTTCGATGCTCTTCATCTCGCACGATCTTTCGGTCGTGCGCTATATCGCCGACCGGGTGCACGTGATGCAACAGGGCAAGATCGTCGAGAGCGGGGACCATCAGGACATCTGGCGCGCGCCGCGGCATCCGTACACGCGCACGCTGCTCGCCGCGATTCCCGGGCGCGAGCTGGAGGCCCAGGCGGCTTGAAGCGCGCGCAGTGGCGCGGCGTTTAAGCGAGTTTGCGTTTCTAGTGTTTCAATGAGCGTTGCGCCGCCTTTGCCGGTCGGCCTCCGATCAACCGCCGATTCTGTCCCCTATGACCAAGCCCACCGAAATCAAGGCCCTCGTATTCGACGTCTTCGGCACCGTGGTGGACTGGCGAAGCGGGGTTGCGAGAGAAGCCGCCGCGTTTCTGCAGCGCCACGCGCCGCATCTCGATGCCTTCGAGTTCGCCGACATCTGGCGACGCGAGTATTCGCCCGCGATGGAGGAAATCCGCAGCGGGCGCAGGCCCTATGTGCGCCTCGACGTTCTGCATCGCGAGAACCTCGTGAAAGTACTGAAACGCAGCGGCATCACCGGGGCGACAGACGCCGAGATCGACGAACTCAACCTGGCCTGGCATCGTCTCGATCCGTGGCCAGATTCGGTCCCGGCATTGAACCGCCTCAAGCGCCGGTTCATCATCGCGCCTTTGTCCAACGGAAATATCCGGCTCATGGTGGATATGGCGAAGCGCGCTGGTTTGCCGTGGGACGCCATTCTCGGCGCCGAAGTGGTGCGCGCGTACAAGCCCTCGCCGCAGGTGTACAGCGAGACGGTGGACATTCTGGGTCTCGCGCCAGCCGAACTGTGCCTCGTCGCGGCGCACAACGGCGACCTGGCCGCGGCGCGCCGGCTCGGTCTTTCGACCGCATTCGTCGTGCGGCCGACCGAGCACGGACCCGATCAGAAAACGGACCTGAACGCCCAGCAGGCGTGGGACTTCGTCGTGGACGATTTGAACGAGCTCGCGAGCCAGCTTGATGCCTCGATAGATTGAGCTTTTAATGGTAATTGCCACGGAGGGCGTCTCTCGAGATCAGGGGCTATATGCGCTGCACAAATTGTGGCTTCGAATGCCGCGAGGGCGCGCGATTTTGCGAGCAGTGCGGCACCCAGGTCGCGCGCACTGCGCCGCTCCCATCCCCTGCCGATTACACGCCTTCGCACCTGGCCGAGCAGATCCACGCAGCGCAGGCGGCTCTCGAAGCACGCGGCAAAGCGCTCAGCGAACGTAAGACGATTACCGCACTGTTTGCGGACATGGCCGGCTCGACTGCCCTCATCTACGGGCTGGACCCGGAAGAGGCGCACCGGCTGATCGCGCCCGTCCTCGAATTGATGATGGAGGCCGTCCACCATTACGAGGGCTTTGTAGCGAAATTGCTCGGCGACGGCATTCTCGCCTTGTTTGGCGCGCCGATCGCACACGAGGACCACGCGCAGCGCGCGCTCTATGCGGCGCTCAGAATGCAGCAGGCCATGCGCCGTCATAGCGACCGCATTCGCCTCGAGCGCGGCATTCCCTTGCAGATACGCGTGGGGATCCACACCGGCGAAGTGCTCATGCGGTCCATTCACAAGAACGACTTGCAAGCGGACTATGACCCGGTCGGCAACACGATCCATATCGCCTCGCGCATGGAGGCCATTGCGACGCCGGCATCGATCCTGGTGAGCCAGTCCACCTACAGGCTGACCGAGGGCTATTTCGAGTTCAAGTCCTTGGGGCAGACGCAGGTCAAGGGCGTGGCCGAGCCGCTTGCCGTGTATGAGGTGCAGGGGCCCGGCGTGCTGCGCACACGTCTCCAGGTGGCCGAGCGGCGAGGGCTCGCACGCTTCGTCGGACGCGAGCCTGAACTCGGGACGTTGCGCGCGGCGCTCGATACGACCCGAGCTGGGCAATGCAGCATCGTCGGCGTGGTTGGCGAAGCGGGCGTGGGGAAATCGCGGCTCTTTCACGAGTTCAAACGTGCGGCGCTAAAAGGCTGCGCCGTGGTGGAGACGTTCTCGGTCTCGCACGGCAAGTCGTTCGCGTATTTGCCGCTCATCGAATTGCTGAAGAATTACTTTCAGATCACCTCGGAAGACGACGAACGGCGCAGCCGCGAAAAGGTGACTGGCCGTGTGCTTTCCCTCGAACGCAAGCTCGAGGACGGGCTGCCTTATTTGCTCCATCTCCTCGGGGTCGGCGAAACCAGTCCGGCCCTTGCGCAGATGGATTCGCAGATTCGGCGCGACCGCACGTTCGAAGCCATCGTGCAACTCTTCGTGCGCGAAAGCGCGCACGAACCCGTCGTCCTGGTGTTCGAGGACCTGCAGTGGCTCGACAGCGAGACGCAGGCCTTCCTCGCTTATCTGGTTGAGCGCGTATCGAGCGCGCACCTTCTGTTGCTGCTGAACTATCGCCCGGAATATCAGCACGATTGGGGCGATCGCGCCGGATATGCGCAACTGACGCTGGAGCCGCTGGGTCGTGCCGATGCACAGGGGCTGATCAGCGCGCTCGTCGGCGACGATCCAACGCTTCTTGCTGTCAAACAGCATGTTCTCGACAAAACGGAAGGCAATCCGTTTTTTATTGAGGAGGTCGTACAAACGCTGGCAGAAGAAAATGTACTCGTGGGAGCGCCCGGGCATTACCGCATGGAAGCGGCGCCGGTCGCGCTGCATATCCCGACCACGGTGCAGGGCGTACTCGCCGCGCGTATCGATCGGCTGCAAGCCGCAGACAAAGCGTTGTTGCAGACGCTCGCGGTGATCGGAAAGACGTTCCCGGCCAATCTGGTCCAGTCTGTCGTCGACCTGCCGGACGACGAACTGTACGCGAGTTTGTCGCGTCTGGAAGCGGGCGAGTTCATTTACGAGCAACCCGCTTTTCCGGAGGTGGAATATGGCTTCAAGCATGCATTGACGCAGGAAGTGGCAGGCGGTTCCATGCTTGCCGAGCGGCGCCGGCTTCTGCACGCACGCATCGGCGAGGCGCTGGAGACGCTTTTCCATGAACGTCTCAAGGACTACTGGAACGAGCTCGCGCATCACTATAGCCTCAGCGGAAACGTAGCGAAGGCGGTCGAATATCTGCAGTGCGCCGGTCAGCAGGCGTGGCAACGTTCGGCTACCGATGAAGCGCTCCGCCAGCTTGGCATGGCGCTGGATCTACTCTCGGGCTCGCCCGAGACGCCCGAACGCGCCGATCGTGAACTCGCGTTGCGGCTTGCTATCGGGCCGGTCTTGATGGCCGCGAGAGGATGGGCGTCGCGCGACGTGGAAGCGACGTATTCGCGTGCGCTGGATCTGTGCAGGCAACCTGGGCGAACGCCGCATCTGTTCCGCGTTCAAACCGGTCTGCGGATGTTCTATCAGCTCAGCGCGGAATATAAAACGGCTAAGGAAATCGGTGAGCGGCTGCTCGCGCTGGCAGAGCGCGCGGCCAATCCCACGCAAGTGATGGAAGCGCATTATCTGCTCGGCATGAGCTTGTTCAGGCTCGGTGACGTTGCCGCTGCGCATACGTACCTTGCTGGCGTGGGGGAATCGTCGTTGCAGGACGCCGGGTCGTTCGATGAAGAGATTTTTGCGCATGGGCGAGACCCGCGCAGCGTGGGCGAAGGCAGCCTGGGGCTCGTTGTCTGGCATAGGGGCTACCCCGACACGGCACTCAAGCATGCTGAACAAGCGATCAGTCGTGCCCGCTCGATACACGATCTGGTCAGCCTCGGACAAACGCTCATCTTCAAGGCCGAGCTTCATCAGTTGCGTCGCGAGCCTGCACAAACTCGTGCCTGCGCCGAGGCCGCCATCGCGCTTGCGACGGAGCAGGGCTTTCCCATGATTCTCGCGTGGGCCACCATGCTCCACGGCTGGGCGCTATCCGAGGCAGGAGAAAAGGAGGAGGGCATTGCGCAAGTGCGTCGCGGCCTCACCGACTACGAAGCGACCGGCGCTCGCCTTGGCCGCTCGTACTTTCTGGCGTTGCTGGCCGAAACTTACGCCACGGCGGGTTTGCCCGACGCCGGGCAACATGCGCTGGCCGAAGCCATCGCGGCTTGCGAAACGTCGGACGAGCGGTATCACGAGCCCGAGTTGTATCGGCTCAAAGGCGAGTTGTCGCTGCTCCCCGCGGGGCTTTCGTGCGTCGCAGTCGCGGACCGTGATGCGGCACACGCGAATTTCAGCGAAGCCATGGCGATCGCC
The DNA here is from genome assembly GCF_009789655.1 of Paraburkholderia acidiphila. GTDB lineage: Bacteria > Pseudomonadota > Gammaproteobacteria > Burkholderiales > Burkholderiaceae > Paraburkholderia > Paraburkholderia acidiphila. The sequence continues at coordinate 1,062,465 of NZ_CP046910.1, forward strand.
CGCCGCCGGGGCGCCAGATCACTCGAACTTCGCGCGGCGTTGAGCCTCACAGCGCTTCGCGCGCAAGCGGGAAGCGTGCGTGAAGCCCGGGAGATCCTCGCCCCGGTTTATGAATCGTTCACGGAGGGTTTCGGAACGGCGGACCTGCAAGCCGCCAGGCGATGGCTTGACGCGCTCGCTTAGCGCGCGGACCAGCAGGCGCTGGGGTTAGCGCTGCGGCGCGGTACGCCTGGAAAGCAAATGGGCAGGCTAACGCCGAAGCGGTAGTCTGCCCATGCCGGAGCGCGGCTTAAGCGGCGATCCGGTCTTGCGCTCGTTGCCGCGCTACAGGCGACGGATCATGCGCGGCCGCGTTAGAAGCGATGGCGGATACCCACGGTCGCCACGGCTTGCGAGTTCGAATCCGACGCGGAAACGCCCATGATGTCCGCATGGATCTTCCCTTCGCCATCCACCACGCGCTGGTACGCGGCTTCGGCGTACAGGTCGGTGCGCTTCGAGAGCGCGTAGTCGCCTTGCAGCGTGAACTGATGGAACTTCGGATTCACGCCTTCCAGGCTCGCGTCCGTGTACGTATAGGCGCCCGACACCGTGAACGCAGGCGTAAACGCGTAGCGGCCATTGATTTCGTAGTTGGCGAAGCGCGCGCTGTCGCCAGCGAACGAAGTCGTCGTACCCGCGTTCGCGGAGTTGATGGCCGTGAGATTGCTCAGTTGCGTTTGCGTGAACACGAAGCCCACGTTGGCCGCGCCGAACGCGTAGTTCAGGCCCGCGCCGTAGGTGCGCTGACGCGAAGCGGTGAAGGTGGCGTCGTCGCTGACCGCGCCGCTGCTGTTGATGGTCGAACCCGCGTTGTTGAGCTGCAGATAGCCCGCGCCTGCCGTGAGGCCGCCGAACGCGTACGTAGCGCCGAGGCTGTATGCGCGGTTACTCGCGAAGCCGCCTGCGTCGTTCGAGAAACCGTACAGCGCGTTGAACTTGAGGCCGCCGTAGTTCACGCTCTGGTACTTGAGCGAATTGCTCACGCGGAACGAGTTGTTGAGGTTGTCGTTGTCGTACGGGTGCGCAGCGAGCGTGCCGCCGTACTGCGTGCCGTTCAGCGACAGCGTGCCCAGGTTGTCGACGACGCTGTCGTACTGACGACCGAGCGTGACCGTGCCGGCCTGTTCGCTCGAAAGACCAACGAACGCCTGGCGGCCAAACATGCGGCTATTTTGCTTCGCCGCGCCAGTCGAAATGCTGAAGCCGTTCTCAAGCACGAAGATCGTCTTGAGGCCGCCGCCCAGGTCTTCGCTGCCGCGCAGGCCCCAACGGCTGCCGTTGAGCGCGCCGCTCGACTGTTGCACGTTCGAGCTGCCCTGCTGATTGCTCGTGTACAGAATGCCAGCGTCGATCAAACCGTAAAGCGTAACCGAGCTTTGTGCGTGTGCCGTACTCGCGAAAGAGGCTGCAGCGACTGCGAGAGCGGATAGGGTGTTCTTTTTCATCGTGACTCCATTGCTTTGTATTTCGCTCGAAAGCGAGCGAGCGCGGAGCATAACGCGATATAGGCCATTAATTTCAGAAATTGTGGCATGCATGCCACGATTACTGACTAACATTGTCTTACCTGTTCCGGTTTATTACTCCCGCACACCGAGAGACCGAAATATGCGGTAGAAACAAGACGTTATGAGAATTCATGCGATGAATAAAATGCGCTATTTTTCGTGTCTCGATAGTAATTTTCAGGAATATTTGGCGATTGGCTTCATTGAATTATTACAGTGAATGAATAACGCGAAGAAATACATGTTATTCGACGGTTCGAATTGACCGCACCGTTCCTTATCATGAGATCGCCGTGGACACGGCAAGCCCGAGGTACGCTGACGCGCGCGGCAATCGATGCTCGAATCGCCGCGCGATCCACCACGAGGCATGCAGCATGATGGTCTGGCCTCTGCCGACCATCATGACCGCCAGCGCACTTAGAACTTGTGGCGCATGCCGATCATCACGATCGCTTGCGAGCTCTTGCCGGAGTCGATCTCGGTCGAACCGATCACAGCCTGCGCGGTGCCCTCGCCATTGTCGCCGCTCGCGTGCCCGTAACCGCCCACTGCGTAGAAGTCGGTGCGCTTGCTGATGACATAGTCGGCGCCCAGCGCAAACTGGTTGTACTTCGCCGACGAATCGCCGCTCGACTTCATATACGTATAGCCAATTTCGGTCGTCAGCACGGGGGAGATCTGCCACAGTGCGTATACGGAACCGGTGTTGTACTTTTGCGCCGTCGTGAAGGACGAGCTCGCATCCGGCACGTACTGCGCGAAGCTGTAGTAGCCGCCGAGCGTGACGGCACCGATGGCGTAGTTGCCGCCCAGGCGCGCAATATTGATGGAACGGGCCGACGAATAGGCGTCGTTGACCGACGTGGTGAAGAGCGAGTCGGATGTCGTCGTGCCGCGGGTCGACAGCACGGCATTGCCGTTGTCGATATGCATGAAGCCGGCCGCGAGGCCGAGCGGACCCTGACCGTACGAAAGCGCGCCGCTCCAGGTCTGACCCGAGCCCTGCGAGCCGGCAACGCCACCGAACGTGTACATCCATTCCGTCTTCAGGCCGGCCCATGAGGGGCTTGCCCATTTGATCGCGCTGTTAAAGCGTGCTGTATTGTCCGCGTTGTCGATGTCGCCCGGCGTCGAGAACATTCCGCCAAGGAAGTTATCGCCCTGAATGGGCTGCACGAGGTCGGTGAGCGGGTCGTACTGGCGCCCGGCTGTCAGCGTGCCGAACTGGCCGTCCTGCAGCCCGACGAACGCCTGACGTCCGAACAGGCGGCTTCCTTGCCCCGACTTGCCGGTCTCCACGTTGAAACCGCTTTCGAGCGTGAAGACCGTCGCCAGACCGCCGCCGAGATCTTCGCTGCCCTTCAAGCCCCAGCGGGAACCCGAGAGATTGCCGCTCGTCATCGAGATTTGCGAGCTTTGACCGCCCGAATTGTGGGTGTATTGAATCCCCGCGTCGATGAGACCGTACAAGGTCACGGAGTTCTGCGCGAACACCTGGGTCGAGAATCCAGAAACACTAAGGATAGCTACAGAAATGGCGGACTTCTTCATCGAAATATTTTCCTTGTTGTCCAAGAGGCGGCGGCGACGGATAACCCGAAGCTGCGCTTTTCTGGCATGAGTCGATCATGCCGACGACAGGCTAATTTCCGATTATTAATCTATTAAGTAGACGTTCTTATCAATTATTCGATTATCGGCATTTTCGTTTACAGAATTTTTCTTACCAATAAACTTAATGGAAATTTCTTTCGTCGAATTATTCTTACCGGATGTAATGAACAGCCATAAAGGTCGATAAAATAAAGTCCGCAATAAGACAATATAGACACATGCCTCTAGTTTCAATGCCTTTTCCCTTCGGGCAGAATCGCTGACACAAATCTGACTCATTGCGCCATTACGATCTGGCGCGCCTTACGCCTCGGTTGATGCACCGGAAAAGGGCATTAGCGGCAGCCTGCAGGCGTGCGCCAATTTGCTTGCTGTTTTTCACCACACGTTAATTTCGGCAAAGGATGGGAAATGCTATGAATCGGATGAGTTCAAGCCGTTTTGGTTTGCTGTCGGCGGCAGGCGCCGCTGTACTGGCCTCCATGGGCGTTGGCAGCGCGAATGCAGCGCCGTCCGACGCGCTGGTTGCCGCCGCGAAGCAGGAAGGTCAGTTGACGGTCATTGCACTCCCGCACGACTGGTGCGGCTATGGTCCGATGATCGAAGCCTTCAAGGCGAAGTACGGGATCAAGGTCAATGAGCTGAATCCGGATGCAGGCTCGGGCGATGAGATCGAGGCGATCAAGGCGAACAAGGGCAACAAGGGTCCGCAGGCGCCGGACGTGATCGACGTGGGGCTGTCGTTCGGCCCGTCGGCAAAGGCGGATGGCCTGCTGCAGCCGTACAGGGTGTCGACCTGGAAGTCGATTCCGAACGACTCGAAGGACGCCGATGGCTACTGGTACGGCGACTACTACGGTGTCCTTTCGTTCGAAGTCAACGCGGACATGATCGACAAGGCTCCGGCCGACTGGAGCGATCTGCAGAAGCCGGAGTACAAGAATGCGGTGGCGCTGGCCGGGGACCCGCGCGCGTCGAACCAGGCAATCCAGGCCGTCTACGCGGCCGGCCTGTCGTCGGCCAAGGGGGACGCGAGCAAGGCCGAGGCGGCGGGTCTCCAGTTCTTCGCCAACCTGAACAAGAACAGCAACTTCGTGCCGGTGATCGGCAAGGCCGCCTCCGTTGCGCAGGGCACGACGCCGATCCTCGTGCGCTGGGACTACAACGCGCTGGCCGACCGCGACACGCTCAAGGGCAATCCGAAGGTCGAGGTCGTCGTGCCGAAGACGGGTGTGGTGGCGGGCGTATACGTGCAGGCCATCAGCGCCTACGCGCCTCACCCGAACGCCGCGAAGCTGTGGATGGAGTATCTCTATTCGGACGAAGGGCAGCTCGGCTGGCTCGCCGGTTATTGCCACCCGATCCGCTACAACGAGCTTGCCGCGCAGAAGAAGGTGCCCGCCGCGCTGCTGGCGAAGCTGCCGCCCGCCACAGCCTACAAATCGGCCGTGTTCCCGACGCTGCAGCAGCAGGACGCGACCAAAGCGGCCGTGACGAAGCAGTGGGATAGCGTCGTAGGCGCGAACGTCAAGTAAGCACGCATGCGGATGGCGATGCGCGAGGCGGTGATCCGCGCTCGCGCGCCAGCCGCCACTTTCGCACGCATTCCATCGCTCACGCCTCGTTCCGGAAAGCCCTATGAGCACTGTATCCAACGTGGAGCCCAACGGGCCTGATCTCGCCGTGCCGCCGGAACACGCTCCGCATGCGAAGCGCCCCTCCGGCGCGGCGCGCTACCTGTCGTTGCTAGGCGTCGCGCCATTCTTCATTTTCACGCTGCTGTTCCTGATCGCGCCGACCGTGTACCTGATGGCCGGCGCGTTCCAGAATACGCAGGGCCGGTTCACGCTCGACAACTTCCGGCAGCTCTTCGAGCCGGAGGTGCTCAGTGCGTACTGGATCAGCATAAAGGTAAGCACGGCGTCGGCGGCGGGTGGGGCGATCATCGGCCTGCTGCTCGCGTGGGCCGCGGTGCTCGGCCGGCTGCCGGGCTGGATCCGGCCGACGCTCTTGACCTTCTCCGGCGTCGCGTCGAATTTCGCGGGCGTGCCGCTCGCGTTCGCGTTCATCTGCACGCTCGGGCGCGTGGGCCTCGTCACGATGCTGCTGCACCGCTACGCGCACGTGAACCTCTACGCCACAGGCTTCAGCATCCTCAGTTTCTGGGGGCTGACGATTACCTACCTTTACTTCGAAATTCCATTAATGGTCCTGATCATCACGCCCGCGCTCGACGGCCTGAAGCGCGAGTGGCGCGAGGCATGCGACTGCCTGGGCGGCACCGCGTGGCACTACTGGCGCCTCATTGCGCTGCCAGTGCTGTGGCCGAGCGTGCTCGGCGGCGCGCTGCTGCTGTTCGCCAACGCGTTCGGCGCGGTCGCCACCGCATATGCGTTGACCGGCAGTTCGCTGAACATCGTGACGATCCTCCTCTATGCGCAGGTGCGCGGCGACGTGCTGCACAACCAGAATCTCGGCTATGCGCTCGCGCTCGGTATGGTCGTGATCACGGGGCTCTCGAACGGCGGCTATCTCTGGCTGCGTGCGCGCGCCGAAAGGGGACGTCGATGAACAAGTCATCCCGGCTAGGCGCATGGATCGCGATTGTCGTCGGCACGCTGTATTTCCTGATCCCGCTCTTCGCGACCTTCGAGTTCAGCCTGCGCATGCGGCGCGGCACGTACAGCTTCGACGCCTACAAGGTCGTGCTGGGCGACCCGAGCTTCCAGGCGTCGTTCGGCTATTCCGTGCTGATGGCGTTCGTGACGATCGTGATCGGCGTGCTGCTCGTCGTGCCGACCGCCTACTGGGTGCAACTGCGGCTGCCGAAGCTGCGCCCCGTGGTCGAGTTCATCACGCTGCTGCCGGTCGTGATCCCGGCGATCGTGATCGTGTTCGGCTATCTGCGCCTCTACAACAGCAGTTCGTGGCTGCCGATGACCGGCAACGAGCGCGCGACCGACCTGTTGCTCGCATTCGGCTACGTGACGCTGGCGCTGCCCTACATGTATCGCTCGGTCGATGCCGGCCTGCGCGCGGTCGACGTGCGCACGCTCACCGAAGCGGCGGAAGTGCTCGGCGCCGGCTGGCCCACGATCCTCTTCAAGGTGATCTTCCCGAACATCCGCTCGGGCATTCTCTCGGGCGCGTTCCTGACCTTCGCCGTCGTGATCGGCGAGTTCACGATGGCGAGCCTGCTCGACCGCCCGGCGTTCGGCCCTTATCTGCAGCTGATCGGCGCGAACCGCGCCTATGAACCGTCCGCGCTCGCGATCATCGCGTTCGTCGTCACATGGGCGTCGATGGGCCTGATTCAGGTCTTTGGCTCCGTGCGCGCGGCGGCGGCTCACCAATCCTGATGCACCAGGACATCATTCATGGCATTCCTCGAAATAGAGAATCTGCACAAATCGTTCGGCATGCATACGGCGCTGCATCAATTCGACATGCAGATCGAGCGCGGCGAGTTCATCACATTTCTCGGGCCCTCGGGTTGCGGCAAGACCACGGTGCTGCGCATGATCGCAGGCTTCGAGGATCCGACTCGCGGCGCCATCCGCATCGCGGGAAAGGACGTCACGCGGCTGCGCACGCGAGCGCGCAAAATCGGCATGGTGTTCCAGTCGTACGCGCTGTTTCCGAACATGACCGTTGCCGGGAACATCGGCTTCAGCCTGAAAGTCGCGGGCCGCGCGCAAAGCGAAATCGACAAGCGCGTGGAAGAGATGCTGGCGCTCATCAAGCTCCCGCTTTTCGGCGAGCGCTACCCGTGGCAGCTCTCCGGTGGCCAGCAGCAGCGTGTCGCGCTCGCGCGCGCCATTGCCGGCAAACCGGAGGTCTTGCTGCTCGACGAGCCGCTATCCGCGCTCGACGCGAAAATCCGCATTTCGCTGCGCCAGGATATCCGTGCGCTGCAGCGCGAGCTTGGCATCACATCGATTTTCGTCACGCACGACCAGGAGGAAGCGCTGTCGATCTCCGATCGCATTGTCGTGATGAACGAGGGGCGCGTGGAGCAGGTGGGCACGCCTGCCGAGATCTACAACTTCCCGCGCACGCGCTTCGTGGCGTCGTTCGTCGGCACGCTGAACCTGTTGCCGGGAACGATCGTCGATCCGGCAACGGGGCGCATCGCGGTCGACGGCCAGGTGCTCACCACCTCGCAGCCCCTGCCCGCCGACGACGCCGGCCGCGCGCGCCTGCTCGCGGTGCGGCCGGAGGCGATCCGTCTGGAAGCGCCAGCGGCCGGCCGTAATTCGCTCGCGGCGACCGTCGAGGACATCGACTTTCTCGGTGCGGTGGTGCGTATCCGCGCGCGCGTGAAGGAAGCCGTTGTTTCGCTGGACGTTTTCAACGACCCGAACCACGCATTGCCGCAACGCGGTCAGCGCGTCGCGCTCGGCTTTTCACATGAGAATCTGCTCGTGCTGGAAGAGGGCGCGTGAGCACGCCAACCACTACGAACGAGGAGGTCGCGCCGCCGTTGCCGCCGCCCGGTCCGTGAGCTTGCCGACCAGCGCATTCGCCACGAGCTCCTCGCCGATGATGACGTCGGATGCTCCTGCGCTTTCGAATAGCCCTTTTCTCAAGGGGTTTTCGCTGGGCACGACAATCGCAAGCGAAGCATTGAGCGTGTGCGCCAGCAGCGTGATCGCCAGATTGTTGTTGCTGTCGGGCGTTGTCACGATCAGCGCTTTGGCGCTTTCGAGCCGCGCGCGCTTGAGCACGTCGTCGAATACGTCTGGCGGCCCCAGGACCACCATCAGTCCACGATCCGCCGCCCGGTGAGCCTGCTCGTGATCGCCCACGACGACGAGCACCGTCTGACCCGCTTCGCGCAGGCGGTTTGCGACCAGTTCGCCAAGCGAATGAAATCCCACCACCACAACGTGATTCGCCAAACGTTCGAGCTTGCGTTCCATATGCCTGTTCTCCCGATAAGCCATCACATCGTCGCTCGATAGCATGCCGGTGAGCCGGGAAACCGCGAATCCGCCGATCACCATCGTCGCGGACATGGCCAGCAGCATGAAGGTCTTCTGACTCTGATTGAACTCCGTGAAGTCACCGAGTGTCGTGACGAGATTGAAGCCGTCCCAAAGGGCCGTAAAAACCTTGTCGGAGACGGGTGCGCTGGACTGGTCGAGCAGGGCCAGTCCAGTGGCGGCGCCAGCGAGCAACAGAACGAGAAGCGCGACGGTCAGGCGCACCTGGCGGCGCCATTCCCGAATACGGAGGCCTCCGAGGCGGGGCTCATGAACACGGAAGATCCACATCGTTCCCTCCGGACCAGGCGGAGATCGACTGGCGGTCGTGCATTGCACAAGACCGCCCCCCTGTGACACCTGACGCATCAATCGGCCGTTCAGCGCCAGGTTCGGCTGCCCACGGACGGCCGCAGGCGGCCGAGTGCCGCGCGACGCGGCCGGCCTGTCGGCGATTCCCCAACAATCGTTCAGCCACGTGATGGCCGCGCCCAAACTCGCCTCTTCGCGCTGCACGGTGGGCCGGGCTTTGCGCGGATTGTGCCCCGATGGCATGACATCTGCATAGTGTGCCTCAAGCGGCGGGTGGCTGGCCGCTTGACGCTTCCTGCAACCGTCCTCTCCGAGGAGACCCATCATGACTACGTTGACCATCCACGATCTTCAGAAGTCGGCAGAACTCGATCACGAGGCAATGGCCAGGGTTCAAGGCGGGCGGAATAAAGTCATCGGCTCGCACCCCGGCTCGCTCCTTACGTCCGCCGACGGCGACCCTGTCGCCGTGTATGTCGACGGTGTGCTGGAAAACTCCGTCAACGACGGCTACTACCACGGCTGAGCGACCAGCGACCGATGAAACCGGGGAGGCTGACGTGGACCCAACGTGGCTGTGTACCGCTGCCGGCGCGCTCGTGCTTGTTGTCGCCCTGGCTGGCGTGACGGCGCACTACCTTCGTGAGCATCGCCGGGCCGATCTTCTGCGCAATTTCGATCACCATGCATGGTGGCAACGCAATCACGGTGCAGCCCGCATGTCAGGCGGATCGCATGCGCAACGCAGGGCAGTACGAACAAGCACGTGGCGGACGCTAAACGAAGGATGAGCTACCCACATCTGGCCTCCATCGACTGACGGAGGCGATCGGGGGCGCAGGATAAACAGAGCGAGAGCATATTGCGCCTGCGCATGATTTCGACCCGGTCCTGCTCGAAGCGAAGGTGCCCGCTTCGAGCAGGACCTCGTTCGATAGAGGAGGAAATAAGCGAAGTGAAGCGGCTTTTTTGTGCAGACAAGAAAGCTTGATGCACCCCACATGACAATTTTCGAGGTAGCCCATCATGAAATCGCTTGGTCAAACATTCGTTATCCTTATCATTGCGTCGGCTCCGGTTGCTTCTTTCGCGCAATCGAACACCGCCGTGACGCCTGAGCAGGTCCGCGCGGAACTCGTGCAACTGGAGCAGGCCGGCTATCGCCCAGGTGACGGCGACAACACAAACTATCCTGCCGATATCCAGGCCGCCGAAGCGCGCGTGGCCGCGCAGAATGGCGGGACCAGTTACGGCGGGGCGGTTGGCGGGGCGTCGGCGTCCGGTGCGCCCACGGCCGCGGCTGGTGACGGCTTGAAGCCAATCTACTTCGGTCAGTAATTCATGGCGTTGGCGAAGCCCTTCCTCCGAGCGGAGGGGCTTTGTCCGGGTTCGCCACCTCCGGCGAAATGAGGGCCGGACTTGCGGGCCCATTGCAGGAAACCGGAAAAATTGCGACGATTCTGGATTGCCCGGGCACGCGAATTGCGCAGAACTCTTGAAAACGCTTAACCCTCGCTCATCGACTGACATGGGGTCTTTGACGTCATCGCTCCGCTATCTGGGAGTCTTCGCAATCTGCGCCCTGTTTGCGGCCTGCGGACAGATCGCGACCAAACAGTCTGCATGTACTGCGGACGCCTGCCACGCGCGGCACGAGGTGGTGCAGTCCGGCGAGGCATCCTGGTATGCGGAGAAATTCCAGGGGCGTCAGACCGCCAACGGCGAACGCTTCGATCCCGGCGCATTGACGGCTGCGCATCGCACATTGCCACTCGGCAGCTATGTGCGCGTCAGGTCGATGGCAACCGGAAAGTCGGTTGTCGTGCGCATCAACGATCGCGGACCGTACGTCAAAGGCCGCATCATCGATCTCTCTTATGCTGCGGCGAAGACCCTGGGTTTGACGGATGCACGGTCGATGCGAGTGCGGATCGAACGCGTGGAGAACGCGCAGAGCGCGCAGTCAGAGTCGGACGGCGGCGGAGTGCTGACGACCGGAAGGTGACATGAGGCGTGGTTCGCATCACGCCACGCGCCGGTCGCCACAGCTTCATCCAGCGGTTTGAGCGGTGTTCGCGCTACGCTGCCTGAAATGGCCAGGCTTGAGCGCCATGACCGCCACGAGACTGAGCGCAATGCCGATCATCACATAGAGCACCGGCGCCAGCGGCGAGCCCGTGAGCGCGATGAGCCACGTCACGAAGGTCTGTGCAAAGCCGCCAAAGATCAGGACAACGACGTTATTGACCACGGCGAGCGACGTTGCACGCGTGCGCTTGGGGAACATCTCGGCAAGCGTGGTGCAATAGACGCCGAGGAAGGTTGCGCTGAGCACGCCGATCACGATCTGCGTGACGAGGAGCCGCGGCACGGACGGCGCCGCCACGACCCACGCATAGAGCGGATAGATCGCCACCAGGTAGGCGCCAAGCGACCCGACCAGCAACGTTTTGCGGTCGTAGCGGTCGGAGAGCGCCCCAGCGATCGGCGTGACGATCAGCATGACGATGGCCGCGATCATTTGCACCATGAAGCTTTCCGAAACGGGCAGCTTGAGAACCTGCTTCGCGTAGGTGACGGTGTAGCCGAATGTGACGTAGAACGTCACGGTGCTCGCCACTACCATACCCATGCCGATCAGATAGTCGGACAGCCCGCGCTTGACGGCGGCCACCTCTGTCGACCGGGCACGCGGCATTGCATGGATGCGCGCATAGGTCTCGCTTGCGTGGCGGCGCAGGTAGACGGTCAGCGGCGCAATCAGCAGGCCCACCGCGAACGGGATGCGCCAGGCGCCCGCGAGCTGCTGCTCGGGCGTGAACACCTGCGTGACCACCATGCCGAGCGCGGCGCCCAGCATCGTCGACATGAGTTGTCCGCTCATCTGCCACGAGCCGAAAAAGCCGGTGCGATTCGGCGGCGCCAGTTCGATCAGGAACGCCGTGGACGTACCGAATTCACCGCCGATCGAAAATCCTTGCAGGAGCCGGGCCGCGAGCATCAGGAACGGTGCCGCGAGACCGGCCGTCGCGTAGGTCGGCGCGAAGGTCATGATCGCGGCGGCCAGCGCCATGATGCCCATGCCGAGCGTCATGCCCGCCTTGCGGCCAAATTTATCGGCATAGAGGCCGAGCAGCACACCGCCCACGGGCCGCATGAAAAAGCCCGCGCCGAACAGGGCCGTGGTCAGCAGGATCGCGTTCAGATCCGCGCCCGCTGCGCCATGCGAGACCGGAAAAAACAGCTTGCTGATGATGGGCGTCATCGCTGCGAAGATGGTGAAGTCGAACCACTCCATCGCATTGGCCAGCACGGCGGCCACGATGACGGGCTTGATGCCTGGTTGAGTGTCCATCGGTTATCCCCGGGTATTGGTTGAAGGACGGTCCAGCAGGGTTCGGTCAGGCGGCGGTTGCCGGCTCGGGAAACACGGGTTCGCCGAGATTGAGCATCAGCCGGTTCGCCCACGCGAAAATAGCGATCGAGTGGATCAGGTCGAGCATTTCGGCGTCGGTGAGACCGGCCTCGCGCAATGCCTGCAACTGGTCCTGGCCGATCCCGTTCGGCGACTCGGTCAGCGCAGCGGAGAAACGCGCGATCGCCTCTTCGCGCCTTGTCGTCCCGGCGCTGTGAGGATCGGCGAACACCTGGCGGATCACATCGTTGCGCCTGGCGAGCTGCTCGAAACGCTGGGCATGCACGGATGCGCAATACACACAGCCGTTGAGCCGCGAAACCACAATGGTCGACAGTTCACGCTCAGCGCGAGGCAAGCCGCCGGGGGCGTACATGATCGCGTTGAACGCGGCGGAGCGCTGCCGCAGGATTTCGGGTTGATGGACGAGGAATCGGTAGTAGTCCGAGACTTTTGCCTTGGGATGGCTTTCTTCGAGAACCGCGATCTGGTCCGCCGTGGCATGATCGAGATCGACCACGTCGAGCCACGCGTCCCATTCCAGCGATTCGTTCGTGAAGCCGTGCGAACGGATGATGTCGGTCATGATGCGCGCTCCAACTGCTTGAGGGCTTGCAGACCCGCGACGAGGCGCGTCTGGTACGACAAAAAGGCGATCAGCTGCGCGAGCGCGACTATGGCGGGCGTCGTCAAACCGGCGGCGGGCAGCGTCTGCAGCGCGGCCTTGTCGCCAGCGACCGGATTTTCGATCAGCGTGCGCGTGAATGCGAGGATCGCGCGCAGGCGCGGGGCAGAGAGGTCCTCCGGTGCACCTGTTTCCACGGCGGCGAGCGTCACCGCATCGACTTCGTGCGCGGCCAGTTCCGCGCGATAGTGGGCAACGAGCGCCGGGGAGGGCGCGAGCCGGCTCGCATAGAGCGCGACGAGCAAGCGTTCGACGAGCGTGAGGCCGCCGAGTGCGGGATCGAACAGCGCGACGTAGCTGCCTTGGGTCGCTTCCACGACCTTGGCGCGCTGGTGCCGCAGTGCATGCGTGGTCGAGCCGGGCGTCAGGTCGGCGACGCGATCGATGATGTCGCCGTCAGTGTCGTATGTCATGGTCAACTCCGGAAAACTGCAGATTCACACGCTCATTTCGCTTCGCGCTCGGCGAGCGCCGGCGGCGGTGGTGCAGGCGCCCATTCGTCGCCCTCGACTTCCGGCTCGGCGAACGCCGCCATGTTGGCGTAATGCAGTTCGGCATCCTCACGATAGAACGTCGCGACGAGCCCCTGTGCGAGCCGCTTCGCGCCTTCGCTGACGGCCGGGATGTCGCCCGACAGCGCGCCGTGCGAAAGCGTCGCCGGCGCGCAAAAGCAGTGAATGCGCTCGAGTCCGGGGCACGCGCCGGGCGTCTTTTCCTGAAACTCGAAAGCCGGTCCGAGGTCGGGCGAGTCGGCAAGCTCGATGTCATCGTCGCCCGCGGGCGGCGCGTAGCGGTCTTTCCACGCACGCACGTGGCGTGCGAACGGCGCGAATTCGGGGCGGCTCGCCAGATCGATACGAAAGCCGGTTGCGAACACGATGAAGTCCAGCACGAAGACACCCTTCGGCGTGCTTACGTAGAGTTCGTCGTCCAGCTGCTCGATACCGGTGACTGGCGCGCCGAGGTTGAAGCGGGCGTTGGCGTGGCGCGAGACGCGCAGCGTACTGCCGCGCGGCGGCGGCACCTGTTGCACGTTGATGTAGTGGCGAATGCGCCATTTCCAGTCATCGGAAAGCGCGACATGGCCGTGGGTGAGGCCCGGATTACCCGCGCCCTTACCCTTGTTGATGCGCGGAATGTCCGCGCGGCGAATCAGCAGATCGACCGAGGCCGCCCCCGCTTCGAGCGCCGTTGCCGCGCTGTCCATGGCCGACGCCCCCGCGCCGACGACGCCGACACGCTTGCCGCGCAGCGTGCCGTAGTCCAGCACATCGGACGAGTGCGCGTAGAAGCGGCGTGGCAGATCGCGCGCGAATGCAGGCGTGGATGGGCCACCCAGGCCGTCGCGGCCCGTCGCGAGAACGACGTGGCGCGCAAACACAGTCTCGCTGCCGGCGGGGCTCGTGACAGACAGCGCGACGCCGCCGTCCGCGCGCGGGGTGATCGCGGTGACCCGGTGTTCGTTGCGCACGTCGATATCGAGGACATCGCGATACCAGCGCAGATACTCCATCCATTGCAGGCGTGGGATCTTGTCGAGCGCCTCCCAAGCCTCTATACCGAACTGCGCTTCGAACCACGCGCGAAACGTGAGCGAGGGCAGGCCGAGCGCGGGGCCGGTGAGCTGCTTAGGAGAACGGAGTGTTTCCATGCGCGCCGTGGTAGCCCATGGGCCTTCGAACCCACGCGGCGACTGATCGTAGATGACGGCGTCGATGCCGAGATGGTCAAGCGCGGCGGCGAGCGCAAGCCCCGCCATCCCGCCGCCGACAATCGCCACATTGACCACGGAGCGGCCGTCGTGGGTGCGTTCGGGTATCCAGCGCTTCGCGGGCAACTCGAGCCACGCGAGATCCTCGCGCAGCCGGGTTTCGAGCGCGGCGAGACCTGCGGACGATGAGGGGGTCGGATTCATTACGGCAAGGCTTCCTTGTTGACAGGCAGGTCGCCATACAGCGACTGCAGGACTTGGGCGTGCTCGGCGCTCGCGCGCAGCGTGAAATCGGGCAGCACGGCGCGCGCTGCGTCGGCGAGCGCGTCGATGAGCGTCGCGGCGACGGGGGATAGCGCGATGGCGTCGCGCGAGATCACGCCAAAGAAATACGGAATGTCGGCGTCGATCGTGCGGATCGCGACCCCGGCAAGCGGCATGCCGTAGGCCGTGACCGGTTCGAGTACCGAAATGCCGAGACCGGCGCGAACGGCGGTCAGCGCGTTCATCGACGAATTCGTTTCGATCAGTCGCGCTGGCGTGACGTCCGCCTGCGCGAACGCATGGTCGAGGCGGCGGCGCAGACGATAGGGGTTCTGCATGGTGACAATGCGCCGGCCCTCGCAGGCCGAAAGCGGCAACCGGTCATGGCGCGCGAGAGGATCGTCGTCGCGCAGCGCCGCCACGCACGCGGATTGGCCGATCCAATGCAGAACCACGCCGCGGTGTTCGAGCGGCAGGCTCGCCACGCCAATGTCGGCGGCGCCGGTCAGGACATCGTGCACGACCTGCTCGGGGGGCAGGCTGCGCAGCTGGATTGTCTGCGCGGCGCCGGCGAGTTCGGTGTTCGCGAGCGCGGCAGGCACGAGGCCGGCGGCCAGCGCGGACGTGGCGGCGATGCGCAGCGGCCGGGTTTCGCCGCGGCCAATCTCGCCGGCACGCTTCTGGATCTGATGGACGCCCGTTAGCACGTGCTCGACGTCCTCATAGAGCAGGATGCCTTGCTCGGTGGGCGTGACGCGCGGGCCGTTGCGCGTGAAGAGCGCATAACCGATCTCGGTTTCGAGCTCCTGGATCAGCCGCGTGATCGCTGGCTGCGAGCGCCCCAGCAGGCGGCCGGCGGCGGTGACGCTACCGGTCGTGATCACCGCGGCGAAGGCTTCGAGCTGGCGTAGTTCCATCGTCCAGTTGGCGTCGAGGTGCGCAAGAATTCAGAATTCACATTCTGACTGGCAAAGAATGTGTTTTTCAAATAATGGATTTTTATATCGTTATTCCGGGGGAGCGAAAGAGGGGTTTGCCCCAGGACGGCTTATCTCAACCGCGCAGAGGTCGCAATGCTTCCTGGGAATATCGGCCGCGCAGTGTGGTGGCGGCCGTTCGAGCGTTGTTCGGCGTGAACACCGGCGCGGCGGCGTTCGTGACATCGGGCTGCTATCGGGCAGGTCGCGTTCTATGCCGGAATGAACATGCCCACGGCTGCCACGGCCATCAGCACAGTCGCAGTCCATCCGCCAAATCTAAGGATTCCTGATATTGCGTATTTTCCCATCAGGCGTTGACTGGTGCCCATCAACATGACGACGATCATGACGGGTACAGCAGCAAGACCGTTGGCGACAGCGCTCCAGTAAAGCGCTTTCACGGGGTCGAGGTGGCAGAAG
Source organism: Paraburkholderia acidiphila (assembly GCF_009789655.1). GTDB lineage: Bacteria > Pseudomonadota > Gammaproteobacteria > Burkholderiales > Burkholderiaceae > Paraburkholderia > Paraburkholderia acidiphila. The sequence continues at coordinate 1,078,404 of NZ_CP046910.1, forward strand.
GTCATCGCGACGCCGCCCAGAATGGCCACGACGATTACGGAATAGAACTCGCGCGCCAGCGTGAGATGTAGAGACAGGCTATTGCGCCAGCGGAACGCGCCGGCCGCGCCGTAGGCCGCCGAACCGGCAAGCACGGGCAGGGCGAGTAGCCCCGTTCCCACGATGCCCGCGGCGAACACCAACGCAGCGAAACGACCGGCAATGGGCGCGAGCGCCTTCGCCGCATCGGCGGACGTCTGGATGCTGATATTGTGAACGTGCAGCGTGGCGGCTGCGGTCAACATGATGAAGAATCCCACGCCGTTCGAGACGCCCATGCCGACCCACGTGTCGACGGTGATCCTGTCGAACTGGCGGTGTGCACGCGACGATGAGGCTCTGCGCAAGGGATGTTCGCCGGGCTTTGCGCGCAGTTCTTCGACTTCTTGTGACGCCTGCCAGAAGAACAGGTACGGGCTGATCGTAGTGCCAAGGACGGCAACGACAGTGGTGAGGTAGTCGCCCGACAGCTGTACACGCGGGCGGACCACCGAAAGACCGACCTGGGCCCAGTCGACCGGCACGACGAACGCCACCGCAACGTATGCGAAGAGCACGATGGTCAGCCACTTCAGAAAGCGGGCGTAGCGTTCATAGGGAAGGCAGATCTGGAGGATGGCGGAGGATGCCCCAAGCGCAACAACATACAGTTGCTCGGGCCCGCGCACCAGCAACCCGATGGCGGCGCCCATGGCCGCGAGATCCGCTGCAATGTTGATCGTGTTGGCGACCGTGAGAAGGAGCACGAGAACGATCACGATCCAGCGGGGGCCAAAAGCCCGCATGTTGGAGGCAAGCCCTTTGCCCGTCACTCGCCCGATTCGTGCGCTGATCGTCTGGATGGCGACCATCAGCGGATAGGTCAACAGGAGCGTCCAGAGCAGCGCGAAACCGAATTTCGCGCCGGCTTGGGAATAGGTGCCAATTCCGCTGGGATCGTCGTCCGCGCCGCCCGTTACGAGCCCGGGCCCGAGCCGCGACAGCCATAAGCGCTCCGTCCGATCGGTCACGGCGATTTCGGGTTCGAGCTTTTCGTTATCGGCCACGGCGGTCATCCTGCAGCGCACGGGATGCGGTGTCGCGACGGATTCGCAAGTCTTGTGCCGGACGCTTGAGATTTTCGCGCGGACGTGGACATCGCCGGACGTGGGTTCGCTTGTGCTCTTTATTATTTTACATAATGCAAATTATCAACATTTTTGTGTGTAGTGGCTAAGTTCAAATGAGGACTCTGTTGTCAAGCCTTGCCGATCCGCAGGTATAAGAATCAGATTACATGGCGGCACCTCTGTCATTAAGGACGTAAAGGCGGCGTGCCCACGTGGCCATTCGAGTCTGGTCCAAGGTCGGGGTGTGATGCGCGTTCCAACCAGTGCCGGAACGAACTTCTATCCGTGCAAGGACATTGATGTCCTGCACCTCATGCAGCATGCGCGCAAGGCGCACTGGCAAACCCAGTTGCCGGCGCGCCCCATCTTTTGGGGCGGTCATCACGGTGTGATGACCCGCGGACATTGCGGGCGCGTCGACCTTTGATCAGAACGTATTCCTTGCCCAGCACGGCGTCGCAGGCCTGAGCAAGGCCCCGGCTGGAATCGCGCCGTGCTCCAGGTAGCGCCATAGCGCTATGGCGAGACGCCGTGCCAACGCAACGATGCTCACGCGCCGCATGGGTTTGCCATTGCCAGTAAAGCGACGGTTGAACCACTGGGTCAGGACGCTGTTGGGCTGCAGGCGCAGCCAGCGCCAGGCCAGTTCGACAAGCATCGTGCGTGCTCGCCTGTTACCGGCTTTGCGGATGCCCTGTTCGATCTGGCTGTCGCCGCTGTCGTAAGGCGTTGGCGTGAGTCCGAGACAGCCGGCGACCTCGCGCCGGTTGGCGAAACGTCGCCAGCCAAACACTTCCTTGACCAGTACCCAGGCGCCCTTGGGCCCGATCGCGCGCAGCCGGGCCAGTTGGGCGACCAGTGGGTGCTTGCCCTCGGCCAACTCGTCGCGGCGTGCGGATTCCAGCACCCTAGTCTGTTGCTTGACCAGCGCAAGCCGGATGCACTCGCGCTCGATCTCGTTGCATAGCATGGGCGGCACCAGCCCGCGGTGGTTTGCCCACCAGTTCGCCCAGTCACGTCCGCCGATGACGACCTGCGGACGCAGGTTGTGCAGCACCAGCAGTGACCGGATGCGGTTCATGTGGGCGACACGCTCCTGGGTCAGGCGGGCCAGTTCACGGTGCGCGCGGCGAGCGTCTTCCTGATCGGGCGTGGGCTCGCGCAGCACCGACCAGACGTGCTCGCCGGTGTGGTGGCGCCTGAGCATTGTCAGCAGCTTGTCGCCGTCGAGCCGGTCGGTCTTGGGGCGCCTCACGCGTCGGTTCACTTCGATGCTGGCGGCATCAACCACGACGTTGTCGATGCCTTGCTGGGTCAACCAGCGGTGCAGCCACCAGCCATCGCGACCGGCCTCATAGCAGGAATGCACCGCAGCCTGCGGAGAGAGCCGACAGCGCTCCTTCGCGCGGCGTACACAGTCGAGCACCGCTTCCGTGTCGCCAGCGCGCACACTGTAACGGCTTGGGCCACGCTGGCCATCGCTCACTGTCAATTTCCAGGATTTGTCGCCCAGCTCGAAGCTCATGTACAGCTCGCTCTGCATCGCCGTATTCTTTGCTTGTGGGACTGCTTGGGTCGTGGACATTTCCGTCTCCTTCGCACAGAGTCCCGTTTTAGTCAAACGGACCTTTCTCGGGTAGTCCCACATAGCATCTTTTGAGTTGCCCTTAGGCTGACCGGCCGCTGGAGGTCCAGCACCGGAGCTGCGATGGCCGCAACAGAACGGATAACCATGACGATGCGCGAGTTGGACCGCCTGAAGGTCATCGAGGCGGTCGCCGACACCCGACTATCGCGCGGTTGCAGAAGACGAATAGATTTCCGGCGCGGCTGGACCATCGACCTTGAGCATGCCCAGCGCCCCCTGATTGAAGGTGCGGAAAATCGAATGATCGACGAGCAGGAACGTGCCGGGCACTTCCGTGCGGAACTGAACGACCTTCGCACCACCGGCCGGAATGAGCGTCGTCTGCACGCTTTCTTCATAGTGTTTATATGAACCGTCCCAAACCCGATCGAAAATCGCGCCGATTACGTGGAAACTCGATACCAGATTTGGACCGCCATTACCCACAAACAGCCTGACCGTTTCTCCCACTTTCGCTTTCAATGCATTGTCGCCAGTCAGTGCGCCTTCTCTTCCGTTGAACAGTACATAAGTCGGCCGCTCGTCAATTGCCTTATTCATATCGAAAGTTTGCAGGCCTTGATCGTGATATTTGCCATTCGTGTAGAAGTCGCCCTGCATCACGTAATATTCGCGATCGACTTTCGGCAGCCCTTCGGGCGGATCGACTTCAATCATGCCGTACATGCCATTGGCAATATGCATGCCTACCGGCGCCGCAGCGCAGTGATAGACGAAAAGACCCGCGTTCAGCGCTTTGAAGGTGAACGTGGCATCGTGGCCCGGCGACGCGAGCGTCATTGCTGCGCCCCCGCCCGGCCCGGTCACCGCGTGCAGGTCGATGTTGTGCGGCATGTGCGAATCCGGTGGATTCCGGAGACGAAGCTGCACCGTATCACCCTGACGCACGCGGATGAAACTGCCCGGTACGGTACCGCCAAAGGTCCAGAAGTCATAGCTGGCGCCATCAGCGATTTCCCGCTTCACTTCCTTGACTTCGAGATCGACAATCACCAGCGCCGGGTAGTTTCGCTCGATCGGCGGTGGCACATTTGGCGGACTGCTCAGCACAGCGTGAATCGGCTGCCCTTGTGGCGGACCAAAGTCCCCAGGCGCGCCGCCGGACTGGACGGTCACGGACAACGCCGCGACCGGATACGCAAGACTCGCCAGCAGGCCGAGAGCGGCAAGTGCAGTACACAACCTTCCTGTCATGATTGTTCTCCTTACGGGTTCCCGCCACCCGGCTACCAAGGCCATACACAACGCGCCGGGCTGATAAAACTGAATATTCGCCAGATAAAAACATCGCCTTACATCCCAGTTCCACCACCTTCACTTGCAATGCACCGGATAAAAATTTATTCTGCGCGTCTCATTGACACACTCACGCACTCAAAATAGATTAGTTGAAGTGATAACGCGTATCGCACGGTCATATATATCGACTAAAACGCGAAACAGGTTAGCGCTTAAATTCGCCGCACCCCTTAACCTGAATTAATTATTAAATCTCTCTTTTCGACACAATGTCGCATGCGATTCAGGCAATCGCATTACGCGCGATTTCGCGCCATCGAATTTCGGAAATTGATTGCCAGGGGCTTGCGTGGACCTGTAGCGAGGAAATGACGACTGCACGCGTTCGGGGGGCGAGCGCGCAATTTCACCGTCCGACCGATGCCTCGATCCGGACGCGCGAATGAATTCGCCTGGTTGCATACGGCAGTCGGTCTCCGCGACCGTTTCAATCCACACCGTCCTCAGCGATCCGGATGATCCGCGTGAAGTCGCAGAGCGTCACTCGCTGATTGCTCGTGACGATCCAGCCGGACTTTTCCCAGCGCGTCAGAATGCGGCTCACCGTATAGAGCGTCGTCCCCGACATTTCGGCGACGTGCTTGCGTGTCAACGGAAAATCGATCTCCGTTCCCTGCCCGGTGTTCTCGCCTGCCTTTTCGGCAAGCCGCAGCAAGGCATGCGCAATGCGGCGCTCGACGCTTTGGGTGGCAATCTCGCGAAAGCGCTCCTGCACTTCCTGCAAACGCCTGCCGAGAATGCCGACCAGGTTGACCGCGATGCGCGGGTATCGGGTCATCAGTTCGAGCATGTCGGCCTCGCTCCAGCTTAGCGCCACCGACTGGGTAAGCGTGACCGCTTCCGCCGGATAGCGGCGGTCGGTGAACAACGCGACGGTGCCGAACATTTCGCCAGGCGCGACAAAACGGATCACCACCTGCTCGCCGTCGCTTCCCGACTGGGAGATGCGAACGCCCCCGACTATCAGCGCGTAGGCCCTGGCCGCCCCGTCGCCCTGATAGAAGATGCGGGTCTCCGCGCGCAACTCGTGCGTGCGTGCGCAGATCATCGTATCCGCCAATGCAACGGGCGAGAGCCCCTGAAAAAGCTCCATGGAAGCGAGCAGGTCAGATCTGACCAGCGTTTGAGTGTTCATTTCGTATCGTCACCAAAAGCGCGCAGCCCCTTCTCGATCTCCTTTATCGGCGTCCTCTATCGACGCCCCTTAGCCAGGTAGGGCTTTGTTCAAGCGCAAACGTAGTTCTCCTGTGAGCAGCTTAGCCTAGCGACAGGCTACAGAAGCCGGCAACCCCGTGACTAATTGGCACAACTCTTGAACATGAACCGATCCTGATGCTTAAACCGCTCACGCCGACGAGCGGTGATCGCCGGCATTTTTTCCCCGTGCATTACACCTCCGGATAAAAGGAGAGAGGATATGCAGTCAACAAGTCGTCTATGGAAATGGCTCGGGCTGGTGTGCCTGCTGTCATTCGCCGCTCTACTCTACATGGGGCGCGAGATCTATCTCGCGGCGCCCCCTATTCCCGCCGCGGTCGTCACCGAAAACGGCGCCACGGTATTGACGGGCGACCAGATCAAGCGCGGTCAGCAGGTCTGGCTGTCGGCCGGCGGTCAGCAGTTGGGTACGGTCTGGGGCCACGGCAGCTACGTCGCCCCGGACTGGTCGGCCGACTGGCTGCACCGTGAAGCGCTGCAACTGCGCGACATTTGGGCGCAGCGGGACTTCGGCAAGGCGTACAAGGATCTTCCCGCCGAACAGCAGGGCGAACTCGACGCGCGTCTGAAGCGCGAGATGCGCGCCAACCGTTACGATCCGCACACAGACCGCGTCACGGTCACGGAGCAGCGCGCCGAGGCGGTACGCGACGTGGCGATGCACTATGAGGCGCTCTTCGGCAACGACCCGGCTCTCAACACGCTGCGCGACCAATACGCCATGACGGCGGGCAGCGTTCCCAGCGCGGATGACCGCACGGCGCTGGCTGCGTTCTTCTTCTGGTCGGCGTGGTCGGCCACCACGGACCGCCCGGGCCAGACCGGCATCACCTACACGAACAACTGGCCGCATGAGCCGCTCGTCGACAACACGCCGACGGTCGCCAACGGCATGTGGTCGGTTGCCAGCGTGATTCTGCTGCTTGGCGGCATTGCCGCGATGCTGTGGTATCACACCGCGCACAGCGACGAAGACGAGTCGGTGGCAGCGCCTGCCGCTGATCCGCTCTTCAACGTCAAGGCCACGCCGTCCATGCGCGCCACCAAGAAGTACTTCTACGTGGTGATCGGCCTGCTGCTGGCGCAGGTGGTCATGGGCTCCCTCACGGCGCACTATGCGGTCGAAGGACACAGCTTCTTTGGTATTCCGATTGCCGAAGTGCTGCCGTGGGTGGTGAGCCGCACGATCCACACTCAATTCGGTGTCCTTTGGATTGCCACAGCATGGCTGGCGACCGGCCTCTATATCTCGCCGCTGCTCTCGGGGCATGAGCCGCCGCTGCAGAAGCTGGGGGTCGATGTGCTCTTCTGGGCACTGCTCTTCATCGTCGTGGGATCGACCGTGACCGGCTGGCTGGGCTCGCTGAAGCATCTCGGCACCGGCTTCAGCTTCTGGATCGGCAACCAGGGCCTGGCGTACACCAGCATGGGCCGCGTCTGGCAAATCCTGCTGTTCGTCGGCTTGATGATCTGGCTGTTCCTGATGGGGCGCGCCTTGATGCCGGCGCTGAAGAATCGCAAGACCGAAGGCCGCGGGCTGATCGGCATGGTGTTCCTCTCGGCGACCTGCATTGGGCTCTTCTACGCATCGTCGCTCGCCTGGGGTCAGCACACCCACTACTCGATGATCGAGTACTGGAGATGGTGGCTCGTGCATCTGTGGGTCGAAGGCTTCTTCGAAGTGTTCGCCACCGCCGTGATCGCACTGATTTTCTCGCGCCTCGGGCTGATCCGCATGTCGACAGCCAATCGCGCCATCGTGTTCGAAACGATCGTGTTCATGTTCGGCGGGATTCTCGGCACGCTGCACCACCTGTACTTCACGGGGGCTTCCACTGCCGTCATCGCGGTCGGCGCCGTGTTCTCCGCATTCGAAGTGGTGCCGCTCGCCCTGATCGGGCTGGAGGGCTGGCAAACGTATCGCAGAACGAAGGCCGCACCGTGGGTGCAAACGTATAAGTGGGTCATCCTGTGCTTCGTCGCCGTGGGCGTGTGGAACACCGTTGGCGCGGGCCTGCTGGGCTTTTCGATCAACCCGCCCATCTCGCTCTACTACGTGCAAGGCCTGAACATGACGCCGGCGCACGGTCACGCGGCGCTGTTCGGTGTGTACGGCATGCTCGGTATCGGCCTGATGCTGTTCTGCCTGCGCGGCATGTCGTCGCGCGAAGCCTGGGACGACTCGCTGCTCAAGATGGCGTTCTGGATGCTCAACATCGGCCTTTTCATGATGGTGTTCATCTCAATCCTGCCTTCCGGCATCTACCAGGCATGGGCCAGCGTGAGCAAGGGGCTCTGGTACGCGCGTTCGCCGGAAGTCATTCATTCGTCGCTGATGCAAACGCTGGTGTGGCTGCGTGTGCCGGGTGACGTGGTGTTCGCGGCAGGCGTGCTGTACCTCTGCTGGTTCGCCGCGCGGCTGCTGTTGCGCCGTCCCGAAACGGCGGTGCCCGTCGAAGCCAAAACGACTCACAAGGCGGCTCAGCGCGTTTGAACGCCGCATTGACGAGCCGACCACGAACAATGGCCGGCTTCTTTGACGACACGCTTTTCATACTTCCAAAATTTTTTTCCAGGAGCCTGACATGGCCAATATTCTCGACAGCCGGACTTATGTTTTCGACGCGCGCGGCATTGCCAAACGATTCCGCCATGCGGCGATTTTCGGCGCGCTGGAAGCGCTCGACGACGGTGAGACGATGCGCTTCGTGAACGACCACGATCCTGTTCCGCTGCTCCAGCAAATCGCCCAGTATTATCCGCGCCCGGTTCGTATTGAATACGTGGCGCGCCAGCCGGACCAGGTCGTGATCGACTTCGTGCTCGCAAGCCCTGATTCGAACGCCGTCGCCGCTCAGAAGCAGGCTGCGGGTGGCTGCGGCAGTTCCGGCGGCACCTGTGGATGCAGCGGCGGCTAACGCGCGCCTCGCACTGCATCCTCCCGCCAACAGCATCCCTCCCTCCTGAAAGGCTGGCACGGGCAAGCCGTGTTCGCCCGTTGTGCCGGCCCCTTTCCCCCCCATCATCGCGAACCCCTGTCGACGCGTGCGTGCAATCGCACGCTTCGCGTTCGGTACGGCGCGCACAAAACGTTACCCCCGCAGCGAAAATCGGCCTGCCGTCCAGCACGTACCCACGGGAATTAGCACGGATCAAGTACCGCCCAACTCACCTTCGAACGATGTTGACTCACACTATATCTAGTTAATAAGATCTCCACACCAACAATATCTAGTATCAAAAGGAGGGTTCACCGTGCCTCTAGACAAGCCCTTGATCGAAGTCCGCTCGTCGATCGACGAGTATCTCGAGCAACAGGACTGGCGGGTCAACGCCAACGCCAATCAGGGCTATTCGCTCGGCGGCCTGATCCTGAACGTCTCGGGCAAGGTCATTGCCAATTACTGGCTCAGCCACGTGTACCCGGTGGCAGTTGGCGAGGCTCATCGCAACGCGGACCTGCATATTCACGACCTCGACATGCTCTCGGGCTATTGCGCGGGCTGGTCGCTGCGCACGCTGTTGAACGAAGGGTTGAACGGCGTACCGGGAAAAGTCGAAGCCTCGCCGCCAAAGCACATGTCGAGCGCCATTGGCCAGATCGTCAATTTCCTCGGCACGCTGCAAAACGAATGGGCGGGCGCGCAGGCGTTCAGTTCGTTCGACACGTACATGGCCCCCTTCGTGCGCCACGACAACCTGTCGTATGCGGAGGTACGCCAATACATTCAGGAATTGATTTACAACCTCAACGTGCCTTCGCGCTGGGGTACGCAAACCCCCTTCACGAATCTCACGTTCGACTGGGTGTGTCCCGAAGATCTACGCGAACAGGTGCCGCTGATCGGCGGGCGCGAGATGTCCTTCACATACGGCGAACTGCAGGCCGAGATGGACATGATCAATCAGGCGTACATCGAAGTCATGATGGCCGGCGACGCGAAAGGCCGCGCCTTCACCTTTCCGATTCCAACCTACAACATCACGCCCGATTTCGACTGGCACAGCCCGAACGCCGACCACCTGTTCGAAATGACCGCCCGTTACGGACTGCCCTATTTCCAGAACTTCATCAATTCCGAACTCAAGCCGAACATGATCCGCTCCATGTGCTGCCGGCTGCAGCTGGATCTGCGCGAGTTGCTCAAACGCGGCAACGGCTTGTTCGGTTCCGCCGAACAGACCGGATCCCTCGGCGTCGTCACGGTCAACTGCGCGCGTTTGGGCCACCGCCATGCCGGCGACGAGGCGGGGCTGCTCCGGCGCCTCGACGAACTGCTCGAACTCGGCCGGACGAGCCTCGAGATCAAGCGCGAAGTCATCCAGCACCACATGGACAACGGGCTGTTCCCGTACACGCGGCGTTACCTCGGCACATTGCGCAATCACTTCTCCACGCTGGGCGTGAACGGCATCAACGAAATGATCCGCAACTTTACGTCCGACGAGCACGACATCACGAGCGAATGGGGACACGCCATGGCGATCCGCGTGCTCGACCACGTGCGCGCGAGAATGCTCGAGTATCAGGAGCAAACCGGCCACATGTACAACCTCGAAGCCACGCCGGCCGAAGGGACGACGTACCGGTTCGCGAAGGAAGATCGCAAGCGCTTTCCGGGCATCTTGCAGGCCGGCACGCCGGATATGCCTTACTACACGAATTCGTCGCAGTTGCCCGTTGGTTTCACCGACGATCCGTTCGAAGCGCTGGAGCGCCAGGACGACCTCCAGCGCAAATACACAGGCGGTACGGTATTGCACCTTTACATGACCGAGCCGCTTTCGTCGGCGAACGCGTGCCGCACGCTGCTTCAACGCGCGCTGAATCGATTCTCGCTGCCCTATATCACCGTCACGCCGACTTTCTCGATTTGCCCGAAGCACGGCTACCTGGGAGGCAGCCACAAGTTTTGCCCACGTTGCGACGAAGACATCCTTCAACGCAAGCTTTCTCAACTCGAAACCGCAGAGGTCTGAACCATGAGCACCGTACTCTCTCAATCCGTGAAGGCTAACAACGCTTGCGTCACGCTCTCCGACGCCGAACGCCAGCCCTGCGAGATCTGGACCCGCGTCATGGGTTATCACCGGCCGGTCTCTTCATTCAACACCGGCAAGAAGGGGGAATTCCACGAGCGCAAATATTTCAGCGAACGCGAGGCAATGCTTGCCCACTGAGATGAAACCACGCGGGCCGGACCTCGGCCCGAAAGCACCCCGCTCACTCAAAGTGGGCGGGGTGGTCCCTTTCACTGCAACCGATTATCCAGGCCAGATTGCCGCGGTCGTATTCGTGCAGGGATGCCCGTGGCGCTGCGCGTATTGCCATAATCCGCATTTGCAGCCACGCACCCGCAAGGGTGCCTTCGCATGGCAAGCCGTTCTGGACCTGCTTGCGCGCCGGGTGGGCCTGCTCGACGCCGTGGTCTTCAGCGGGGGCGAGCCTACTGGCGATCCCGCGCTCGGACAAACCATTCGTGATGTGAAAGCGCTGGGTTTCAAGGTTGGCTTGCACACTGCCGGCACGCATCCGCGCCGTCTCAGGGAGCTCTTGCCGCTGGTGGATTGGGTTGGGCTGGACATCAAGGCAGCGTTTGGCGACTATGCCGACGTCACCCGCGTTGCCTCGAGCGGCAAGCATGCGCTGGCCAGTCTCGAGGCCGTGCAGGCCAGCGGTGTGCAGTACGAGTGCCGCACGACGCTGCATCCCGATCTGCTGCCAGAGAGCGAAATCCTGAAGCTCGCGCAAACGCTCTCGGCAATGAACATAACGAACTACGCGTTGCAGGTCTTTCGCACCGAGGGTTGTGCCGACGATCAATTGAACGCCGTATCGATGGCGGGCTATCCCGATCCCGCACTCATCGGCAGGATAGCCGCGCTGTTTCCCGCATTCACGCTGCGACGCGCTTAAAAGGAACTCGCACACGGCAAAGCGGCCAGGCTCGTGCGGCCTGGTTGCGGGACTCCCCTCGCTCAGCGCGCCGTCGTGTCGAGCGTGCCGAGCGCCGCTATCGATTCGAGCACGCGGCTCACGACCTGCTCCGCCTCCTCGCGATCGAAGTCTTCGTGGAAGCGCTTTTTCACGCCACAGTCGGCCAGTTGAACGTGCTGATCGGGAGCGATGCCGTGCCGCTCCAGGCACTTCTGCGCGCACACCAACGGGCAGCCATCGATCACGACGATGGGCCGCCCCGATCCGGCAATCTTCAGCAGCGAAGGGACGTCGCCGCCCACGCCCGCGATGCAGGACATTTCCGCTGCGCCGCGCCGATCGAGCCGCAAGGCGACATGGTTGGCCATCTGCGCCGCGCTTGAACAACCCGAGCAGGAGTACACGAGCGGCAACGCTTTTCTGTCAACAGTCATGAAAGACCTCGTTCAATTCGGGTTCACATCCACGGGCCGGCCCCTTTTTCTTTCACTTCGCGAACGCGTCGAAGCCAGCGTTCCGGCACAAAGCGGCCAGGAGAGAAGTACGTCGCCAGATCCGTCGCGTCCAGCGCGTTCTTCACCAGCAGGCCCAATTCGGTATCGCCTTCCATCGTCAGGCGGCGGCTGAAGAACAGCGTATCGGGATCTTCCTTGCGTTGCGCGAGCAACATGAAATCGTGTGTGCTCGCACTGATCGTCAATGCGACTTCACTCGGAGGCCGGACCGCGGAAAAACGCCCCCCGCGACACACGAAATCGAAACCGATGCCCGCGTCCCTCGCCTCGATGCGCAGCGCGCGGCCGTCGAGCTGCGCGAGCGTGTCGGCAGGCAAGTGCCGCGCCAGCACGGCATTGAGCGCGCCCGCGAACAACACCGAACCGGGATAGGCCGGCAACAAGGACAGTGCTCTCTTCAATACGGAAGGCAGTTGATAGGTAGAGGAACTCATGGAGAATTTCTATTAAGCGCGAAGAACGAATTCAAACGGCTTTGCGTTCCAGCCCAGGCAAACCGTACCAGTAGCCGTCGCAAGGTTGCCCCGCCATCAGGGGAAGCATGCTGGCGAGCGCGTCGTCTTTGTTCAGGCGGCCGTGTATCACGTCACGAAAGCGCCCCGCGATTTCGGCCATGTTTTGCGACTGCGGGCTCAAACGCAATACGTCGACGTGCAACGCGCGCAGCGCATCCACTTCCTGAATCAGGTTGTACACGAGCGCCGATTGCGTCGATATGCCATTCAGAACCAGGAAGGGCTTGCCTTCCTGGGTTTCCATCATCTGGCCGTCCGGATGATCCATGCAGACATACTGGCAATTGTCTTTGGGGAAGTTGCGATTTCGTGCCGAAAAGCAGCGCGCCGAAAACGCCAGCGGCATACGGCCATAGGCGAACACCTCCGTTTGCATCGAGGGCGGCCGCTCCGCCTGCATCCGTGCGAGGCCGTCCTTCGCCATTTCCAGCGGCATCACCCAGCGCCGCGCTCCCAGACCGGCCAGCACGTCGAGCGTTGGCGGGTTGTACACGTTCAACCAGGGCCCCGCCACGAACGGCGTATTTTCGACGCAATGCACCGCGCCCATGTCGTTGGCCTCGACCGTGTAGCGGCCGTTATGGGCAATCTCACGCAGCGTCGTCATGTCTTTGCCCGACTCGAGAAGAATCTGCGTGGACAACACGACCTCCTTGCCGGCATGGGCCAGCATGTCGGCAATATCGAGCCAGTCGTTGAATCGAAGTTCATGGCGCCTCGAACAGACCACTTCGCCCAGGTACACCACGTCGACCGGCGCGTCCGTGACGGATTCGTAAAATTGCATCATCGCTGTGCGCGCCCAGTAGTACTGGACCGGCCCCAAGGCAATCTTCACAGTGCCCACTCCCGAATGCTGAAAAAAAGCGTCATTGCCATCATTTCCACGGGCGGTGATACGCGCCCAGCGTGTGCTGCTGCCCTTCGGCGACCTTGTTGAGCTCCGCCATCCACGTGGGCCTCACGCTATAGCGCGGCCCATTGGCCAGACACTGGTCGATGGCGTCGCGCCATACGCGGGTGACCTGCGCCACATAGGCCGGACTGCGTTGACGGCCTTCGATCTTGATCGCGCGTACGCCAATTTGCGCGAGCCTCGGCAATATCTCGAGCGTATTCAAACTGGTTGGCTCTTCGATCGTGTAGTAACGCTCGCCTGCCACCTCGAAACGCCCTTTGCACAACGTGGGATAGCCCGCGTTTTCATCGTCGGCATAGCGGTCGATCAGGACGCCGTTCAGCCTCGATTCGAGACCGTCCGGCGTTTGCTGCCATCGCACCGATCTGGCCGGCGAGCACACCCCTTGCGTATTGGGCGATTCGCCAGTGGCATACGACGAAAGCGCGCAGCGCCCTTCCACCATCACGCACAGGCTCCCAAACCCGAATACCTCGATTTCCACGGGCGTTTTCTCGATGACCTGCTCGACCTGCGTCACGGAAAGAACCCGCGGCAAAACCGCGCGCACGACGCCGAAATGCTCGCGGTAGAAGTTGATGGCTTCGTAGTTGGTCGCCGACCCTTGCACGGACAGATGCAGGCGCAATTGCGGATACCGCTCGGCCGCGTAGCGTATCAAACCCGCGTCGGCGACGATGATCGCGTCGATGGCGCAGCGGGCGGCTTCGTCCACGGCTTCTCGCCATGCGGCCCAGCCGGTGGGCTGTGGATAGGTATTCAGAGCAAGGAAGACTTTTCGCCGCTTTGCGTGCGCGTAGGCAATGCCCGCGCGAATCGCGTCCTTGTCGAAGTTCAGGCCAGCGAAATTCCTGGCGTTGGTCGCATCGCGAAAGCCGAGGTAGACGCAATCGGCGCCGTTGTCGACCGCCGCCTTGAGCGCCGGCAGACTGCCCGCCGGGCAGACCAGTTCCAGCGGCGGCGCCGCATCGTGATTTGTGTTGGCCAGGCTCATGGGAGATAACCGATCGAGGTTGTGAGAGGACTGTGGTCGAGATTCAATCCGCAGAACACCAGCACGAGCAACACGAGGCCTATCCTCAAGGGCACGCGCAATGACGACTGCATGCAGTCCAGCGCTGTGAGCATCAGGCAGAGTTGCAGCAGCAGACCGTCGGGCCGAAACAGGAATGGATACATAAGATGTGCGCTGCGCAGCCGCTGAAACCGGCGCCTGACGAGTCAGCAGGTCGCCGGACCGCCCGCGCGGAAAGCGAAATAGCGGAAATCGACAGTCTGGAACCGCGGTGTCTTGATCGCCTTAATGTCCATCAAGAATATCGCCACGCATCGATCCGGGAACATGCGCCGTGAACGGGGCTATTGCCAAAGCGTGCCTGCTTTCAGGTAGTGTTATGGCATGCGCATGCCTGCGGCGGTACTTCTCTTCATATTTAACTTAGAAAGGATTACTCATGAACCTCTCCGCATACGAAGTCAACCTCGACGTGCGCGGCCTTCAGCCGCCCGCCCCCCTGGAGCGCGTGATGCACGCATTGGGCACGCTGGAACCGGATCATCAGTTGCTGATCGTGATCGATCGGGAACCGTTTCCCCTGTATGGAATGCTCATCGATAAGGGCTTCGAATTCGTCGGCGAGAAAATCGCACCCAGGCATCATGAAGTGCGCGTCTGGCGCAAGCACTAATGCGCCGCGCACTTTCGCCAGAGCGCTCGCCCGCGCTTTCGGTCCCGTTCCGCTTCTTCCTCAACGCGCCCCTCTTCGCGTTGCTGGCCGCCGGTCTGCTTGTGTGGGAGGGACCCGGCGCGTTGGCATCGCGTTGGTCCCCGGTCTCACTCGCGCTCACGCATCTGTTCACACTGGGCATTCTCACGAGCGCGATGGCGGGCGCGCTAATGCAGATTCTCCCCGTCGCTACCGGCGTTCGCGTTGCGGCGGCCCACGCGAGCGCGGTCGTCGTCCATACGCTGCTCACTGCAGGGACGCTGGCGCTCTCAGCGGCCTTCATGGTTGGCGCGCCAGCGCTCTATGCCATTGCGCTGCTGTTGCTCGCCGCAGCGCTGACCTGGTTCCTTGCCGCGTGTGCGCTCGGGTTCTGGCGATATCGCCATGCGGAGCGTACGGGTACGGCGGATGTATTGGGGGCGAGCCGGCTCGCGCTCGTCGCCTTGCTCGTAACCATCGCGATCGGCTTGTTGCTGGCGTGCGCGCAAGCCTTTGGCATACCGCTGCCGATCATCGCACTCACCAATCTTCATGCCGTGTGGGGCCTGTCGGGCTGGGTGGGTCTGCTCACCATCGGGATGGCGTACCAGCTGATTCCGATGTTCGTCGTGACGCAGCCGTATCCGCGTGTGTTCGCAGTGGGCCTCGCACCTTCTGTGTTCGCGTTGCTCGCGCTGATTTCGTTCGCCACGGCACGGGTTCCCCGCGTCGAACTACCGCTCGGTGCGCTTTTGCTCGTTGCCTATACCGCGTTCGCCGTTGTCACGCTCCGCCTGCTGTGGACGCGCAAACGACCCTCCGCCGACGTCACCACGTTGTTCTGGCGCACCGCCATGCTATGCCTTACCGCATGCGGCCCGCTGTGGGCCATCCACATCGAAACCGGCAATCCCGCCTGCGCCGTCACGCTTGGCGTCGTGCTGCTGTTCGGCGTGGCATGGTCGCTCGTCAACGGCATGCTCTACAAGATCGTCCCGTTTCTGCTCTGGTATCACGCTCAGCGTTCGCTCACTGGCGCCGCAATGCGGTTCGCACCGAAAGTTAAAGACATGATCCCGGAGCGCGCTGCCTCGATGCAATTCTGGGCGCACCTGGCCGCTCTGGCATTGCTACTCGCCGCCAGTTTGCGACCGATGCTGTTTGCGCGCGCCAGCGGGCTCGCCGCTGGCGTTTCAGCGGCATGGCTAGGGCTGAACATACTCGGCGCGATCCGGATCTATCTGAGCGTATCGCGCAAGGCTTGCGCAACGCAGATCCGTGCTTCCTGAGCGCACAGCACCCGTCAGGCCACGGAGGCTGCGATTCAACCGGGACGTCCGTCGATGCGCGGGCGCGTCAATGCGGGCCAATAGGCGATCGCGTACAGGGCGAATCCAGCAGACCATAGCAACCCGGCGCACAGCACCGCATGAACCGTCAGCGCCGGCGCCACCATCGGCAACACCACCCGCACCAGCGCAGCGAGCGCAAGCATGACGTAGCACGCAATGTCGGCGCGGCTCGCCCGCAACGGGCGGCCAGTGTGCCCGCGCGCGGTGCGTGTCATCATGCCGATGACGAGTCCGCCTATGGCGCCCGCCGTCAATGCATGCGTGGCCACTGAAGGCGTAATCATGCCCAGCGCCGCGAAGCTGCGTAGCAGCAGATGCACGGCGATCCACAGGTATGCGAGGTGCAGCACCCAAACCAGGGGCACGCGCCACGTCTTGAGCGGCTGCCAAAGCCACCAGCGCGCCAGTTGCGCAACCGCACAAAATGCGCACAGCAGCGCCAGCGCGATGCCGCCGAGCTGGAACACGTCCGCCGCCAATAGCGCCAGCACCGCGCCGAGCACGGTCTTTTCGAGCCAGGGCTTGCGCGTTGCCCGTGCGCCTGGCACGCCGTTATTGGTGAACATCGGGATGACGCGGCCTCCCATCACCGACATGATGAAGAGCACCCCATCCAGCCCAAGCTGAACGCCGGCCCAGCCCGGCAATCGCAGCACGCCCAGTTCGCCAAGATGCACGCCCAATTGCGCCAGTGCCAGAAGCACGAGCAGACCAACGAAGAAATAGTTGCGGCGGTTGCGCGCCGCGATGAACGGGACGCCCAGCGCAACTGCGGCAGCGAGCGGAAAAGCCACGTTGACGATTGCCGCCGCCCAGCCCCAGGGCGTCAGCACGAGCACCCTGCCCGCAAGCCACAGCGCGGCCAGGGCCGCAAGCGGCGCACCGGAAAGGGTTGGCCGGTTGCTCCAGTTGCGCCCGGCGGTCAGCAGGAAGCCCACGACCACGGCGAGCGTGAAGCCGAAGAGCATTTCATGCGCATGCCAGATCGGCCCGCGCAAATAGGCGCCCTTGAGCAAACCTGCAAACTGCAGCGCCCATAGTGCAATCGACACCGCGGCAAAACTGCTCGCGAGCAGATAGAAAGGACGAAAGCCCAGTCGCCAGAGTGCGAAGCCTTGCACTGCCGCGGGCGTACGCGGCGGCTCTTCGATCTTGAGAAATTGAACCACGGAGGACTCTCCCACATGAAGCCCGAGTTGATGCGTTGCTTTAACGGCCGCGCTACATGATGTGCCCGCGCGCCTAACCTGCATTTGCTGCCGCGCAACCCCCGGCGCCCGCGCGTCGTGCGACCTTCTGCGGCATCCGTCAAACACACGACGTGCCATCCTGAAGAGGTGTTAAGAATTTCCTTCATCCCGCTTGACGCGGCGTATGCGTCCTCCGAGAGTAGTGTTCGATTCCGCTCCGTGATGGATGCCATACGCTGCCACCGCCAGGCACAGCCGCATTCAGGCGGCTGACGACACGGCGACACTTCGGCGCCACCACGCGATCCGTTGTCCTTGAGCGATTTGTTCGGAGGAAACCTGTTCATGCAGCCCCGGTTGCGGCTTCTCGCGACGGCACTCTCTCTCGCCGCTTCGTGCGCACTGGCCGATACGCGTTATGTCGAAGTACCGGGCGGCGCGTTCCGGAGTGCTATCAAATCTTCCGGCGACAGCAATGACACACTCGTCGTCGCACCATTTCGCATGCGGGAACGACTCGTGACCAACGCGGAATTCCTCGCCTTTGTCGGCGGCGCATCGCGTTGGCGTCGCGACCGTGTCGCCGCCCTGTTTGCCACCCCCGGATATTTGTCGCGCTGGGCCGGGCCGTTGGATCCCGGCCCCGACGCTCCACCCGACGAACCCGTCACCGGTGTTAGCTGGTTTGCGGCGCGCGCCTACTGTGCATCGGAGCAGGCGCGGCTTCCAAAATGGATCGAATGGGAATATGCGGCGGCGGCAGACGAGCAACATCGCGACGCGCGTGAGGACGGCGCGCGGCAAGCGCGCCTGCTCACGAACCTGATGATGACTTTCGGCGCACCGCACATGACACCTGTTCGCCAGCGGCCAAATGTCTATGGTCTCTACGGCATGCATACGTTGACCGGCGAATGGGTGGACGACTACGCCGCCCTGTTCGCGGACACCGACACGCGCAACCCTGGCAACAACAACGAACTGCGGCTTTGTGGCGGCGCGGCGCTCGCGTTCATCGACCGCACCGATTACACGCTGATGATGCGCGTCGCTGCGCTGTCGGCATTGAAACCAGCCGATAGCAGTCACAGCGTAGGTTTCCGCTGCATCAAGGATAGCGATACCGACAACAAGGGCGGGTCATGAAACGCTTCACTCTTTGGCTTTGCGCATGGCTTTTTAGCATCCCGGCCGGCTTCGCCGCACCGCCATCGCTCTCGCTGCCCGGCGATTCGCTGTACCAGACGTCGCTCGCGCTGCAGGATCAGCAAGGGCGCCAGTTCGATCTCGCCTCGATGCGCGGGCGGCCGGTCATTGTCAGCCTTTTCTACACGGCCTGCTCGTCGGTTTGCCCGTTGACGATCGACACCATCGAGCAGATTCGCCATGCAGCAAGTGCTCGAAGTCGCGGCGTACCTGCCGTGCTCCTGGTCAGCGTCGATCCGCTACACGACGACGTCGTGAATCTCGCGGCGATGGCGAAGGCACATGGACTCGATGCGGCGTCCTGGCACCTGACGCGCTCGACGGCGGGAGACCTGATGGCGTTTGCGGCAACGCTCGGTGTCGCTTACCGGCAGCGCACGAACAACGAATTCAGCCACAATGCCGTGATTGCGCTTCTGGACGAGAATGGCCGCATCGTTGCGCGCACATCGGTCATCGGCAGGGTCGATCCGGCATTTGTCGCCGCGGTGCGCGCGCGCTCAACGGTTCATTAGCGCCACTGCGCAAGAAACGGCGCCCATCCGCTCGATCAACCCTTCCTCAAACGCGCAACATCGGGGATCGTGATTTCCCGGCCCTTTATTTCGATCAGTTGCCTCACGCTCAGGTCGCGCAATATGCGTGAAAAGTGCTCGGGCGTGATGTTGAGCCGCGAAGCGATCGTTCTCTTGCCGGTTTCGAGCCGCACGTGCTGCGCGCTCTCGCAGTTGTCGCCCACGAGATTCAGGAGATAACCGACGACGCGCTGCGTTCCTGACTGGAGCGAGTATGCCTCTACGTCGCGCATCAGATTGTGCAAACGCATACTCAGACCGGCCAGCATCTTGCGGGCAAACGCAGGATCGTGCTCGAGCTCCGATACGACCACCGATTTTTTCACGTAGAGAAGCAACGTGTCGGCCAACGCCTGCGCGGACACGATGTAGGGCTTGTCCATGAACATCAGCGCCTCGCCGAAGCCGTCGCCGGGCCCCACGAGACGCACGATCTTCTCCTCACCGACGGGAGAGCTGAAACTCAGCTTGATCAGCCCATAAACGACGGTATGAAAACCCAGACACGGATCGCCGCGACGAAAGATCGTCGCGCCGCGCGGCACTCTTAGCTCTGTTGTTCCGAGTGCCAGAACGTCGAGTTCTTCTGCCGACATTTCGTTGAAGAGCGGCATCTTCGAGAGGAAATCCTGTATTCGAATCTTGCCTGCCCGCGTTGGGCTACTCCGTCCAGTCGCGGCTTTCGGTTGCGATTGGCTATCTGTTTGAAACGCTGCTTTCGCCAACTGGGCGCACGTAGGGGAATCGGTAATCAGAGACATGGCAGTCGATCAATGCTTTGAGGTAACTTTTGTATTGTCACGCGCGCCTGCGTGGCTATATTTGTCCGCAATCAAACAGCTATCCGTCGCTTCGAACGGTATGCCGCACCCGCATTCGCTCGCATCTGATCTCTTCCGCCAGGGCGACTCCGACAACCAACGCTCAATTGAATCAACTCGCGGAAACATTGAGCCGCAACATTTTCTCCGCAGTGAATGCAGCCATACTATCTATACACCTGCCTTTCATCCGAAAGCGATTGACAGCAACGCGGCTGAAAGATAACTGCGCCTTTATCGCCAATCAACGTTAGCAAATCACTATGCGGCTCACAGGCTTCACCAAATATGGTCTGTTGGTGCTGGTCTACGCCACCGTTCACCGTGACGAACTCCTCACGGTCAACCAGATCTCCGCGGCGTTCGGCATCTCACGCAACCATCTGACGAAGATCGTTCATACGCTCGGCAGAGCCGGCTATCTCAGCACGTCGCGAGGCCGTGCGGGCGGCTTGCGGCTTGGCCGCCCTGCGGTGCTGATTACGGTTGGCGAAGTCGTTCGCACGATGGAGCAGGATTTCGACAAGGCCGAGCGCTTCGACACCGAGCACAGCACGAGCGCGACCACTGCCGCCTGCGGACTTCGCTCGACATTCTGGGCCGCTACGCGCGCGTATTTCGATGTGCTCGACCGGTGCACACTCGCCGACCTCGCCTCTGACCACGGCGAGTTGACGCACCTTCTCATCGGCCGCTCGGTCGATCACCCGCCAATGCGTCAATCGTCGTCGTGACACGCGCGTATCAGGCGATCGTACATAGCCTGATACGCGCGGTTTGATGGGAAGAAAGCCGCCTTTGCGTTATTCGACGTTCTTCCAGTACGCGGCATTCAGCCGCCACGCCACGAAAGTCATGCCGCCAAGGAAGAGCAACACCCACACGCCGAGTTGCTTGCGTGTCTGCCGCTGCGGTTCGGACATCCAGCCGAGGTAGGCCACCAGATCGGCTACGTCGGCATCGTAGTCCGCCGGCGAGCGCTGGCCTGGCGTCACCTGCTGATAACCCGTGAAGCGGTGGACGCTTTCTCCGGTCTCCTTGTCAACCGTATCCTCGAACTTCGCCATACGAACGCCCTGCAGCTGCCACAGCGGATGCGGCATGCTCACGTTCTCGTACACCCGGTTGTTCCAGCCAGTGGGCCGCGTGTCGTCGCGGTAGAAACTTCGAAGGTAGGTATAGAGCCAATCGCTTCCACGCGAGCGCGCTTCCACCGAAAGATCCGGCGGCACGGCGCCGAACCAGTTCCTGGCGTCGTCCGGGCGCATGGCGACGCTCATCGTGCTGCCAACCTTGTCGGCGGAAAACAGCAGGTTCGCCTCGATTTGCTTCTGCGAAATGCCGAGATCCTGTAGCCGGCTGTAGCGCATCAGGTTCGCACTGTGGCAATTCAGACAATAATTCACGAACAGCTGCGCGCCATGCTGGAGCGACGCAAGATCATTCGCCTTTTCGGGCGCGTGATCGAGCGCAATCGTCTCCTGTGCCCTCGCTGGTGCACCCGCAGCACCTAGAACGAGTGCAAGCATGGCCGAGGCCGCTGCGCCACGGGCGAGCTTTGAAAGCCGCTTCTTTTTCATCTTCATGTTCGCCTCGCTCGTTGGTCAATGGGGCTTGAAACGCACGCGTTCGGGCGGCTGCTTGAACGTGCCAAGCGGCGTCCAGAACGGCATGCCGAGGAAGAACGCGAAATAGACGAGCGCGCAGATCTGGGCGATCAGCGTGCCCACTGGCGATGGCGGTTTCGTGCCGAGGAACGCCAGAATAAAGAACGCCAGCACGAAGATGCCGAGCAAAGCCTTGTGGAAGAACGGCCGGTAGCGGATCGACTTCACCGGCGCGCGGTCGAGCCACGGCAGGAAGAAGAGCGAGATCACCGCCGTGCCCATTACCACCACGCCCCAGAATTTCGACTCGGTGAAATACATGGCGAGAATCACGAGCACGGCCAGCACGGGTAACCCCAAACGCCATTTGCCGCGCGCGCGCACCAGTGCGAGCAGACCGAGCAGCGCGATCACGATCATCAAGACGATCTTGAACGGGTCGGTGGTGGCGCGCAGCATCGCGTAGAACGCGGTGAAGTACCAGACCGGTGCAATTTCCGGCGGCGTTTGCAGCGGGTTGGCCGGCACGAAGTTATTCGCTTCGAGGAAGTAGCCGCCCATTTCCGGCGCTAAGAACACGATCGCCGCGAAGATCATCAGGAAGATGCACACGCCCATGAAGTCATGCACCGAGTAATACGGGTGGAATGGAATGCCGTCGAGCGGAATGCCCCTCGCGTCTTTCTTCTCCTTGATCTCGACGCCATCCGGGTTGTTCGAGCCCACTTCGTGCAGCGCGATGATGTGGCAGATCACGAGCCCGACCAGCACGAGCGGAATGGCGATCACGTGGAACGCGAAGAAGCGGTTGAGCGTGACGTCCGACACCACGTAGTCGCCGCGAATCCACAGCGAGAGATCCGGGCCGATGAAGGGAATCGCCGAGAACAGGTTCACGATCACCTGCGCGCCCCAGAACGACATCTGGCCCCACGGCAGCAGGTAGCCGAAGAACGCCTCGGCCATCAGGCACAGGAAGATCGCGCAGCCGAAGATCCACACGAGTTCGCGCGGCTTGCGGTACGAGCCATACAACAGCCCGCGGAACATGTGCAGATACACGACCACGAAGAACATCGAAGCGCCCGTGGAGTGCATGTAACGGATCAGCCAGCCCCACGGCACCTCGCGCATGATGTACTCGACCGACGCGAACGCGAGCGTCGCATCGGGCTTGTAGTTCATGGTGAGGAAAATGCCGGTGACGATCTGGTTCACCAGCACGAGCAGCGCGAGCGAGCCGAAGAAGTACCAGTAATTGAAATTCTTCGGCGCGTAATATTCAGAGAGATGGGTCTTCCACATTGCAGTGAGCGGGAAGCGCCTGTCGACCCAGCCAAGGAATCCCTTCGTTTCTACTTCATGTTCAGTGCCGCGCGCCATTTACGCTTCTCCTCTTTCGTCCTTGCCGATCACGAGCTGCGTCGCGGACGTGAACATATAAGGCGGGATATCGAGGTTCTGCGGCGCGGGCTTGTTCTTGAACACGCGGCCGGAGAGGTCGTAGGTGGAACCGTGGCATGGACACAGGAAGCCGCCCGGCCAGTTCTCGGGCAGGTTTGGCTGCGGCCCCGACTGGAAGCGCGGCGTGGGCGTGCAGCCCAAGTGCGTGCACACGGCAACCGCCACGAGAATATTTTTATGCTCTGCACGCGATCGAAACTCGTTCCTGCAGTATTCGGGCTCGGGCATCGAAAAGGGATGCGTCGACAGCGGATCGGCAAGTTCGCTGTCCGCCTTCTGAATGCCGGCGAGCATCTGATCGGTGCGGTTGAAAATCCACACGGGCTTGCCGCGCCAGGCCACGGTCATCATCTCCCCAGGCTTGAGATTGCCGATGTCGACTTCAACCGGTGCGCCGGCCGCCTTCGCCTTTTCGGAAGGCGCAAACGAACCTACGAAAGGCACGACCGCGGCCACGCCGCCAACGCCGCCTGCTACCGATGCCGCAATCAGCCACGTCCGGCGGCCGCTGTCGACATGTTCGTCTTCCTGGACTTGCATGACATTCCTCGTTTCTGAACTATTTTTTTAGACCGCCTCGACAGCGGCGTACCGACGCGAATGGAGCCCCTAGCGCAGCCCTGAAATGTAGTCGGCCACTGCCTTGATTTCGTTATCCGAAAGACGCGATGCAATGGCATGCATGGGCGCACTGTTGTCGCGCGCGCCCGCTCCCTGACTGAACGCCGTCAACTGGGCCGCGGTATATCCTGCCCACTGCCCCGAGAGGCGCGGATATAGCGAGGGAATGCCCTGCCCCGCGGGCCCGTGGCAAGCGGCACATGCCGGCACGCCCTTTTCCGCAATACCGCCTCGATAAATGCGTTGCCCGAGTGCGAGCGTGTCCTTGGCGTGCGCGTAGCCGGGTTGCGGCTGCTGGGCCGCGAAATAGGCGGCGACATCCACGATTTGCTGATCGGAAAGCGTGCCCGCCATGCCTGCCATGATCGGGTTGTTTCGAGCCGGCTGGCCGCCGCCTGGAGGCGCCTTGAAATCGCCGAGTTGCTTGACGATGTACCCGGCGTGCTGCCCCGCGAGCTTTGGATACGTCTCGGCCGCGCTGTTTCCGTCGGCTCCGTGGCACGCCGCGCACACCTGCGCCACGACGGCCTGGCCTCGACTGGCATCGGGCGCCTCGACTTGCGCCGCATGCACGAACACCGCCCAACCCGAAAGACTCATGGTCAATTGAAGACTCACCCAAAGCTTGTGCATTCGTTTCATTCGCACGTCCTGTTTTGTTTTGTAGGGCCGAGAGGTTCCACCGAGCGCGCCAGCGGCGCAGTTTTTCCGCCCCGGATGCTCGCGCTTCCGGGAACTTCCAGTTTGATCGGAATGAAATGTCCATCCTTGCCGACCCTGGTCAGCGGCAGCCCTTCCCTTTCGCGCCGTTTTCTCTCCTTCGCCAGAGGCGGGCAGCTGTGCTCGTCGTAGTACATCACCATGCAATCGAGGCAGAGCATGCACTCCATCTGATCGATCCGCCCTGTGTCGTCGATCGCGAGGGAACCGCAGCCGGCCGCGCAAGCGTGGCAGGTCGTGCATGCGGGTTTGCGCCGCAATTTGAGCAGGCGCAGGCGGCCAGGCAGCGCGAGGCTGGCGCCGAGCGGGCACAGATACTTGCAGAATGGCCGTTCGATAAAAATCGATGCGCCCACAACAACAGTCCAGAACAACACGAAGGGCCACGAGCGGTTGAGCACGCCAACCAGGAAGGTCGTCTTGAACGGCTCGATCTCGGCGAGCTTTTCGGCCCGCGGCATCGAGAAGACCGACACGGCGAGCAAGACCGCAAACACGGCATACTTGAGCTTGCGCAGCCGGTTGTGCCAGTGCATCGGCAGCTTGCGCTGCAGCTTTTTCAATCCCACCGCGCGCGCGAGCTTAAAAAGCATCTCGGACATCGACCCGAAGGGGCACATCCAGCCGCAAAACAAGCCGCGTCCCCAGACAATCACGGTGACGGCGATCACGATCCAGAAGACGAAGATGAACGGATCGGAAAGGAAGAGCGAGAGGTTCCAGCCGCCGAACAGCGAATGGATGAACGTCAGCACCTGCGTGATGGATGGCTGCGCCATCTCGTGCCAGCCCGCGAAACCCATCGCAATCAGCCAGCTCGCCGTTTTCGGCCATGAGACCCAGCGCTTGTTCGCGCGCTTCGCCTTGCGCACCCAGCGCTCGCGCGTCGCGAAGAACAGCATGACGGCCACGGCCCAGCCAATGAAAAGGCCGACTTCGACCTTCTTCCCGTTCCACGCGTTCCACCAGGCCGGCTTCTCCTCCTGAACCTTCGGACGGCCGCCCTCAAGAAAGCGCGCTGGCAGCCAATACGGTGAATTGAACGCCAAAAAACGCTTCGCGCCGGTTTGCTTGTCGATGGTGTGCCCGAGGAAGACGAATTTCCACGGATAAGCGGCACTGAAACTCGCGCTCCGAATGATGAAGATGCCAGTCTCGTTGAAGGCCGGTGCGCCCGCCGCCTGCAGCGAATAGAGGTTCAGATAGTCGGAGTCCTTGAACGTGAACGCATTGATCCCCTGCCTGACCTGAATGCGGTCATAAATCCCGCCGCGCACAAAACCCGACCCCTTGAACGACTCCGTGCCGTTCGCCACGATGAAAAGCGCATGCTCGCCGGGCTTGAGCCGGTTCATGAGTTGCGCGTAATCGTACTCGCCAAGAATGCTCTTGCCGATCGCGGGCGCGTTCAGGTAGCCATAGTAGAGATCGAGATAGGGTGTGCCGCTGTCCGCTGCGCCAACGTCGCTCGCGTGGATCGCGAGGTGCTGGACCGCGCCCATGTCCACGAGCGCAGGCCACCCGTAGCGCGCATTATCGGGCAACAGTTTTGCCTGCGGCAGGACGGCTTCCTTCACGATGCCGACCTGGCTCGCGATCGCGACCGCGCAGCGTGAGATCAACTGGTTTTCCGCTATTGCCGTGACAGTCGCGCCCGAAATGGCGTCGAGGTTCGCGCCGCCCGCGCTGCCTTGCCCGATCTCGAAGCGCGAACCGGCGAACCGGCCAACGTATTGCCGCAGGAATGCGAGCAGCTTGCTTTCGGGTATCCCGACGAGCAGGATGGGCTCGCTGTGCTTGAGCACCCTGACGCCGGTAATCCCCCCTTTCGTGTCCATTCCGATCAGCGTGACGATGGGTTTGCCGGAGTAGCCCTGTATGTCGACGATATCGGTGGAGAGGAATACGTAGCCCTTGAGCACCCGGGCGTGGCCGTCGTTGGCATAGGCCTCGACATAGGGCGGGCTGCCCTTGCGCGCCGAGAACTCATTTGCGCCCGGCAGCACGCCCGCGCAGTCAGTCCATTTGCACATCTCCGGGCGGCTGAACAGTTCGTCCGGCAATTCCTGCTCATAGATCGACGCAAAGGCCGGGTGGGTGAACGAAAAGAGCAGCGCAAAAAGCAGCGCAAAAAACGGCGCGAAGCGCGGTGCGAACAACGAGATCCGGAACGAAACTTTCATTTTGTCGCTTTGTGGGAGCCGCTGGAAATGGCGCGGCATCGACGCGATTAGTTATCCGAAACGCGCCGTAACAGCGAAGACGTCCCGACGCCGCACCGCTTGTCTGACCCCGGCCAGCGCGGCGTCGCCTCGCTCACGTCACTGAATCTTCGAGACCATGAAGTCGACTGCCGCCTTCACCTCGTCGTCCTTCAGGCTCGGATTGCCGCCGCGCGACGGCATCATTCCGTTGTTGCCGGTAAATCCTTCCAGCGCGTGCTTGTACAACGTCGGCTTGCCCTTCGCGATACGCGGCGCCCAGTCTGTCTTGTTGCCTAGAATCGGCGCGCCGCCCGCGCCGGTTTGGTGGCACATGAAGCAGACGCTCTTGAACACCTTCTCGCCACCGGGGGTCGGCGCCGCGGCCGGTGCGGTGCTCACCGCCACCTTGATGAAGCCCGACGGCGCCGGCACGCCTGGGTCGAGCGCCACCACGCCGATGGGCGCAATCGACTTCGGCGTGACGCTGCCCACTTGCGCGGCTGCGCTGCTCTTGTCACATGCAGAAAGGCCGAGCACGAGCGCGAAGCCAATTGCTGCAATCACGGTATTACGAGTTTTCATGGTCTTTCCTTATCGAGGGAAATCAGGGTTCTTCGCTCAAGGCTTCCGACAAGTCGCGCGCAACCGCAACGTCGAAGCCCAGCAGCGGCTGCGCGAGCAGCCGGGCAATCAGCATGCGCACGTTGCGCCACGGCTCCATACCGATTTCGCTGATCGGGTCGTCGACGGTCCGGCCATCCGGCGTATGGCAATGATTGGGAAACGTGCCGAGCGTGGGGTGCACAGGCGCGGTATCGATACCCATCGCCGCTTCGCCCCAGCGCCAGTTCATCGCGTACTCGTTTGGGTCTGCAATGCGCAGCGTCAGTTCGACACCATTGGTCAAACTCAATTCGAGTGCATCGCGGCATAGCGTGACCGAGGCCAGTTGCGTCGCGTCGAACGCCGCCTCGATCTGCTCCTTCAATTCGATGTGCAGCATGATCAAACTCCCGTGGCCAGCAGTTCGCGCAACTGTTCGCGGATGACTTCGCGCGTATTCGCGAGCGTCTTCGCACCGAGGTAGTGCTCGTATGCCGGATGTTCTTCCACGCTGCCCGCCGCGATCAACGCGAGCAGCGCTTTCTCGTCGGCGGCGCGGTATCTGGCGAGGATCAGTTTGCGGTCCTCGCGCAGGTCGTAGAGCATGCGGCTCAGCGCATCGATCTGCTGGGCCGCTTCCGAGGGAACGTTCTGAAAGAAGTGTGTCATCTCTGTTTCCTTACATGCTCTGGTCCTTGACCACGCCGCCGTCGGTCGTGGCCATCTCGCTCGTGATCTGGTTGAAGTGATAAAGCCGGCCGCCTTCGGACCGCGCGAATTGTGCGGCGTCGCTCTCCTTTGCGAATGAAACGAAGGTCTGCCCCATTGCGCCGTGCTTCCTGGAACCGACCACGTAAATCGCCTGCGTTGCGTCGATCCAGTGACCCTCCGGGTGCCGCCAGTCGGCCGCACCCATGTCCTGCACGTACATCACGCTGATCTTGCGATCGTGTTCAGGGCGCAGATAGACCGAAAAGAGCCCGAGCGTGTCGCAAAAGAAGTCGGCATGGCCGTCCGCATAGAGCATCTGCGCCTTCGGTCCCGGATATTCCTCGAGGCTCATGCCGTCGAGCACGCTTACCGTCGAATCGCTGATCTCGTGCGGCGCGGGCAGCGCGCGCGAATCATTCTGGCAACCCGTTGCGAGCACAACGGCAAGCATGGTGGCCGCAATCGCGGCGATCGTCTTGATGGAGGAGTGTTTCATCGATTGAATCTCCAGGCAGCGAGCCCGAGCGGTGCCGCGATCCAGGCGAGCATCACGGGGCCGAGAAAGAGCGGAACGGCCAGCCCGGAGGGAAACACGCTCAGGAGTCCATACATCGTGCGCAAGTCTCCCGGGCCGAAGATGTTCAGAATCCGGAAAACGTCGGACGGATTGAGCATGAGCAGGAGCGGGAACAGCGGGCCGAGCGCCGCGCCGCCCGTGAGCACCAGCGCGCCGAGCAACAGCAGGTCGTACACGAGCACGAAGAAGAACCACAGCGCGATCGCCACGCCGCTCGCCGAGGTGCGGCTTGCGCAAAACACCGAAGCGCACACCGCGAGGCTCAAGAAGACGCAGCCAAGCAGTACCGCGCTGACGACGAAGCCCGCGTATTGAAACCAGTCGGCGGCCGGCGCGCGCACGGCGATCACGATGCCGGCGAGGCCGAAGCCCGCAAGCGTCGCGCAGGATAGCGCCGCGGCGAGTCCCGCGTACTTGCCGAGCAGCAGTTCGACGCGCGTGACCGGATACGACAACAGCAGATTCAACGTGCCGCGCTCGCGCTCGCCAACGATCGCATCGAACCCGAGTATCAGCGCGATCAGGGGCAGCAGATAGATCGTGAGGCTGACGAGACTGGCGATCAGCGCTTCGACGCCGTGAAAGCCAACTGCGCCCTGCGTGGCCGCGCCGAAGTACGACGTCGCCAGCGTGAACACGCCAAACACGAGCGACACGGCGAGCACCCAGCGGTTGCGGATGCGGTCGCGGAACTCTTTTCCCGCGATCACGCGGATCTGCCGCCACGACGAACACATTGCGAGGTTCATGCGCTCACCTCCATGCAACCGAGAAACACGTCTTCGAGCGACGGCTCGTGGATCTGCAGATCCGCGAGCCGGCCAGACAGCGGCGACAACGCAGCAATGGCGGCCATCTTCGCGTCGCGCGGGCACTCGAATGCGATGCGGCGCCCGAGAATCGTCAGGTCACAAAACGGTTCGCGGCGCAAGGCCGTCACGATCGGGTCAATGTCGTCCGATAGCGCGATGACTTCTATGGAAAGCGGCAGGTTCGCTTCATCGCGCAGCGCGGGTACACTGCCCGCCGCGTGGATTCGCCCGGCCTGCAATATCGCGAGGCGGTCCACGCGCTGCTGGATCTCGGCAAGGATGTGCGAGGTGATGACGATGGTCGTCCCCGCTTCCTGACGGGTCTTCAGTGTTTGGTAAAACTCACGGATGCCTTCTGGGTCGAGGCCGTTCGTCGGCTCGTCGAGAAACAGCAGCAACGGCTCGCCGAGCAGTGCCTGCGCAAAGCCGAGCCGTTGCTTCATCCCCTTCGAGTATTCGCGGACTTTGCGCGCAGCCGCGCCGTCGAGACCCACCTGTTCGAGAAGCAGCATGCACTGAGCGGTGTCGACACCCTTCAGGCGCGCGAAAAAGCGCAGCGTTTCGAGCCCGCTCAGGTTGTCGTAGAGCACGACGTTCTCGGGCAGGTAACCTATCCTGCGCTTGACAGCCCGAAAGCGGGGAGCGCCGGTGAATTCGCCGTCGACCTGCACACGCCCTTCATCCGCCGAAAGCAGACCGAGCATGAGCTGGAACAGCGTGCTCTTGCCCGCGCCGTTACGGCCAATCAAACCGAAGAGTTCGCCCCGGCGCACGGTCAGGTCGACACGGTCCAGCGCGCACACCGCGCCGAACGTCTTCGCAACGCCGGTGATTTCAATCATGCTGCCTCCAGACCCAGTTCGCCCAGCCCGGGTGAAAAGGCTTCATACGCGGCGCGTCGTCGACGACACTCGGCACGGCTACGAGTGGGAACTGCTGCGCAATCAGGCGCATCGACTGCACGGCGGGGCTGTTCATGAGCACTTTCACCGCTGGCACGCGCCAGGTAAGCCGGTCGACGAGATCATTCGCCGTATAGGGAATATCGCCAATGCCTCGGCCGCGCTTGTCCCAGCCAAAATAGTTGCTCCAGTAGTTGCCGGGCCACGCGACATCGCTTGCCGCAACATAACGGATCTGCTCCCGGTTACCGATGAAGTCGTTGCCAGTCACGTCGTTATGGACCGAACCACCCCACAGGTGCACGCCGACCGTGTTGTCCACCACGAGGTTGCCGCGGATCGTGTTGTATTCGGCGTCGTAGATGAAAAAGCCGCGCTGGTTGCCGGCAACCACGTTGTTCTCGACCACAGAATCTTGCAGCGTGCGCAGCATGATGCCGTGGTCCGTGTTCCCCCACACCCGGTTGTTCTTCACGACCTGGTTGCGCGACTCCATGATCGCGAGGCCGCCCCGGTTGTGATAGACCTCGTTGCCGTCCCAGACGTTGTAGTACGAGTTCATGTAATGCGTTCCGTAGCGGACGTCGTGTATCGAGTTGCCTTTGAAGAGCGCATGCTGCGACACGTCGACGTAAATGCCGTCACGCGAATAGCTGATCGTGTTGTGAACGATTTGCGCACCCGTCGTGTTGTAAAGCTGGATGCCGTTGCCTCGATCGGGCGAGCGCAGGTCGCGCTTGCCGACGATCACGTTGTCGCGCACGCGCACGTCCGCCGAGTGTTCGATCCACATGCCGAACAGGTTGTAGACGAGTTCGCAGCGATCGATCTGCGCGCGGTCCGAGCCGGGCTGAACGTACACGCCCGCATTCTGCGCGGTCAGGTCAGCACCGCTGTTGACGATCGCAAGACCGCTGATCGTTACGTCCGGCGCCGCGATACGGATGACGTCGCCCGCATTGCGCCCATCGATCATCGGCCGGCCGATTCCGCGCAGCGTGAGGCGCTTGCTGATCTTGAGATTCTCTTCGTAGCGGCCGCCATAGACCACGACCGTATCACCCGGCCGGGCCGCATCGATCGCCGGACCCACCCGCTCGCCAGGATGCACGGTGAGCGTGGCGGCAGCGACAGTGCGCACAAAGAGTGTGGCAAGTACGGGCACCGCAACAAGTGGAAACTCCAGCATTCTGGACTGCCAACGATAGAGATTTTTCAAGGTTCAAACCAGGTCCGCTGGGCGAGCCGTGGAACTCACGTCGTTCCCGGCTCGCCCGCGCCTCGGCTACTGCGTTGACGCGCTATGCCTGCACGAGCATTCGCGAGCGCATTTCAAGGTGCAATGCGTGACAGAAGTTCGTGCAGTAACACCAGTACACGCCTGGTTTATCCGCGATGAACGTGACGGACTGGGTTTGCTGCGGATGAACGACGAAGTTGATGTTGTAGAACGGAATGGCAAAGCCGTGCGTGAGATCCTCGACCTTGTCCAGATTCGTGAGGATAATCGTGACTTCGTCGCCCTTCTTCACCGTCCACTCGCGCAGGCCGAACACCGGCGCCTGAGAGGTCAGATACACCGTGACCTTCCGGCCCTGGCGCTCGACGCGGCAGTCCTTCATGGCCTTCACGGCAAGCGGAAACTCGTTCAGATCGTAAATCTGCCGTGTCTTGATGATGTCCCGGCGCACCATGATCGAGTCGTGCGGCTCCGGATAAAGCGGGTGGTCGCCCACGATCACCATCTTCTCGCCGCTGATGTCGATCAGTTGCGAGCTGTCCGGGTGCAGCGGGCCGACGGGCAAATACCGGTCTTTCGAGAATTTGTTATCGGAGATGAAGAACTGACCGTCCGGCTCCCTCGTCTCGCCCATCGAGGTGAAGCCGTGCCCAGGCTGATAATGGACGTCGACGCGATCGACCACGACTTTCGCGTCCTTATCGCCTTGGTACGATTTCATCGCAGCGGCGAGGTCCCACTTGACGATCTGGCTGTCGAGGAAGAGCGTGGTGTAGACGAAGCCTTTGCCGTTGAACCCGGTATGCAGCGGCCCGAGACCGATTTCGGGTTCGGCGACGACAGCGTCGCGCGGATCCTTGATTTCGCCGTCGAACCACTTGAGCATCAACTCATGCGAGATCACGGTTGCCGTCGGCGACAGCTTGCCTGCACATGCATAGTATTTGCCGTCCGGCGATATATTGACGCCATGCGGATTCTTCGGCACGGGCACGTAGCACGTAAGCGCCGTTTTCGGGTCCGCGCTGGCCTCGTGCGTGCCGTCGACCACGGGCACCGTCGAATTGCCGATGTGGAAGAACTTGCCGGCCTTCACTGCGGCTTCGATGCGCGCGACGTTGAAGAACACGCAGGCGTCGCGCTCGGC
Source organism: Paraburkholderia acidiphila (assembly GCF_009789655.1). Classification (GTDB taxonomy): domain Bacteria; phylum Pseudomonadota; class Gammaproteobacteria; order Burkholderiales; family Burkholderiaceae; genus Paraburkholderia; species Paraburkholderia acidiphila. The sequence goes on from NZ_CP046910.1 coordinate 1,111,062, forward strand.
CGACATCATGTCTTCGTAATGCACACCATTTTCTGTGTTGTACTGATTCGAGCAGGCAAGCTTGCCGTCGTACGACGTCGCGACGAGGTCCATGTTGCCGTCGACCTTCACCTGCCAGCGCGGCTGCATCGTCTTCGCATCGAGGCAGGTGAACAGACAGAAGTACTTCTTCGGGTCGTTCAGATCGCGGCCGTCGTTGGGTTGCGGCGTATGGAATTCCGCACCGCAGAAAACGCGGGTCGTCGAATTGATCTTGTCGTCCAGCGGATCGCGCTTGTCCGGAAAGATGCCGTGAAAGCCCTGCACGTTCGGCAATTGCGTGATCGCGTCGCACTCCATCGTGTCGAGACGCACGCGTGCGACCCGCGCGTTGATCTTGTCGTTCACAAAAATGTACCGGCCGTCGTATACGCCGTCGGTGTACGACATATGAACGTGGTGCGTATCGCCGGTAATGTAGTTCAGCTGACCATTCGGCCTCGTGCCGATGATCTTTCGCGATTCGTTCGTGATGCCCCAACCCGACATGCAATCGACGTTGAACACCGGAACGCGCCGGATTTCGCGCCCGGAAGGCAGCCCGTGCACGCGGAGGTCGCCCGAGTGCCCGCCGCTCGAAAATCCGTAGTACGTGTCGAGCTTGCCCGGATGCACCTCATACTTGTCCCAATCGATGGCAGGGGTGGCGTTTGCGCCGCTTGCACCGCTGCCCGCATTGCCCGTTGCCGCGGTAGTGGCCTCGCCGCCGCCCTTGTTGCACGCAGCCAGGCCGAGCGACAGGCTCGCGCCCGCCAGACCCGCAACCGCGGAGGAAGCAAGGAACCTGCGACGCCCCGTGTCTTGTGGAGTTGAGGTCTTTCCAGATTCTTCTTTTGAAATTGTCATCACGCTCTCGCTCGTCAATTCGTTTCAACGTCGACAAATCGCCTCGAGGCCCGGCAGGTCATTCCGTGGACCCCGACGTAAATCGCTGCTATAAAAAAATCGGCAAATTGATAAATCGCATTTTTCCCTTTCCCCAAAAAAGGCACCGTTTATTTTCAGTTCGTTTCCGATCCGCGCACAGGTTTTCAGTCGGGTAGTTTGGCGTGCCGATCGCAAATGCGACTTGATTTATCTTAAAAAGAAGTACGCGACATACGCAATTTCATGCCCGTGCGGCGATCGGACGCGAGGGGCCGTGCCGCCTGCGTCAAAACGCCCAATTTGACGCGGCTCAAACGTGTCGATAATCAAAAAAACATAATGGCAATCGTCGCCACGCATTGAATTCTCAGTCTTCCCGACGCGATATTGTCTGGAGTATTGGCAAATTGTTCATTTACCGAAAAATCATCCTGATTACGCTGTTTTTTATCGCAGCCATTGCTGCCGGATTTTGGCTCACGCTCAGGACACCGGAAGTCTATGTTCAGGGAACCTATGTTTTCGGTACTCGCGTACAACTGGCGCTTTATGGCGTGCCGCTGGAAAAGGCGCAGCAGGACGCCGACGCAGTCTTCGCGCACTTCCAGACCATGCATCGCTCGATGCACGCATGGCAGCCTTCTGAACTCACTCGGCTCAACAACAGCATCGCGGCAGGCGAGTCCTTCCAGGCATCGACGGAACTCGCGCAGATCCTGCGCGCGGCGCAGCAACTCTCATTCCAAACACACGGGCTTTTCGATCCCGCCATCGGCAGGCTCATTCGACTATGGGGTTTTCAGGCCGATCAATTCGACGTGAAGCCGCCATCGCGCGAAGTAGTCGAGCGCGAATCGGCGCTGCGCCCGCGTATGGCCGACCTCACGATTTCGCCCACTGGTGTCGTCACGAGCAGCAATCGCGCGGTCGCGATCGACTTCGGCGGATACGCCAAGGGTTGGTCGCTGGACGACGCCGCTGCGATCCTCAAGCAGCGTGGCGTGGAAAACGCGTTGATCGACGTGGGCGGCAACCTGCTCGCGATGGGAAGCAAAGGCGGCACGCCATGGCAGGTCGGCATTCAGGACCCCCGCAAAGCCGGCGCGCTCGCGACGCTCGACCTGCGCGACGGCGAGGCGATCGGCACGAGCGGCGACTACCGGCGCTTCTTCGAGTCCGACGGCGTGCGCTACTGCCACATCCTCGACCCGCGCACCGGTTATCCGGCCACGCAAAGCGAGTCGGTGACCGTGCTCGTGAAGCCCGGTCCGCATGCGGGCGCGTTGTCCGATGGCGCGAGCAAGCCACCGTTCATCGCAGGTTCTGCTCAGGCGATGCCGCTGGCGCGCAAGGTCGGCGTCGAGGCCGTGCTGCTGGTCGATACGCAAGGTCGCGTGTGGGCGTCCGCGCCCATGGCGGCGCGGCTGCGCTTCACGGATCCCTCGCTGCGCCCCGCGCCGCTCGATTGAATGGCCTTCGCCATGATGAACGCACCCGGCATCGACCTGCGCAACGTGAGCTTCAGCCGCGGCGGACGCGCGATCCTCGACAACGTCAGCATGACGGTGCCAGGCGCGGGGCTCGTGGCGATCGTGGGCTTCAACGGCGCGGGCAAGACGACGCTGCTCTCGCTACTCTCCACGCTTGCCACGCCTCGCAGTGGACGCATTCTGGTCGACGGTATCGACGCAGTCGCCATGCCGCATCAGGTTCGTTCGAGAATCGGCGTCGTGTTTCAGGAGTCCGCGCTCGAAGCGCGTTTGAGCGCGTATGACAACCTGAGCTTCATCGCGCGATGCCAGGGATTGAAAGGCCGCACGCTGCGACAGCGCATCGACGAACTGATGACGGCGTTCGGACTCGAAGCGCTCGCGGCGGTCCCCGTCCAATGCCTTTCCGGTGGCCAGCGGCGGCGGCTCGAACTGGCGCGCGCACTCATCTCGCGGCCACGCGTGCTATTGCTCGACGAACCCACGCTGGGCCTCGATGTCGCCACTCGCCGGGTGTTCTGGGCAGAAATCAGAATGCTCGTTGGCGCGGGCCATACCGTGCTGTGCTCGACCCACCATGCCGATGAAGCGAGCGATGCCGATCGCGTCGTCGTGCTGCATGGGGGTGGCGTGCTCGCGGATGGACCATGGCATACGCTATGCGCGTGCGTTCCCGGTACGATCCGGCTGCAGGTACCTGACACTGAAACGGCACGCCGCTGGCTCTCGGCGCAGGGCTATCGGGCGACGATCGACGAACACGGCCTCGCCGTAGTGGTCGCCAATGCGCGGACGGTGATGCCTGCGCTACTGCAACGCATGCCGTGCCGGGTTACGAGCGTGGACGTCACCACGCCAAACCTGATGGATATCGTGGACCACTGGCGCGAAGCACGCGAAAGCGAGCCATGCCGCCTGCCCCAGAAGGCAGCCGCATGAGCAACGTGCTCGCGATCGTCTGGTTCGACCTGAAGCGCTTCTGGGCGTCGCCGCTGCGGATCCTGTTCGGACTCACGCAGCCGCTGCTGTATCTGTTCGTTCTCGGCGCAGCACTCAGGAGCGGCACCTACGCGGAGGTCAGCGGATACCAGGCGTATATCTTTCCGGGTGTCGTCGGCCTTTCGTTGATGTTCACGGCGATCTCGGCGGCGGTCGGCATCGTGCACGATCGGCAAACCGGCCTTCTGAACGCCCTGCTGGTTTCTCCTGTGAAGCGCACCGAGATCGCAGCTGGCAAAATCGGCGCAGGCGCGCTGCTTGCCTCGGTGCAGAGCGCGCTCCTGCTGCCGTTCTCGCCGACAATCGGAATCGGACTTACGGCGCCGCGCCTCGCGCTCCTCCTGCTTGCCATGGTGCTGGCCGCGCTCGCCTTTTCCGCACTCGGCCTCGCGCTCGCACTGCCGTTCCGGTCGGTGATCGTGTTCCCGGCTGTCTCGAACACGCTGCTTCTACCCATGTTCTTCCTCTCGGGCGCGCTCTACCCGCTCGATCTCGCGCCGGACTGGATCCGGCTCGCCGCCGTTTTCGACCCCGCAGCCTATGGTGTCGACTTGATGCGCGGCGTGTTGACGACCCAGTTCGCGATCGCACCGGCGCGCTCGCTCGCCACACTCGCGGCGTGTCTGGTCGCCGCGGGCTGGCTCGTCGTGTGCGGCATCAGGCGGCGCGACGCGTAGCAACATTGATGAATTGAAGGAGATTGTCCATGGGTGAATTCAGTATCTGGCATTGGCTAGTCGTCTTGCTGATCGTCTCGATGGTGTTCGGCACGAAGAAGCTGCGCAATATCGGCGGCGATCTGGGCGGTGCCGTCAAAGGATTCAAGGAAGGCATGCGGGAAACAGAGGCACCGGCACTCGCTCAGGATGCCGAACTGACCTCGGCCATCCTTGTCGATGTCGACGCAACGAAGAAAGCATGTCACCCGCAGGAGCTGCGATGAAATGCGATGTGAAGTGGCGGGAACGGCTCGGGTGGCCTCGAGAGCGTGCAATATGATGCCCGTACGCGGACGCTTTCACGTACCGTGCATTTGGGAAACGCACCACGTGACGCCTCTGGTCCATCTCAGGATACTCAATCAGAAGCCGTTGCCGTGCGGCCCGATCTCGACGAGGGGCAGCTACTACCATCTGGAGGCGACGCCGCGCGCCGGTGGCAGCGCCATCACACTCGTTTTCGAGCGTCATTGCGCGGAAAAGCTGCTGCGCCGGCTGGGAAGAGACCTACTGCCCGTTTTCGACCCGATCGCGCAGTCGCTTGCGAGCGCTGGCGCCGCTCCGCTCTCCCGATTGCGCATGGGCGCACTCAATGCAGATCTGTTCGACGCGATTCACATGCTTTGCATTGTGCGGGGAGCGGTGCCGCGAAACGGCGTAACGCGCACGCTGGCGGCGCTGCGCCGCAATCCGGATACGCCCGTGCAGCGTCACGAAATCGTCCGCTTTGCGCAGGCACTGGCAAACGACGGTGGCCGCTCGCTCTCGCAAGCCATCGATCTCCTGCGCAAGGCCAATCCGCGATTGCGGGAATTTTCGTTCGAATTCCTGCGCGCCCGGATGATACGGGAAGGACTGCCAATTTACCTTTGATCCTGCCCGCGAATGCTCACGGGCGGAAACTTGTCAGGCAATAGGTGAAAAGGAGATTCATCCCTTTACGCCTACTCGCGCCGGAGCCGCGGCAAGGATCACTATGCATCCAGTCATCGCGACGATTGCGGCGGATTCGAGATTCGACTTCTGCCAGTACGCTGAGCGTGCCCCCCGCGTGCTGCGAGCACAGCCGTGATCAGCGTCAGCGCGAAAAACGCGAGCGCCACCGCGCCTGCAATGCCACCTGCCCGTTGCAGCCAGAAGATTTCGGCGAGGCCGCCTGCCACTCGCATGGCGAGGCCCGTGTGGAGCACGAAGAGGGGCAGGTAAAACATCGGATGATATTTCACCGGCAATCGCGTCAGCGCGGGCACGACGACCGGGGCATGTCCAAACACCATGGAAAACACGAAGCCGAGCGTGAGCGCGTGGAGGGCCGCGTCGTACCAGGGATGACCGGGCATCAGCGCGCCGAGTGCGCCCAGGACGCCGCCCAACGCGAGCCATCCATAGCCGCCGAGCAGGCACACGGCGATAAACCGGGTAAGCGCACGTTGGCGCACCGTGCGACGCGCGATGTCATGCCTCGCCAGCCACACTGCGAGTAGCACGAGGCCAGCGGCGAACAGCCGTGTACCTTCGTCCGGTTGCCACAGCGCCCAGGGCAGGCTCGCGATCATCAAAGTGACCGGCGCGAAAAACGAATATCGGGCGGAGCGTGGGAGGCGCAGCATGCGTGTGAGTTCGAGACGCTCGCCTGCGATCGTCAAGATCAGAAACGAGAGCCAGCACAGCACGCAAGCCGACACGTCGTCAGTGATCAGCCATACCAGGTTGCCGAGCCACCAGCAGAACACTGCGAGCGCGAGCACGGCGAGATGGAGCGCGGCCTGCCTGCGCAGCACCTGCAGACTTGCGATGAGAGAGACGCTCGCTCCGACCATGAGCAGCGATTGAGCGACGACCGGCGCTGCGCCGGCAATCAGCACGATACCCGCAGCGATCGCGCAGGCAGGGGCCAGCAGATAAATCGTTCTTTGCAGCGCGACCGCGCGTTCGAGGCTGACAAGCGCACCGAAAAAGACGGGGAGCATCAGCACGCCATGCCACGCGACACTGGACATGGCGTGCAAGGGCAGCCGAACACCCAGACGGGCAAGACCGGCCAGAACCGCGCAGACGAGCACGAGAACGATCGTCAGCGCGGCAGCGAGTTTTGCAAGGCGGCACGGCAATTGGGCAATGTTCATGGTACGTGTTCGCTTGTCGCGAAACGACGCCAGGTCGCGCGCCGTCAGTCTGGCTCCCAACCCAGAACCGCGCGCGCGGCCTCGCTCATCATGGCGGGCTCCCACGCGGGTTCCCACACGAGCACGACTTCGACAGGCAGGCCTTCGGGCACCGACTCTTCGGCTACGGCCCTCACTTCGTCCATGATCATTTGCCCCATTGGACAGGCAGGCGAAGTCATCGTAATTTCGATCTTCAGCATCTGGCTGCTGAGTTCAATGCCGTACAGAAGGCCGAGGTCGACGATGTTGACGCCCACTTCCGGATCGATCACGCAACGCAGCGCGTCTCGGATCTCAAATTCTTCGTCTGTTGGATCGAGTTTGAGGCGAGTCGTGTTCATGGCAAAGGACAACCGACAAGATGGGAAGGACATTTCAACCGGGCGGTGTCTGCCAAGCGGCGTTCATACCGGCTAAATCATTCATGGTCGATGAATGTTTAGCCATGATAGCGCGCGACCGCATTCGGGCGCTGTGCCAATTGGCCGCAGCGCACGGACCCGTAACGAATGCGAATCCGGCAAGAAGAAGCAGCGCGCGTTCACGCAGCTATCGAGCAGGCGATTACGGATCTTGCGCAGCGTGGACAGACGCAGCCAAGTTCAAAGTCCGCTAACTGGCGCCATACCGTGGACGAAGCATGCGTGGAGCGGCGCTACCGTGTGTGGTAGCGCGCGAATAGCAGGATTTAGGAGGCCCCAACGCCAGAACCCCGGTTCTCTTTCGGAGATACCGGGGTTCTGGACGTTACAGCATAAGGAGCCTGACGATTACCTACTTTCACACGGGCAATCCGCACTATCATCGGCGTGGAGCTGTTTCACGGTCCTGTTCGGGATGGGAAGGGGTGGGACCAGCTCGCTATGGTCATCAGGCATGACGGGTTGCTGCGTCGCGCGGGTTCTGGTGAACCTGGCGCCACAGCCAATCGGGAAGAAGCGTAAAGAGGTGTTGCTGAATTGGGGTTGTGTTGTTTCTGGCACAACACCGATCTCTCAACCTGTGCGTCCTGCTCTCCACTGCGGGAGCGAGGCACACCTGTTATAGGATCAAGCCTTACGGGCAATTAGTATCAGTTAGCTTAACGCATTACTGCGCTTCCACACCTGACCTATCAACGTCCTGGTCTCGAACGACCCTTCAAGGGGATCTAGTCCCCGGGGAAGTCTCATCTTGAGGCGAGTTTCCCGCTTAGATGCTTTCAGCGGTTATCTCTTCCGAACATAGCTACCCGGCGATGCGACTGGCGTCACAACCGGTACACCAGAGGTTCGTCCACTCCGGTCCTCTCGTACTAGGAGCAGGCCCCCTCAAACTTCCAGCGCCCACGGCAGATAGGGACCAAACTGTCTCACGACGTTTTAAACCCAGCTCACGTACCTCTTTAAATGGCGAACAGCCATACCCTTGGGACCGGCTACAGCCCCAGGATGAGATGAGCCGACATCGAGGTGCCAAACACCGCCGTCGATATGAACTCTTGGGCGGTATCAGCCTGTTATCCCCAGAGTACCTTTTATCCGTTGAGCGATGGCCCTTCCATACAGAACCACCGGATCACTATGACCTGCTTTCGCACCTGTTCGACTTGTGGGTCTCACAGTCAAGCACGCTTATGCCATTGCACTATCAGCACGATTTCCGACCGTACCTAGCGTACCTTCGTACTCCTCCGTTACCCTTTGGGAGGAGACCGCCCCAGTCAAACTGCCTACCATGCACTGTCCCCGATCCGGATCACGGACCAAGGTTAGAACCTCAAACAGATCAGGGTGGTATTTCAAGGACGGCTCCACGGAAACTAGCGTTCCCGCTTCACAGCCTCCCACCTATCCTACACAAACCGGTTCAAAGTCCAATGCAAAGCTACAGTAAAGGTTCATGGGGTCTTTCCGTCTAGCCGCGGGGAGATTGCATCATCACAAACACTTCAACTTCGCTGAGTCTCGGGAGGAGACAGTGTGGCCATCGTTACGCCATTCGTGCAGGTCGGAACTTACCCGACAAGGAATTTCGCTACCTTAGGACCGTTATAGTTACGGCCGCCGTTTACCGGGACTTCAATCAAGAGCTTGCACCCCATCATTTAATCTTCCGGCACCGGGCAGGCGTCACACCCTATACGTCCACTTTCGTGTTTGCAGAGTGCTGTGTTTTTATTAAACAGTCGCAGCCACCAGTTTATTGCAACCCCTTCACCCTTCTGGCGCAAGCCAGTCAAGCTACCGGGCGTACCTTATCCCGAAGTTACGGTACCAATTTGCCGAGTTCCTTCTCCCGAGTTCTCTCAAGCGCCTTAGAATACTCATCTCGCCCACCTGTGTCGGTTTGCGGTACGGTCACTGTGAAACTGAAGCTTAGAGGCTTTTCTTGGAACCACTTCCAGTTGCTTCTTCACCTAAGTGAATGGCCTCGCACCCTTGAATTCCGCGCCCGGATTTGCCAAAGCGCCTTCTCCAATGCAAGGACCGGGACTTCCAACACCCGGACAACCTTCCGCGATCCGTCCCCCCATCGCATTTCACAATGGTGCAGGAATATTGACCTGCTTCCCATCAGCTACGCATTTCTGCCTCGCCTTAGGGGCCGACTCACCCTACGCCGATGAACGTTGCGTAGGAAACCTTGGGCTTACGGCGAGGGGGCCTTTCACCCCCTTTATCGCTACTCATGTCAGCATTCGCACTTCCGATACCTCCAGCACGCTTTTCAACGCACCTTCGCAGGCTTACGGAACGCTCTCCTACCATGCACATAAATGTGCATCCGCAGCTTCGGTATATGGCTTAGCCCCGTTACATCTTCCGCGCAGGACGACTCGATCAGTGAGCTATTACGCTTTCTTTAAAGGGTGGCTGCTTCTAAGCCAACCTCCTGACTGTTTTAGCCTTCCCACTTCGTTTCCCACTTAGCCATATTTGGGGACCTTAGCTGGCGGTCTGGGTTGTTTCCCTCTTGACACCGGACGTTAGCACCCGATGTCTGTCTCCCGTGATTGCACTCTTCGGTATTCGGAGTTTGCTATGGCGACGTAATCCGCAATGGACCCATCAACCATGACAGTGCTCTACCCCCGAAGGTGATACACGAGGCACTACCTAAATAGTTTTCGGAGAGAACCAGCTATTTCGTGTTTGTTTAGCCTTTCACCCCTATCCACAGCTCATCCCCTAACTTTTCAACGTTAGTGGGTTCGGTCCTCCAGCACGTGTTACCGTGCCTTCAACCTGGCCATGGATAGATCACCTGGTTTCGGGTCTACACCCAGCGACTGGACGCCCTGTTCGGACTCGCTTTCGCTACGCCTGCCCTATTCGGTTAAGCTTGCCACTGAATGTAAGTCGCTGACCCATTATACAAAAGGTACGCCGTCACCCCTTGCGAGGCTCCGACTGTTTGTATGCATGCGGTTTCAGGATCTGTTTCACTCCCCTCCGGGGTTCTTTTCGCCTTTCCCTCACGGTACTGGTTCACTATCGGTCGATCACGAGTATTTAGCCTTGGAGGATGGTCCCCCCATCTTCAGACAGGATTTCACGTGTCCCGCCCTACTTGTCGCATACCTAGTTCTTCCATTCCGCCTTCGCCTACGGGGCTATCACCCACTATGGCCGCACTTTCCAGAGCGTTCGGCTGACGGTACAGATAAAGAATGCAGGCTGGTCCCATTTCGCTCGCCACTACTTTGGGAATCTCGGTTGATTTCTTTTCCTGCGGTTACTTAGATGTTTCAGTTCACCGCGTTCGCTTCACATGACCTATGTATTCAGTCATGGATACTCCATTCGGAGTGGGTTTCCCCATTCGGACATCTACGGATCAAAGCTTGTTTGCCAGCTCCCCGTAGCTTTTCGCAGGCTACCGCGTCCTTCATCGCCTGTGATCGCCAAGGCATCCACCACATGCACTTGTTCGCTTGACCCTATAACGGGTGTGTCTCTTCCGATTCACATCCGCTACAGGTTGAGTATTCGTGTTGCGCCGTATTTCAAGGCAATCTTTCGATCACTTAAAAATACATTGATACAATCACAACCCTGATTCACCTACTCATGCCCATCTCTAGACATTTTTGGATGAATCTCTTTACTACTTCTTCCTGATTGTTAAAGAACGACAGCCGATACGTTTTCACATACCGCTCTGACTGGCTCAATCGCCAATGCGTAATCCCCGGTTTGTGTTTCACCGGACACTAGGCATTGAGGATTGGTGGAGGATGACGGGATCGAACCGACGACCCCCTGCTTGCAAAGCAGGTGCTCTCCCAGCTGAGCTAATCCCCCAGTCACACATACTCGAGGGATCATTTCGCCTTATGCAGACAAAGTGGTGGGTCTGGATGGATTCGAACCATCGACCCCCGCCTTATCAAGACGGTGCTCTAACCGACTGAGCTACAGACCCCTGAGTCTGTCTTTCTTACAGCCGACAAGTGTGAGCGCTTAAAACGCGTGTGAGCGATGAGCTCTGGAAAGGAGGTGATCCAGCCGCACCTTCCGATACGGCTACCTTGTTACGACTTCACCCCAGTCATGAATCCTGCCGTGGTGACCGTCCTCCTTGCGGTTAGACTAGCCACTTCTGGCAAAACCCACTCCCATGGTGTGACGGGCGGTGTGTACAAGACCGGGAACGTATTCACCGCGGCATGCTGATCCGCGATTACTAGCGATTCCAGCTTCACGCAGTCGAGTTGCAGACTGCGATCCGGACTACGATCGGTTTTCTGGGATTGGCTCCACCTCGCGGCTTGGCAACCCTCTGTTCCGACCATTGTATGACGTGTGAAGCCCTACCCATAAGGGCCATGAGGACTTGACGTCATCCCCACCTTCCTCCGGTTTGTCACCGGCAGTCTCCCTCGAGTGCTCTTGCGTAGCAACTAGGGACAAGGGTTGCGCTCGTTGCGGGACTTAACCCAACATCTCACGACACGAGCTGACGACAGCCATGCAGCACCTGTGTTACGGCTCCCTTTCGGGCACTCCCACCTCTCAGCAGGATTCCGTACATGTCAAGGGTAGGTAAGGTTTTCGCGTTGCATCGAATTAATCCACATCATCCACCGCTTGTGCGGGTCCCCGTCAATTCCTTTGAGTTTTAATCTTGCGACCGTACTCCCCAGGCGGTCAACTTCACGCGTTAGCTACGTTACCAAGCCAATGAAGGCCCGACAACCAGTTGACATCGTTTAGGGCGTGGACTACCGTATCTAATCCTGTTTGCTCCCCACGCTTTCGTGCATGAGCGTCAGTATTGGCCCAGGGGGCTGCCTTCGCCATCGGTATTCCTCCACATCTCTACGCATTTCACTGCTACACGTGGAATTCTACCCCCCTCTGCCATACTCCAGCGATGCAGTCACCAATGCAGTTCCCAGGTTAAGCCCGGGGATTTCACATCGGTCTTACATCACCGCCTGCGCACGCTTTACGCCCAGTAATTCCGATTAACGCTCGCACCCTACGTATTACCGCGGCTGCTGGCACGTAGTTAGCCGGTGCTTATTCTTCCGGTACCGTCATCCCCCTGAGGTATTAACCCAAAGGATTTCTTTCCGGACAAAAGTGCTTTACAACCCGAAGGCCTTCTTCACACACGCGGCATTGCTGGATCAGGCTTTCGCCCATTGTCCAAAATTCCCCACTGCTGCCTCCCGTAGGAGTCTGGGCCGTGTCTCAGTCCCAGTGTGGCTGGTCGTCCTCTCAGACCAGCTACGGATCGTCGCCTTGGTGGGCCTTTACCCCACCAACTAGCTAATCCGCCATCGGCCGCCCCTATAGCGCGAGGCCCGAAGGTCCCCCGCTTTCATCCGTAGATCGTATGCGGTATTAATCCGGCTTTCGCCGGGCTATCCCCCACTACAGGACACGTTCCGATGTATTACTCACCCGTTCGCCACTCGCCACCAGGTGCAAGCACCCGTGCTGCCGTTCGACTTGCATGTGTAAGGCATGCCGCCAGCGTTCAATCTGAGCCAGGATCAAACTCTTCAGTTTAAACCTGTTACTGTTTTCGGTTCTCTCGAACCGGTCGCTCACTCAAAGCTGACAGGTCGTTGAATAAATTCAAAAACCTGACTTACTTTAGTGTGAGACTCTTGATACTTTTGCTGCTCCCGGCTTCATTCCGAAGAACGAATCCGGGTCGCCACCGCATCAAGCGCCCACACTTATCGGCTGTAAATTTTTAAAGAGCAATTCGTCTTAATCGCTTCGTTTTCGTTCGCAGCGATCAGCGAAGGAGGCGAATTATGCAGACCCAAGAAGCACTCGTCAAGAGAATCTGGAATATTTATTTCTGGGGTCGTTACACGGCTTATTCGACACGGAATTGGCGAGTCGTCCCGCAACGGAGATATCGTCGTCGATCTCGTCCCGGCGCAGCCCACCTGCGCTGTCGTAACGCGAGCGCTGCTCGCCAGTTACACGGAGCAACCACGCAAACCCGCGAGCGGAACCGCGAGATGCAGACAGCCGGACGTCGGGCTTCGAAAGCCACTCGCCTCGCCGGCCAGCGCTGCCACGTATGATGGCAACGCGTGCGAAGAGGACCTGGGCCATGCCGGTGGATCGTACAAACCACGAAATGTATGATGCCGCTTATTACGACAAGGCGACGGCGCACCATTGACGCCCGGACGACATGCTCGCAGAGCCAGGCTCCGTCCGCGCTGAGCCCTCCCCGCTGGCAGGCGCCGCGCGAGAGCCGCTGCGTCGTCCTGCATTTTGGTTTGAACGGGGCTTGTCCGCAGAAACGCGTTACCGGCACTGGAGGCATCCATGTTCGACAAGGCGCTACGTATCGAGGGCGGTCCGGACTGGCATCACTTCAACGTTTATACCGACAGCACGCCCGTGGCGATACTGCTGATCGCAGCCTTGCTGCTCGCGATCCTGCTGGCCAGCGCGATCTGCTACTACATCACGCGCTCGATCATGCTGTTGATCGTTGGCCGCCTCGCGCGCGACCCGCAGCGCAAGTGGCTACGCGCAGCCGAGTCCCACAGAGTATTCCACCGGCTCGCGCCGCTCGTGCCGGCCTTGATCCTCTATGCGTCCGCCCCCTTGCTCTCGGGCCTCACGTTCCCGCCGGTCGCGGCGCTCGGACATCCACTCGCCGTGCTCGCGGCGTGCTACATGGTGTACACGCTGCTGCGCGCTGCGCTCGCGTTCCTCGACAGCGTAGGCGAGCGCTACCGCCATTTCCCGTCCGCAAGTGAGCGCCCGATCAAAAGCTTTTTGCAGACCGCAACGATCGGGCTCTACGTGATCGCGCTAATCGCGGGGATCTCGGTTTTGCTGGAACGCTCTCCGGCCTATTTCCTCACCGGCCTCAGCGCCATGACGGCGCTTCTGATCATCATTTTCCGCGACTCTCTGCTCGGCTTCGTGGCCAGCATCCAACTCACCGTCTACGACATGGTGCGGGTGGGCGACTGGATTGAAGTGCCCGGTTTCGTTGCCGATGGCACCGTGATCGACATTGCGCTGAACACGATCAAAGTCCAGAACTTCGACAATTCGATCGTCATGCTGCCGAGCTACGTGCTGCTCACGAACAGCGTGAAGAACTGGCGCGGGATGACCGAGTCCGGCGCTCGACGCGTCAGGCATGCGATCCATTTCGACGCTGACACAGTCCAATTTCCAGACGAGGCACTCCTCGTCCAGCTGCGCAACGATCCTGCAGGACTACTTCCGCGCGTTGCGCCCGACCACGCGCAGCGCCGCACGAACCTCGGCCTGTACCGCCTCTATCTGAACGCGTACTTTCGCGATCATCCGGCGGTCCGCAAGGACATGCCGATCGTCGTCCGGCAGGTGCAGTCAAGCAAGCCCGTCATCGCGCTCGAAATATTTCTCTATGTCGACAAAACGCGCTGGGAACCGTACGAAAACCTGCAGTCGGACATGCTCGATCATGCCTATGGGCTCGTGCCACAGTTCGGCCTGCGCTGCTGGCAGGAGCAACGCGCATCGCCGCGACACCTGTAATCTCCCCGGGCAGGCGGCAACGCGACCAGACGCTCCTGACCGTGCGCTGGAATCCGGCGTCACCTGCCATGGGCACAGGCACGCGACGCCGATTCCCTCTCAGCTCACCTGGTCGTAGCTATAAACACCGCGCCCAGTCTTGCGGCCCAGACGACCGGCGGACACCAGTTCGCGAATCAGCGGACACGCGCGGTATTTCGAATCGCCAAAGTCCTTGTAAAACACGTCCATGACCGAAAGGACCACGTCGAGCCCAACGAGGTCGGCCAGCGCCAGCGGGCCAATCGGCTGATTCGCGCCAAGACGCATGCCGGTGTCGATATCCTCAGCCGGCGCGACACCTTCGGCTAACAGGAAGAAAGCCTCGTTGATCATCGGCACGAGAATACGGTTGACCACGAAGCCCGGCGAATTACGCACGCTGATCGGCGACTTGCCAAGCCGCAATGTCAGTTCGCGGACCGCCTCCGCGGCGGCGCTGCCGGTTTCGAGACCCCCGATGATTTCAACGAGCGGCATCAGCGGCACCGGATTGAAGAAGTGCATGCCGACCAGGCGCGAAGGGTCGGCAAGCGCGGCGCCAAGCGTCGTGATCGAGATTGACGACGTATTCGACGCGAGAATAGCGTCGGGTCGCGCGACCGCTTCAATCTGCTTCAAGATGCGCAACTTCAGTTCGAGGCTTTCGGTGGCCGCTTCGATAATGAGCCCGGCAGCACCTAGCCGCTGATAATCCGTGGACGTCTCGATGCGCGCGAGCGCGGTGTCGCATGCCGCCGCGTCCAGCTTCTCTTTCGCCACCAGCCGATCGAGGCTTCCCCTCACTGCGGTGAGGCCTCTGTCGAGCGCAGCGTCGCTGACGTCGACCACGATCACGCGCAGTCCAGCGAGCGCGGCGACCTGTGCGATGCCGGAGCCCATCGTCCCGGCGCCGACGATTCCCAATGTTTCGATTTGCATTGCGTTTTATCGCGCGACCGAAGTCGCATTCAACAATTACTGAATGTTTTCGAAGATGGCGGCGATACCCTGGCCGCCTCCAATGCACATCGTGACGAGCGCGTATCGGCCCCCAATGCGCTTGAGTTCGTGCAGCGCCTTCACGGCAATCAGTGCGCCAGTCGCACCAATGGGATGACCGAGCGAAATACCCGACCCATTCGGGTTCACCTTCTCAGGATCGAGGCCCAGTTCCTGCACGACCGCGCATGCCTGAGCCGCGAAGGCCTCGTTCGACTCGATCACGTCGAGGTCCGCAACGGACAATCCCGCGCGCTGCAACGCAAGTCGCGTAGCCGGCACCGGGCCGATGCCCATGTAGAGCGGATCGACGCCCGCATGCGCGTAGGCCACGAGTTTCGCCATCGGCGCGAGACCGCGCGCCTCGGCCGCTTCGCGCGACATGAGCAGGACCGCGGCGGCGGCGTCGTTGATGCCGGAAGCGTTGCCCGCCGTGACCGTACCGTTCTCTTTCGCAAATACGGGCTTGAGTTTTGCGAAGTCGTCGATCGTTGCATCGTGGCGCAAGTGCTCGTCGGTGTCGAATACACTTTCGCGCCCTTTCACCGTGCGCTTGACCGGCACGATCTGGCTCGCGAACCGGCCTTCCGCGATCGCCCGCGCCGCACGGCGATGCGACTCGAGCGCGAGGTTGTCCTGGCGCTCGCGCGTAATGCCATAACGGCCCGCGACATTTTCTGCAGTGACACCCATCGGCACCGTGTGGAAGGGATCATTGAGCGCGCCCAGCATCATGTCGACGAGGCGCGCGTCGCCCATACGCGCGCCGAAGCGCGCCTCCGTCGTGATGTACGGCGCGCGGCTCATGTTTTCGGCACCGGCGCCGATCGCGACCTCCGCATCGCCGAGCAGAATGGTTTGCGCGGCGGACACGATCGCCTGCAAGCCCGAGCCGCACAACCGGTTGACGTTGAATGCGGGCGTCGATTCAGGAATGCCGGCGTCGATCGCGGCGACGCGAGACAGGTAGAAATCCCGCGGCTCCGTGGCGATCACATTGCCGAACACCACATGGCCCACGTCCTTTGCTTCGACGTGGCTGCGTGCGAGCAGATCGCGCACGACGATTGCGCCGAGTTCGGTTGGCGGCACATCCTTCAGGCTGCCGCCGAATTTGCCGATCGCGGTCCGCACACCGCCCACCACCACGACTTCCCTGCTCATATGGATTCCTTAGTTATCTGTATTCTGCCCGTGAAGCGGCGGCGCAGCGTGTGGCTACGCCTCATCCCGACCTGTTTTGCAGGCACTCAAGGCACGTCAGGCGAATCCTAGCGCCAACAGAAGCCGGACAGACTGGTGAAACCGGCCGACATACTGACAAAACTGGCCACGTCGTGCCATCAACGGCCGCCAGGCGGTGGACCGCGGTCGTGCCTGTCTGTTAGAGCACTCACGCAGCGCGGGGGGCGTCAAGCCGATGCGGCACGCCGTTAAGGCTTCGTTAAGCGGCCCGTGCGTAGAATCGATTTCGCCAACCAGAGCCGCTTAGCGGCGGTACGGCAAAAACGCACGTAAAAGCCAAGAGCCCTTATGGATGCAGTCGAAACGTTAAACCAAACCCTCTTTCTCGTACTCAATGCCGCACCCGCTACGCCGCATTGGCTCATTGTTTCGGGCACCCTGATTGCGGACTATGCGATCCTGTTCGTCCCCGCCATACTGGTGGCGCTATGGCTGACAGGCGCAGACGCGCGGCGCGCGCTGGCCGTGCGCGCTTGCTTTGTCGGCTTGCTCGCTCTGGGCGTCAACCAGTTGATCGGTCTGGCGTGGTATCACCCCCGCCCTTTCGTAAGCGCAACGGGCCATACGTTCCTCGCCCATGCGCCAGATTCTTCGTTTCCTAGCGATCATGTGACGCTGCTTTCCGCAATTTCGTTCACGCTCCTGTATGGCGGGAGGCGAGGCGTCGGCTTGCTTGCCGTGCTCGTCGATATCGCCGTTGCGTGGGCTCGCATATTTGTCGGCGTGCACTGGCCTTTCGACATGATTGGCGCGGCGATCGTCGCCTGGCTGGCCTACCTGGTTAGCAGCCCGCTCTGGCGACTCGCGGGCATGGCCCTGACCCGCGCGCTAATCGCGCTCTACCGGAAGGTCCTCGCCGTACCGATTGGCCTGCGGTGGTTACGGCCGTAGTGAGCCGCAATGGCCGCGGGCGCGGCCATCGACACCTGTGCCTGCGCATTCACTACGACGCGCAATCGCTGCGAATGGCCCCCTGATCGCCTTCACGCTCTCATAGAAAGGTGAGCTTGCCATTCTTGATGTCATACATCGAGCCCGCCATCTTCACGTTCCCCTTGTTTTCCAGATCGGACAGTATCGGGCTTCCACTGCGGATTGCGGCTATTGCGGCCTGAACATTCGAGCGCGCCACCGCATCGACAAATTCGTCGTTCTTACTGGTTCGCTCTCCAGAATATTGCGTTGCCGTAATCGCTGGCTGAATCTTCTGGAGCAAACCCGTCAAATTGCCTAGCTGAACGTTGTCGATTGCACCTTTGATCGCCCCGCATGCGGTGTGCCCCATCACCAGAATCACCTTTGCGCCAGCGACGGCACAAGCGAACTCCATACTCCCGAGTATGTCCTGGTTTGCGATGTTTCCCGCGATTCTGGCATTGAAGGTGTCGCCGATTCCCATATCCAGAATGATCTCGGCTGGCGCGCGCGAGTCGATGCAGCTGAGGACGATGGCTGCAGGATACTGGCCGGTAGCGCTCGCTCGCTTCTGCGCAAGAAAATCCTGCTTTTTCATCTTGCCGGTGCGAAACCGCTCGTTACCGGCCTTCATCATTTCGATGATTTGATCGGGAGTCAGCGCGTTGCGCTGCGATTCGGACAGCGCCGCCGCCTGCGCATCGTCCACAGCGAACTGCGTACCCGCAACGAGCGTAGCCACGCTAATGCCGGCCTTGATCCACCTGCGCCTTGCGCCATCCTCCGGTTCGCCTGGAACGTCAATCGCCGTGTTTGCAGACATTGGAAATCTCCTTTATTTGCGGAGGTCGAGCCTTGGCTCGGGGAGAGATCTGGATCGATGTTCGCTAACAGCCTCAATCAGCATGAAGGCAATGCGAAGACGGCTGGTCAAAGTATAGGCGGCGTGTGACGTTGTGATATCTGGGTGCGCCTGCGCCTGCGTCAGGATTGAGCCTCCTTCCAGCGCCCGCCTTCGGCGACCGCGTGGCGCCGCGCGTAATGGACGCCGACCCGGACGCCAACCCGGAACGCAACGCCATTCACGGCGGTTGTCTCGGGCTTTCTGTGAGAACCCAGCGGAATTTGTATCTATAAAGATAATTCTTCTTATCACAAGATACCTATCTTTACGCTAAACTCCAACACATGAAAACGCACCACACCCCCTTGCCAGCCCCCGCTTCCAGCGAACCACCCGGATTTCCCGATGCCGACGAGCTTGCCGTGCTGCGCGCGTGGTATGCAGGCCTCGGCGTGCGGTCAGCCGTGGAGCGCTATCTGCCCTCGGCGCTCGGCGAAGGGAAATCGGCGCGCGGCGTGCTCGGGCGCATCCGGCGCAGGCTGATCGCCATCGCGCGCGCCGCGCATCGCGACGACCTGGTGGCGCTGCTCGACCATCCGGTGGAAGGACGGGAGGACCACGCCAAGGCTGTCGCGCAAGCCATCGACAGCTTGCGCACCGCCCGCCCCCCCGAACCCCGCATCGCCGACGACATCGCACAGTGGTTCGCTCCGCGTGCGGTGCGGGTGCTGTACGCGCACGGCATTACCACGCTCGCCGACCTGACCGTGCGCATTCCGCGCCGCCGCCAGTGGTGGAAGGCCGTACCGGGTCTCGGCGTGGCGAGCGCGCGCGCCATCGAAGCGTTCTTCGCGGCGTGGCCCGCACTCACGGAAAAGGCGCGCGCACTGATCGTGACGAGCCAGCGCGGCGACATCGCACCGTGGGAGTCCCTGAAGCTGCCGCACGAAGTCGACGGCTCCGAAGGCGCGTTCCGGGCGCCGCGAGCGACCTGCACGCTGGACGCTTCGAACGACTATGAAGCCGTGCAGACCTGGCTCGCGCTGCATGAATCGCCCGCCACGCAGCGTACGTACAAGAAGGAAGCCGAACGCCTGATCCTCTGGGCGATCGTCGAGCGCGGCCGCGCGCTCTCGTCGCTCACGACCGAAGATGCCATCGCCTACCGCGCGTTCCTGCGTCATCCCTCGCCGCGCGGCCGCTGGGTCGGGCCCGTACGCGCGCGCACCTCGCCGGACTGGCGGCCGTTCAACGGCAGCCTTTCGGCGCGCTCGGTCGCACATGCGCTGGCGATCCTTGGCGCGCTGTTCCGCTGGCTCATCGAGCAGCGCTATGTGCTCGCCAATCCGTTTTCCGGCGTGAAGGTACGCGGCGCAAACGGCGCGCAAGCGCTAGACACCTCGCACGCATTCAGCGAGGGGGAATGGGCGCTTGTGCGCACAATCGCAGACGGCCTGGAGTGGTCATACGGCTGGTCGGCGCCGGCGGCGCAGCGGCTGCGCTTCCTGCTGGATTTCGGTTATGCGACCGGCCTGCGCGCGAGCGAACTGGTGGGCGCCACGCTCGGCCACGTCGAGACGGATGCGCGCGATGATCACTGGCTGCGCGTAACGGGCAAGGGAAAGAAGCTTGCGCGCGTCGCCCTGCCGCCGCTCGCCTGGGACGCGCTTGCGCGCTATCTGGCCGAACGTGACCTGCCAGTCGTGTCGTTGCGCTGGAATCCGGCTACGCCAGTCATCGGCAGTCTCGAGGCCGACAGCGACGCCACGATCAGCAGCGCGCGTTTGTGGGGTGTGCTTCGGCGTTTCTTCGCGCTGGCCGCAAACGCCATCGAGGCCGATCATGCGCCGCTCGCGGACAAACTGCGCCGCGCGAGCCCGCACTGGATGCGCCACACACATGCCACACACGCGCTCGGGCGCGGCGCCGAACTCACCACCGTGCGCGACAACCTGCGGCACGCTTCGGTCTCGACCACCTCGATCTATCTGCACAGCGACGAGGTCAAACGCGCACGGCAAATCGCGGACGCATTTGGCAAGCCGAAGTGAGCACGATCGAGGCGGGATTGCGTATCAGCTGACCGACCCCATCGCCGACTGCTGATAGTTTTCAAGGCCGACCTTATCGATCAACCCAAGCTGGATTTCCAGCCAGTCGATGTGATCCTCCGTGTCGTCGAGGATCTCGACGAATATCTCCCTCGACACGAAATCCCGCACGGATTCGCAGTACGCGACGGCTTCCTTGCACTGTGCCTGCGCGGTACGTTCGAGTTTGAGATCGCACTCGAGCACTTCGCGCACATCCTCGCCAATCAGAAGTTTGCTAAGGTCCTGCAAATTCGGCAGGCCGTCGAGCATGAGAATACGCTCGATCAGTTTGTCGGCATGCTTCATCTCCTCGATCGACTCGTCGTATTCGTGTTTGCCGAGTCCTGCGAGGCCCCAGTGGCCGTAAAGCCGCGCATGCAAAAAATACTGATTAATCGCCGTCAGCTCGTTCTTGAGTTCCGCATTGAGATATTCGATAACTTTTGGATCTGCTTGCATGACTCCCTCCAGAGTGCTGCGCCGTTGCCGCGTCGAGACAATTAGAACGAGCATAGACATTTGGCGCGCGCAACGCACGAACGAGAGCGTCAATGAGAAGAATTCCGCCTTTTATCTGCCGATTTAAACAGAGGAATGACGCGTTGAACCCGCCGTTGCCCTTGATCGGAGAGAATGTTTGCGAACAACTGGGTCCGCGCAGGACGTTCTCGACGCGGCCTGGTCGCTGCCGAACGGGAATCGAAGCGTGCGCCCAGTAAGCGCTTCCCGTTCCAGGAAAGTGCCGGCGGTTCGGGTATGATCGCGGCAGCATTGCTCACTGTTCGTATTCCTCACAAATACATCGCTATGGAAACATGGATGTCGACGTCACAGCTGGCCCGTTCGGGTTCCGCGTTTGAAGTCCTGCGAGTTTTTCTGAAACTCGGCCTGACGTCCTTTGGCGGCCCCATCGCCCATATCGGCTACTTCCGTCGCGAGTTCGTCGAGCGGCGTCATTGGCTCGACGACGAAACCTTCACCGATCTGGTCGGCCTCTGCCAATTTCTCCCGGGTCCCGCCAGTAGTCAGACCGGATTCTCAATCGGTCTGCTGCGCGCCGGATGGCTCGGCGGCCTCGCGGCCTGGTGCGGCTTCACGTTGCCATCCGCCGCGCTGCTGATCGCCTTCGCCATCGCCGCGCCCGAACTCGGCGGCCCTGCGGGAAGCGGGCTCATTCATGGACTGAAACTCGTTGCCGTTGCCGTCGTCGCGCAAGCCGTATGGGACATGGCGCGGCGCTTATGCCCCGATCACCGCCGCGCCGGCATCGCACTGATTGCGCTCTTGCTTCTCGCTGTGATGACTACGGCCTACGCGCAGTTGATCGTCATCGTGCTTGGCGCAGTGCTCGGTATCGTGCTCTGCCGGTCCACCGCTTCGGGAACCGTGCCCGGCGCGCGTGAGCATACGCAGGCGTTTCGTGTGTCGCGTACCGCGGGTCTGTTCGCGCTTGCCCTCTTTTGCGTCCTGCTTTTCGGGCTTCCAGCGCACGCCACGTTCGATACGACTCACACCGTCCGCGTATTCGACGCGTTCTACCGCTCGGGCGCCCTCGTCTTCGGCGGCGGCCACGTCGTGCTACCGCTGCTGCAGCGTGAAACGGTTGCGACCGGCTGGGTATCGCCTGGCGAATTTCTTGCTGGCTACGGCGCGGCCCAGGCGGTGCCCGGCCCGCTTTTCACGTTTGCCGCTTTCCTTGGATGGATCATGAGCGGCCCACCCAGCCATGCGCTGGGGGCGGCGGTGGCCCTGGCAGGGATCTTTCTGCCAGGCCTGCTGCTCGTGCTCGCCGCGCTGCCATACTGGCTGGCGCTACGCGCCCATCCGGCGATGGCAGCCATGCTTACGGGCGTGAATGCAGCCGTGGTCGGGCTGCTTGCCATGGCGCTCTATTCACCCGTGTGGACGAGCGCCGTCCAGACGCGCATCGACTTTGCGATCGCCGCCATCGGCTTCCTGTTGCTCACACGCTGGAAAGTGCCGCCACTCGCTGTCGTGGTGTTTTCAGCGGCGGCTGGCGTCGCTGCAATGCTCTTTCGCTGAGCGGCCAGACTCAGCCTCGCCAGGCTTGAAGAAACCTGAGCCACGCGGTGGCGCCTGGATCGGCGTGACCGATACTGCGTTCCTGCACCCACGCGGCGCGCCCCTTCTTCGACTGTAACGCGGCCGTGGCGCGAACCTGCCGATCCGCCGTGTCGATCATCGCGTCGAGCAGCGCGCGCTCGTCGCCACTGCCTGGTTCGCATGCTTCGAGGGTGTCGAGGCTCGGCACGAGCGCATCGAGCAGCGTCTTGTCGCCAAGCTGCGCTTTGCCGCGCTCGGCAATGCGCGTGGCCACCGCGCGGCCCATGGCGAGCGCTTCCTCCCTGCCCGCCTCCTGCCGGCCCGCCACAGTCTTCGCAGCCGCGAGCAGGCCGCCGCCCACGAGCGCGCCGAACGTCGAAGGATTCGCCGTAGAGAACGCCTTGCCCGCGGCGATCAGCACGTCGCCCAGCGCCGCGTCGGGCGGCAGCTTCGCGATGGCATCGGCCGCCGCGAGCGAACCCGCCTTCACGGTCACGCCCAGGTCGCCGTCACCGAGCGCAGCGTCGAGTTCGCGCAATTCCTCCGCGCTGGCAGGCATGGCGTTCAATGCCCCAATGAGCCGCACCCTGATTTCGCTGACCGGAATACTCATCGCGCACCTCCCTCGTCAACGCGCCATCCTTCGCGCCAGAACGGCGAACGCACCGGGGCGTCGAGCAGCGTGTCGAGTTCTTCGTCAAGCTGCATCACGGAGATCGAGGCGCCCGCCATTTCCAGGCTCGTCACGTACTCGCCCACGTAAGCGCGCGCCACGCGCAGCCCTGCTGCGGCAACCGCCTGTTCGGCGCGGCGATACAGCAGATACAGTTCTTCGAGCGGCGTCGCGCCGAGTCCGTTGACGAGCAGCGCCACGCTCGACCCCGCCTCGGCACGCAGGTCGCCCAGGATCGCACCCGCAAGCCGCTCGGCTATCGCATCCGCGCTCTCAAGCTTACCGCGATGCGTGCCCGGCTCACCATGAATGCCGATGCCGATCTCCATCTCGCCATCGGGCAGCGTGAAGGTGGGCTTGCGTGCTGCCGGCAGGATCGTGGGCGAGAGGCCCACGCCCATGGTGCGGGTCGCGCCATTCGCCTTCGCGGCGATGCGTGCGACTTCGTCGAGCGTGTCGCCGCGTTCGGCCGCCGCGCCCGCGCACTTGAAGCCGAACACCATGCCCGCCACGCCGCGGCGGTCCGAGGCGCGTTCGGGCGGCGCGGAAGCCATGTCGTCGGCGACATGCACCGTGCGAGTCTCGATGCCGTCTGCGTCCGCAAGATCTGCGGCGAGATCGAAGTTGAACACGTCGCCACCGTAGTTGCCATACAGGTAGAGCACGCCCGCGCCGCCGTGCACCGCCTTGGTGGCCTCGTAGATCTGCTCCGACGATGGCGAGGAAAATACGTTGCCCACGGCTACACCGCTTGCGAGTCCCTTGCCTACGTAGCCGAGAAAGGCCGGCAGGTGCCCGGACCCACCGCCCGTCACGATCCCGACCTTGCCCGCGTTCGGCGCGTCGGCGCGCACGAGCGCGCGGCGGTCGGCGGTGACGGGCTTGAGCCAGCCCGGATGGGCGAGCAGCAACGCGTCGATCATCTCGTCGACAAAATGATCAGGATGATTAATGATTTTTTTCACGTGTCGCGTCTCCTGTATGGATGGCGTTCGCGCCACCGCTAACGTTGACTTCTGCGTTCAAAGCTTGCGCCGTTGGCTCAGCGCGTCCAGCAAAACGGCTGCGAGAATCACGCCGCCCTGGATGAACTGCGTCCAGAACGGATTGACGCCAAGCAGCGAGAGCCCGACGTTGATCACGCCGATCAGCACGACGCCGATGAATGTGCCGACAATCGAGCCGCGGCCGCCCGCGAGCGACGTGCCGCCGATCACCACGCCTGCAATCACCTGCAGCTCCAGCCCGTTGGCCGCCGAAGGCAGCGCCGAATTGAGCCGCCCCGCGAGGACGATGCCCGCAATCGCGGCGGTCACGCCCGCGAACATGTAGGTCAGAAAGATCACGCGGCTCACCGGAATGCCCGCGAGCCTCGCCGCTTCCTTGTTGCCGCCCACAGCGAACACCTGGTGACCGAATTCGGTCTTGCGCAGGAGTACGTGGCCAATGACGAATACGGCCAGCATCACGAGCATCGGCGCGGGCAGGCCTGCAAACGTCTTCGCGCCGAATGCGGTAAACACGTTGGGGAAGTCGAATTTCGTGCGCCCGTCCGAAATGGCGAGCGTCAGGCCGCGCCCCATCGCCATCATCGCGAGCGTGACGATGAACGGGACGAGCCGCAGCCACGCAATGCCGAAGCCGTTGAGTGCGCCCACGGCCGCACCGGTGACGAGCGCAATGACGAGGCCCGCTACGCCGAGCCCAACCGCGTCCGGGCTCGCACCGGCCATGACGGTCGCCGCCACCATGCCGCTCAACGCAACGAGCGAGCCCACGGAAAGGTCGATACCCGATGTGATGATCACGAACGTGCCGCCCACTGCGGCGATACCGACCACGGACACCTGCACCATGATGTTGGTCAGGGTGCTCGTGGTGAGAAATTCGGGCGAGGCCAGCGAGAGTGCGACGCAGATCAGCACGAGCGCCGCAATGAGTGGCCCGAGGCCGCTGCGCATCTGGCGCAGCACGCGCTGTTGCAGGGTGGGTGTTTCTTCACGCGGTCGAACCGTGGTGGACGTCATGCTGCAACTCCAGTGGTAGCCCATTGAATGATCGTCTCCGAGTTCGCGTCCTCGCGCGCGACCTCGCCGACGATGGCGCCGCGATACATCACGAGCACGCGGTCCGACATGCCGAGCAGTTCGGGCAGTTCGGAGCTTACGAGCACGACGGCCGCGCCCGCGCGCGCCATCGCCACGATATGCGCATAGATCTCGGTCTTCGCGCCGACGTCGATGCCGCGCGTGGGCTCGTCGAGCAGGATGACCGCCGGGGACGTGGCGCTCGCGCGCCCGAGAATGACTTTCTGCTGATTGCCGCCCGAAAGATTGCCCGTGAGCGACGTAACCGATGGCGCGCGCACCGCGAAGCGCTCGACCGCTTCGCGCGCGAGCCGGCGCTTTCTCGCCGCGCTCACGAAGCCGCCGCGCACCAGCGCGCGCAAGCTCGAAAGCGCGATGTTTTCTTCGATGCTCGCTTCGAGCACGAGCCCTTCAAGCTTACGGTCCTCGGCGGTGTAGACAATGCCTGCGCGCATGCCTTGCGCGGGCGAGCGCAATGCGATCCTGCGCCCGCGCAGCCGCAGTTCGCCGCCGGTGAGCGGCAGTGCGCCGCATAGCGTCTTCAAAAGCTCGGTGCGTCCCGCGCCCGCAATGCCGCCTATGCCGACGATCTCGCCCGCGCGAATACTGAAGCTCGCGTCGCGTAAGACAGGCGCGCTCGCCACGTTGTGCGCTTCGAGCACCACGTCGCCGTACGGACGCGCCTCCCATGGATAGAACGAGTCGAGATTGCGCGCGACCATGGCCTGCACGAGCGCCGGCTCGTTCCATTCCGACATGGGCCGGGCGCCGACGGTTGCGCCGTCACGCATCACCACGGCCGAATCGGCGAGTTCGAACACCTCTTCGAGATGGTGCGAAATGAAGATGATGCCCATGCCCGTCGCGCGCAAGCGCCGCACCACGGCGTAGAGATGCTCGATATCGTGATGCTGAAGCGCGGCCGTGGGCTCGTCCATCACGAGAATGCGCGCCTCGCGCGCAAGCGCCTTCGCCACCTCCACGAGCTGGCGCTTGTTGAGCGGCAGATCGCCCAGGCGCATGGCGGGCGGCACGCCTTCCAGCCCCACCTGGGCCAGCGCCTCGCGCGCCATGGCGTTCGCGCTGCGATGATCGACGAGGCCATAGCGACGCGGCATGCGGCCGAGAAAAAGATTCTCGGCCACCGTCATGTCGTTGACGAGCGAAAGCTCCTGATAGATCACGGCCACGCCCGCGTCGATCGCGGCCTGCGTGCCGCGCGCGAGGCGCACGCCGTCGATCTCGATCGTGCCTTCGTCCGGCTCGTAAGCACCGGAAAGCGTCTTGATGAGCGACGACTTGCCCGCGCCGTTCTCGCCGACGATCGCCATCACGTGCCCCGTCTGAAGTTCGAGGCTCACGCCTCGCAACGCCTTCACGCCGGGAAAACTCTTGACGATGCCGCTCATGCGCAACAGCGGCGGCGCGTCTGTCCTGCCGCCCGCGCGCGTGTTCTCTTGCTGCGATACGTGCATTGCGTGCATTGCCGAACCTGATTCGCGTTTCATCCGTTCATCCTGGGCGCCGGCGCACGCAGAGCGTGCGGCCGGCGCTAAAGACCGCCCGTTACTGCTTGACTTCGAGCGCCCACAGGCCGTATTGCTTCACGTCATCCGAATCGATATTCGACTTGTCGATCAGATAGGTCGGCCACGCGTAGTTCGCGGGCACGTCTTTTTTCGCTTCGTAGTCGGTGATGAACGTCATCGCCTTGGCGGACATGCCAATCGGGTTCTGCGAGATCGTCGCGTCCTGCTTGCCCGCGCGGATCGCCGAGAGCGCCTGCGCCGTGCCGTCCGCACCGATCACCATGATGTGGGCCGGGTCGCCGAGCGGCTTGTAGCGGCCCGCATTGTCGATGGCCTTTTCCGCGCCCACCGTGTTGTCGTCGTTCGCGCCGAATACCGCATCGATCTGCGGATATTTCTGCAGGATGCTCGTCATCGCATTGAGCGACTTCTCCTGATCGAAGCCGCCTTCCTGGCGCGCGACGACCTTGATGTCGGGATATTTCGCGATCTCGTCCGAAAAGCCCTTTTCGCGGTCCGTCGCCGCCGTGGTGCCGATGAGGCCGATCAGATCCACCACATTGCCCTTGGGCGAGCCATAACGCTTGCTCAACTGGTCGGCGATCCACTTCGCGCCGGTGGCGCCAAGCGCTACGTTATCCGAAGCGACGAACGAGGTGACCTTGCCGCCGTCGGAACCCCGGTCGAGCATGAAGACCGGTACGTTCATCGAATTGGCCTTCTCGACGGCCGGAATGATCGCCTTCGAATCGATCGGATTGAGCACGATTGCCTGCACGCCCTGGCTCAGCAGGTTGAGCGTGTCGTTGACTTGCTGCTGCGCGTCGCCGTTTGCATTGGTCTGCACGAGATCGAAGCCCTGCTTTTCCGCACCCCGCTCCACGCCATTCTTCAGGCCTACGAAGAATGCGTTGTTGAGCGTGGCAATCGAGAAGCCTACCTTGATCTTCGTGACCGGCGCCGCCGCGGCCTGCGCCGGCGCGCTCGCGGCGGCGGCGTCGCTTGCCGCCGCCGTGGTTGAAGGCGACTCGCTCTTCGAGCAGCCAGCCAGCATTGCCGCGGCGGCGATCATCGTCACGCCCGCCGTTGCGCCCATGCGCGCGCTGCGCGCCACCCATCTGTCGAACCCTGCCGAACTCCACGCCATCACCGTCTCCTGTTTTTGATCTGCTGGTTTTTGACTGACCTGCGAACCGCCAACCGACTGCGTAATCGTTTCTACCGCGTGTGTATTGCATTGCCGCGACTGCCTGGGCGCGCGAGCGCCGCGTATTACTTGCGCGGGCCGTAGCCCTTGAACTTCTCGATGACTTCCTCCATTTGCGCGTCCGAAAGCAGCGGCGGCTCGCCCAGCTGGCACGCCAGCAAATACTGCTTCGCGAGCACTTCCACTTCGTGGGCGAGCCACAGCGCGCGCGCGAGATCGCGCCCAAGCGCAATCACGCCATGATGCGCGAGCAGGCACGCAAGCCGGTCGTGCAGCGCTTCGAGCGCATGGTCGGAGAGCGCCTGACTGCCGAAGGTCGCATACGGTGCGCAGCGGATCGAATTGCCGCCCGCCGCAGCCACCATGTAGTGATGCGCGGGAATGTCCCGGCTGTGAATCGCAAGCGCCGTGGCGGCTTGCGAGTGCGTATGGACCACGGCGTTCACGTCGACGCGTGCGCGCAGGATGTCGCGATGAAATCGCCACTCCGAAGAAGGGCGTTGCGCTTCGAACAGCGAATCGCCGTCGCGCACATCGAGCGGCATCCACACGATGCGCTCGCGCGTGAGCGCGGCGCTCGGCACGCCGCTCGGGGTAATCAGCAGGCCGTCATGCCAGCGCGCGCTCACGTTGCCCGACGTGCCCTGATTGATGCCGAGGCGCTCCATCTCGCGCGCGGTATCGACGATCTGCTGCCGCATTTCGGTCTCCGCGCGCGCATCGCGCGCGCGTTGCGCCGTCTCGCCCGCGCCGCTCACGCTGCCGCTCCCGTAGCAAAAAGCGCCGCCAGATTCGCCTCGAATGGTGCGCGCACGATGCCGCGCTCGGTCACGATGCCGGTAACGAGTGCGTGCGGCGTCACATCGAACGCCGGGTTGCGCACCTGGATACCTTCGGGCGCGGTGCGCTGCCCCGCGAAATGCGTCACCTCCGCGGCGCCGCGCTCCTCGATCACGATGTCCGCGCCGCTTGCCGTGCGCAGATCCAGCGTGGACGAGGGACATGCCACATAGAAGGGAATGCCGAAATGCTTCGCCGCGATCGCCACGCCGAGCGTGCCGATCTTGTTCGCGACGTCGCCGTTCGCGGCCACGCGATCGGTGCCGACG
Organism: Paraburkholderia acidiphila; assembly: GCF_009789655.1. Lineage (GTDB taxonomy): Bacteria > Pseudomonadota > Gammaproteobacteria > Burkholderiales > Burkholderiaceae > Paraburkholderia > Paraburkholderia acidiphila. Next base: position 1,140,130 of record NZ_CP046910.1, read on the forward strand.
ATCACGAGGTCGATGAGCCCCTGGGCCATCAGCGTGGGCGCCATGCTGTCGGCGATCAGCGTGACATCGAGTCCCGCCTGCTGCAGTTCGTAGGCGGTGAGCCGCGCGCCTTGCAGCAGCGGTCGGGTCTCGTCCGCATAGACACGAAACGCGACGCCGTCACGATGCGCGCAATAGAGCGGCGCCGTCGCCGTGCCGATGCCCGCCGTGGCCAGCGCACCCGCATTGCAGTGCGTGAGCACGCCGCTGCCGGGCGCAATCAGCGCGCGCCCCGCTTCGCCAATCCGCGCGCACAACTCGATATCCTCTTGATGAATGCGCTTCGCCTCGGCCACGAGCGCTTCGTAGAGCGCGGCTCCCGTCGCGCTCCGCTCGGCGCGAATGTGCGAGAGCATCCGCTCCAGCGCCCAGCGCAGGTTCACCGCAGTGGGCCGGGCACTGTCGAGATACGCAGCGTGCGCTTCGAGCCGCGCGAGGAAGGTATCGCGCGAATCGGCCGGCTCGCGCCGCATCGCCACGCACAGGCCGTAGGCGGCCGCGACACCAATCGCGGGTGCGCCGCGAACGCGCAGCTCGTGTATCGCTCGCCAGACCGTCTCGACCGTGTCCACGGCTTCGACCACGCACTCGCGCGGCAAACGCGTCTGGTCGAGCAGATACAGGGTGCCGTCGCGCCACTCGATGGTGGGGGGAAGACTCGATTGTTGCGCCTGCAACGTCATACATTCTCCGTCGATGCGGGTTGTCCGGACTGTCCGGGCTCTGCCGCTCATTGCGGCAGCCCGTTTTCGCTTACGCCGATTCCGCGAGTACCCGAGCGGCCAACGTCGTGACCGCCTCGATCGAAGCCAGTTCGCGACGCTGCACCAGCAGCGCTTCGGCAAGCTTCAGGCAACGCACTTCGATGCGCGCGCGCACTGCTTCGTCCTTGATACTGGTAATCTCCGCCACTTTCGCCATGCCCACGATGCGGCGGATCATCTTGCAGCCCGCAAAGCCGAGCGTATCGGCGAAGAGCCGCCTGATGAAAACGTCGCGGAAAGCCTCCGCCGCACGCGTGCCCGCCGGGCCGCCAAGGTACGCCTGCCCTGTCTCGCGCTCGTGCATGCGCCAGATCTGCTCGAACTTCTGCGCGAAGGCGTTCCACACGGCCTCGACCTGTTCGAGCAGCCAGCCCTGGTACGCGGCAGGATCGCGCCCTGCTTCGCGGTCGTGCCAGTCGCGCGCGTAATACGCGAGCAGCAGGTTGGCGATGAACGCACCGGTATCGAAGCCCATCGGCCCATAGAACGCGAACTCGGGGTCGATCACATACGTTTCGTGCTCGTTCGCCATGATCGAGCCCGTATGCAGATCGCCGTGCACCAGCGTTTCCGCATGGTTCATGAAGGCCCATTTCATTTCGCCCGCCGCGATCCGCAACGGCTCGTGCGTGCGCAGCCGCTCGACCGCCGTGGCAGGCAGTGCGGGGCTGTAAACGTTTGAAGGATGATCCTCGAACGGAAACGTGAAGACGAGTTCTTCTGTAATCCTGCACAATTCGGTATTGATGTCGCCGCCTACCGCGGCTTTCTTTGCATCGGGCGCAAGATAGAGGTCGGAGCCATGAAACAGCGTGCGGGCGAGATACGTGGAAATATGATCGGCGAGTTGCGGATACACGATGCCGTCTATCAGTCCCCCACGCAGCACGCGATGCGAATCGAGCCGCTGCATGACCATGAGAAACTTCTCGCTATCGGCGTGAAAAACGCGCGGCACGTGCTCCGGACACAACGCGCCGAAGCGCCGCAACGCCGCCACTTCACGCTCCATGCGTTCGCGCGGCAAGGGCCACGCTTCGCCAACCAGCCGCAGGTACGGCGGCGCCTGCTTCACGACGACGCTCAGGCGTGGATCGAGCGCGCTGCTCACGAAGTAGACGTAGTTGAGGTTGCCATCGCCCACTTCGACGACCTGCAATTCGCTGTCGTCGCCAAGCCTTGCGCACACGGCCGGAATACCCAGCAGATATTCGGTCAGTTCGGAAGAGCTGAAAGCTTCGAAGTGCATACGTTTCCTGTCGGGAAAATGGGCCACAGGCCCGCCTAACGTCGTTTGCGCACGAGATCGAACTTGAAAATGCTGGCGTTGTAATAGTCGTTGCTGTAGCAGACCGCGCGGCCGGTCTCATCGAAATCCACTTCGTCGATCAGCAGAAACATGCCAATGCTCTCCTGCAGTTCCGGCAAATCCCGCGGCGTGAGAATGGTCGGCTGGATCGAACTATGGGTGTGGGAAAGCCGAACGCCCGCGCGCTCCAGCGTGCCGAACAGCGACTCGCCCAACTCCTGCCCTTCAAGCAACGCCTTCGGAACGATATCGATGCAGTACGCGGCAATCGCATCGTCGGCACGCCGCACGCGTTCGAACCGCACGCAGGGATCGCCTTCGGCGAGGCCGAGTTTTTGCGCGAGACTGCCGGAAGCCGCGATCGTCCTCACCTGCAAACGGCTCGTGGAAGGCACCGCACCGACACTTCGTATCATGTCCGTCACAGACATCAGATCATCCAGACCGCCTTGCAGCTTGAGCGTAATTTGTCTGACGAAGGTCCCCTTGCCGTGCACGCGCGTGAGAAGACCGTGGGAAATCATCTGCGCGACCGCCTCCCGGAGGCTCGAGCGGCCCACGCCCAACAGCTCGCAAAGTTCGGGCTCCGGCGGGATTTGATCGCCCGGCTTGAGCGAGCGCTCGCGGATCATTTCCAGCAGCGAATCCTGGATTCGCTCGCACATCGACTGATCGACGCTTAGGCGCATGTTTGCCGCATCATTGCGTGGGTTGGGCACATAGGGCTCCAATCTACATCAGACGTCTGATGTCTTGGCTCGTGGTTTTCCCTCTCATGCGGCGCAACATGGAGACGGCTGCGGCAGCGCGCAGTGCTATTTGATGCTGACCGAAAGCGCCGCGGATTCGAGCAGCTCTTCGAACCCAAGCCACAAAATCTGCAGGCCGATGCACAGCAGCACGAACGCGAGCAGCCGCATCAGCACTTCCGTGCCGACCGGCCCGAGCCGCCTGCCCACGTGCCCCGCGAAACGCACGCACAGGTAAATGCAGCCGCAAAGAACGATCAGCGCAAGCAGCACACCCACGATATTGACGAGTTGCACGTGACCGCGCGGCCGGCCGGTGCCCAGCGCAATCGCGACCGCAATCGACCCCGGCCCAACGGTGACGGGCAGCGTGAGCGGATAAAACGCCGTGGCGCGCAGCGTCGCACGACGCACCGGATCCGGCGGCGCCTGCGAAGCCGAGCTATCCCCGCCATCGGACGATTTGTGAAGCAGATTCCAGCCCGCGAACGCAATGACCAACCCGCCCGCGACCCGCAAAACCGGTATCGAAATGCCGAAGAACGAGAGCACATAGGCGCCCATGATCAGCGAACCGAGCAGAATGAACAGACTGTTGATGGCGATGATGCGCGCAAGAAATGCGCGGTCGCTGGCGCTCGCATGCGGCAGCATGCTCAGCACGATGAACCCCGCCGCGGGTGGATTGAGGACGGGAAAGAGTCCGGCGAAGACGAGCAGGAAGGTGTCGGAGAGTTGACTGAGCATCTCTGTTCCCTTGGCATCACGGAGTTTCCGGACCCGCCCATCGCCCGTTCAACTCGACGAGGGTCCCTTTGAACGCTGATTATGACGCCCGAATGGAACTTCATCGCCCAATGTGGCTCGAACAAAGCCGCCAAAATCCCGACGCACGCTGCGCCAAGCCAGCGTTCAAGCCCATCTGTCGATGCCTTCTGCTTCCCGATTTCGATTGCTGCCCGGTCTACTCGTGCTGATTGCCGCGGGTCTCGCAGCTGGCGCGGCTCCCGCTTCTGCCCGCGCAGCCGCTCATCACGCGGCAGCCGAACGAACCGCCCACGCACCCTCCAAAAAGAAAAAGAGAGTCGCGCACAAGACAAAGCCCGTACATCGCTCGATGCCTGCCGATGCGCCCTCCACCAAACTCTCGGGATCGAAACGCCGCACCAAACGCGCGAAGCCGAGGCCTGGCTCGCCGCCGGCACAGCAACACGTAACGCACGCCGCGCAGGTGAGCGCCAATAGCGCGCACGCCCCGCGCCTGCTCGCCCGCTGCGGCTTCACGCCGGCGTCGCGCAGGCAGCTCTTTTCGCATGCCATCTACGTCGTCGACGAAAACACCCACACGCCGCTCTACGCGCGTAATGCCGACACGGTGGCGCCTATCGCGTCGGTGTCGAAACTCATGACGGCAATCGTCTGGCTCGACAGCCCGCATGCCCCCCTGCAACAGCGGCTCCTGGTTACGACCGCCGATCTCGACACACTCAAATTCACGCATTCGCGCCTCGGCGTGGGAGCCTCGCTCACGCGCGCCGACATGCTGCACGTTGCGCTGATGTCCTCGGAAAATCGTGCGGCTTCGGCGCTCAGCCGCGACTATCCGGGCGGGCAGCCTGCGTTCATCGCGGCAATGAACGCGAAAGCGCAGCGTCTTGGCATGACGCACACGCGTTTTGTCAACGCAACCGGGCTCTCGCCGCAGAACGTTTCAACCGCGCGCGAGTTGGCGAGCCTCGTGCGTGCGGCCAATGGCTATCCGCTCATTCGCCGATATTCGATCGACCATCAGGAACGCGTGCCTACGGGCCACGGGCAGTTGCAGTATGTCAACAGCAATCGGCTGGTGCGCTACGGGCAGGTGCGCGCAAGCGTACAGAAAACCGGCTTCATCAATGAATCCGGCCACAATATGGTGATGCGCGTCATGGTGCACGGGCGGCGGCCCGCGATCGTCACACTCCTCGGGAGCGCCACGCCCGAGGGCTCGCGCCTCGATGGCGTGCGTATCGCGCATTGGCTGTCGTGCTCCTTGCGCTGAGCAAACACGCCGGGCTTCTTCACATCAGCGCGCGGCGCTCGCCGAGCGCGTTCCAGCGGCGTATGGCGCGGCTCTCGTGGTCGAAGCCGAGAATGCTCACCGAAGCCGTGTCGAGATACAGATGCTCGCCTAGCGCCGCCGAACCGGAAGCCCAGCACCCACCCAATGCACGCAGGAAATGCGCGTGCGAAAACAAGGCCACGCGGCCATGCATGGTCAGCAAGCCATCGATCACCGCCGCGGCGCGCGCCTGAACGCGCGCGAGATCCTCGCCTTGTGCGATAGGCGAGTGCCATACGCTCCAGTCGGGTTCGGTCTTGCGGATATCCGCTGTCTTGAGGCCTTCGTAAATCCCGTAGTCCCACTCGTGCAGGTCGGCCGAAATCGTCATCGCCTCGCCGAGCCCTGCGAGCTGGCACGTCTCGATCGCCCGGGCCATTGGGCTGCAAAGCACCGCGTCGAAACGCTGCGTGGCGAGCGACGGGGCCAGCGAGCGCGCCTGCTCGCGTCCGTGCTCGGTGAGCGCAATATCGGTACGCCCCGTGTGCTGCCCGGAGAGGCTCCATTGCGTTTCGCCGTGACGGATCAACCAGACTTCGCGCAGTCCGGAGGACACGCTGGCAGGATAGACGGACATCGGGAACTCCACGTTCGTGCCCCGCGCGGGACACACGGGATGCTCGCAGCATACCTGCTTCGCGGGCATTTCGCCGCGACGCCGCCACCGTGTTTGACAGGGAAAAATGAAGGCGTATCGAAAGCAATCAAGCCGTCATGTCGCTTCGCTTTTTAATTAATTTGCATACCGAATCGATACGCTTGCGCTGGTTGCGCGTGCGGACAACATGACGCCGCCGCCCCTTGCGAGGCGGCGGCGCCGTGGGTTAGCCATCGCGTGTTAATGATGGCGCTTTACGTCCTTCGCCATGTCCTTTGCGGCCTCCTTCATGTCACCAACGTTCTTGCGCGCCTGGCCGGCTTCCTGCTGGAGGTCGCCCTTCAACTCACGCGCCGGGTTGTCGGTTGCACGGCCCACGGCCTCGTTGACCTTGCCCTTCATCTTTTCAGCCGTGCCCTTCACCTGGTCCTTGTTCATGGTCCCACTCCACGTAAAAGCGACGGTGTGTCGCGACGCTTCGTATAGCGCATGCACTGTGCCCGAGGTGTTGTCTGGCGGCCGCAGGTCGCCGTATTCCGGAGCATATTGAGGGACGCAACGCCACTTCGGGACGTCAATCGTGCGCCATGGCGCGGTCGATCGAGATCTGCGTGGGCATCATGTTGACGTTCGCGTTGTGCATGACCCACAGCGAAAGCCCGACGATCACCGCAATCAGAAACGCCGTGCAGATAAAGATCGCCGTATTCGAACGCTGCTCGCGCGACGCGCCGATATGCAGGAAATACACAAGTTGCACGACCAGCTGCGCAATGCAGAGCACGACGATGGCGGCCAGCCCGAAGCCCGGCGAAACGACTCGAAACATGACGACGCCGAACGACGCCAGCGTGAGCACGAGCGAGAGCACGGTGCCGATCATGTAGCCCTTGAGGCTGCCGTGCGACGCATCATGCCCGGCGGAGTGAGTGGCATGGGATTGGCTCACAGGAAACCTCGCAGATAGACGAACGTAAACACACAGATCCACACGAGATCGAGAAAGTGCCAAAAGAGGCTCAGGCACGCGAGGCGACGGCGGACCGTGCCGGTCAGGCCGAACTTGAAGGTCTGGTGCATCATGATCGCGATCCACAACAGACCCGCCGTGACGTGCAGCCCGTGCGTGCCGACCAGCGTGAAATACGCCGAAAGGTACGCGCTCGTGCCGGGCCCCGCGCCGTCGGCGATGAGCTTGGCGAACTCGTTCAACTCCATCGCGACAAAGCCCGCGCCGAACAGGAACGTCACGGCGAGCCACACGATCACCTGGCCGCGCCGGTGCGCGTAGAGATTCAGCATGGCCATGCCGAACGTGACGCTGCTCGCCAGCAGCAGCAGCGTTTCGCCCAGCACGTAGGGCAGTTCGAACAGATCCTTCGCGCCCGGTCCGCCTGCCGTCGCGTTCGCGAGCACGCCGAAGGTGGCGAAGAGCGTCGCGAAGATGAGGCAGTCGCTCATCAGGTAGATCCAGAAGCCTAATGTGGTCTTGGCGCTGTCGTCGTGACCATGACCATGGGCGTGAGTGGTAGCAGCGTGAGCCATGGTTTAAGCCATCTCCTCGAGTTGCTCGGATTGATCGAAACGCCGGATGCCGAGTTGTTTGAAGCGCGCGTTCTCGATGCGCTCGACCTCGGCGGCCGGGACCCAGTAATCCACATCCTGGTTGTAGGTGCGCGCGATAAACGTGGCGATCATGCCCACGAGCCCCACCGCCGCGAACACCCACATGTGCCACACGATCGAAAAGCCGAACAGCAGGCTGAATGCGGCGATGATGAAGCCCGCGCCCGTGTTGCGCGGCATGTGGATGTCTTCGTACTTGCGCGGCTGCACGTACGCGCGGCCGGCTTCCTTGTTGTCCCAGTGCTGTTCCATCGAGGTGATCTCCGGCAGCACGGCGAAGTTGTAGAACGGCGCAGGCGAAGCGGTCGACCATTCGAGGCTGCGGCCGTCCCACGGGTCGCCGGTCACGTCGCGGTTCGCTTCGCGATCGCGCAGGCTCACCACGATCTGCACGATGAACGCGAGAATGCCGAGGCCCACGAACACCGCGCCCACGAGCGCCACCACGAGCCACGGATGCCACTCGGCCACTTCGTAGTGGTTCATGCGGCGCGTCATGCCTTCGAAGCCGAGGATGTAGAGCGGCGTGAACGCGAGCCAGTAACCGATCAGCCAGCACCAGAACGACACCTTGCCCCAGAACTCGTTGAGCGTGAAACCAAACACTTTAGGGAACCAGAAGCTCACGCCGGCAAGGCAACCGAACACCACGCCGCCGATAATCACGTTGTGAAAGTGCGCAACGAGAAAGAGCGAGTTATGCAGCACGAAGTCCGCGCCCGGCACGGCCAGCAGCACGCCGGTCATGCCGCCCACCGCGAACGTCACCATGAAGCCGATGGTCCAGAGCGTGGCGCTGTGATAGCGAATGCGGCCGCGATACATCGTGAAGAGCCAGTTAAAGAGCTTCACGCCGGTCGGGATCGAAATGACCGTGGTCATGATGCCGAAGAACGCGTTGACGTTCGCGCCCGAGCCCATCGTGAAGAAGTGGTGCAGCCACACGAAGAACGAGAGAATGCCGATCGACGACGTGGCATAGACCATCGACTTGTAGCCGAACAGCGGCTTGCCCGAGAACGTCGCGATGATTTCCGAGTACGCACCGAACGCTGGCAGGATCAGGATGTACACCTCCGGGTGACCCCAGACCCAGATCAGGTTGATGTACATCATCGCGTTGCCGCCCAGCTCGTTCGTAAAGAAATGCATGTCGAAGTAGCGGTCCATCGTGAGCAACGCGAGCGTGCCGGTGAGCACCGGGAACACCGCGACGATCAGGATGTTGGTGATGAACGCCGTCCACACGAACACCGGCATCTTCATCATGTCCATGCCCGGCGCGCGCATGCGCAGGATCGTGACGATGAAGTTGATGCCAGAGAGCGTCGTGCCGAGCCCCGATAGCTGCAGCGACCATATGTAGTAATCCATACCAACGGTCGGGCTGTAGCCGAGCTCCGAGAGCGGCGGATACGCCACCCAGCCCGTGGCCGCGAAATCGCCCACGAACATCGAGACCATCACGAGCAGCGCGCCCACCACGGAGAGCCAGAAGCTCAGCGAGTTGACGAACGGATAGGCCACGTCGCGCGCGCCGATCTGCAGCGGCACGACCACGTTCATCAAGCCGAGAATGAGCGGCGTGGCCACGAAGAAGATCATGATGACGCCGTGCGCCGTGAAGATCTGATCGTAGTGATGCGGCGGCAGATAGCCCGCCGAGTCGCCGTAAGCGATAGCTTGTTGCGCGCGCATCATGATCGCGTCGGCGAAACCGCGCAACAGCATGACGACCGCGAGAATGATGTACATGACGCCAATGCGCTTGTGATCGACCGAGGTGATCCACTCGCGCCACAAATAACCCCACTTGCCCGCGATCGTGATCGCGGCGAGCAAGGCGAGGCCGCCGAGCGCCACGACGGCGCCCGTGCCCATGATGATCGGCTCGTGCCAGGGAACGGCGTCGAGCATGAGTTTTCCGAACATGTGTGATTACTCCGCTGCCAGGATGGCGCTACGGTTGAGCGTGAGCGAGGGTGCACTCGTGCCGCAAATCGGGTTGCCGTGCACGTCGCGCATGTATTTGCCGACCACGCCGTCGAACAGGCCCTGCGCGACGTTCGAATAGAGCGTCACCGGCGTCTTTTCGCCGGGCTGCGCGAGCTGCTCGTAGGCCGCGCGGCTCAGCATCGTGGGCGAGGCCTTCGCCTGCGCGATCCACGCGTCGAAGTCGGCGCGGCTCTTCGCGAGCGTTTCGAAATGCATGTCGGAGAAGCCCGGACCGCTGAAGGCCGCCGAGCGGCCCGCATACACGCCGGGCTCGTTGGCGATGAGGTGCAGCTTCGTCTGCATGGCCGGCATCGCGTAGACCTGGCTGCCCAGTTGCGGGATGAAGAACGAATTCATCAGCGACTCGGCAGTGAGGTTGAACTCAACGGGCGTATCCACAGGAATCGCGAGCTGGTTCACGGACGCCACGCCGTAATCGGGATAGATGAAAAGCCACTTCCAGTTGAGCGCGACCACGTCCACGCGCACCGGCTTCGTTTGCGATTCGATCGGGCGATACGGGTCGAGCGTGTGCGTGGTACGCCAGATGAGCACGGCAAGCGTGAGCACGATCACGCAGGGAATCGTCCACACCACCACTTCGATGATCGTGGAATGCGACCAGCGCGGCGCGTAAGTCGCGTTCGTATTGGAGGCGCGGTAGCGCCACGCGAACCACAGCGTGAGCACGATGACGGGAATCACGACGAGCAGCATCAGCCCGAGCGCGATCAGGATCAGATTCTTCTCCTGCACGCCGATATCGCCCTTCGGGGCGAGCAGCGCCATGTTGCAGCCGCTGAGCAGCACGAGCGGCGCGCCCGTCGCAACGAGAGCGGCGCGGCGCAGGAAGCGGGCAATCAAAGGGGGACGTGATGAAGAAGGCGGGCCGGCCGTAGCGGCCCGCCCTGAGCGAGGGTCTGGATTGCGCATGTCTGGTTCCAAGGTTGACGTTCGCGCAAACCCATCCATACGTGCTCACTCTGCTGCCGCACGAGCGGCCTCGGAGGGCCGCCGCAGAAGCCATACATAGCCTATATGTATGGATTTACGCGCTTCATGCACGCATGCTAGAGTAAGACATGACGCATACATCCGCGACAGAATGACACACAACCAACCCGCCGAAAGCGTCGGCGAGATCAAGGTATGGGCCACGGCGATGCAGGCTGGCAACGGCCCCCGCTATCTGCGGCTTGCCGATTTCATCGAAGGCGCGGTGGCGCAAGGCACGCTGCGCCCCGGCGAGCGCGTGCCTGCGCAACGCACGCTTGCCACCCTGCTTGCGGTCGATCTGACCACCGTCACGCGCGGCTTCAACGAAGCCCGGCGGCGCGGGCTGATCGAGGCGCGCGGGCCGCTAGGCACGTTCATCGCCGCGCCGCGCGCCGAGTTGCTGCAACGCGTGGATCTCAGCATGAACATCCCGCCCGCGCCCGCTGGCCTCGACATGAACGCGCTGCTGCGCGAGGGCATGGCGCGCGTGCTGGTGCGCAGCGACGCCGATCTGCTGATGACCTACCACATGGGCGGCGGCGGCCGCGCCGACTGGCAAGCGGGCGCGAAGTGGCTGCAGCCGATGCTCGGCCCCATTGCGCCCGAGCGGGTGGTGGTCTGTCCCGGCGCGCAGGCGGCGCTCGCCGCGCTGATCCTCGCCTTCACGCAGCCCGGCGACGTCATCCTCGCCGAGCCGCTGCTCTACCCGGGCCTGCCGCACGCGGCGGCGCAACTGGGCCGCCGCATCGAGCCCATTGCCGTCGACGCCGACGGCATGCGGCCCGACGCGCTCGAAGCGGCTTGCCGCGAGCACGCGGCGCGGCTCATCTACCTGAACCCCACGCTGCAGAACCCGACCACGGCGACCATGCCAGCGGCGCGCCGCCTCGAGATCGTGCGGGTGGCGCAGCGCTGCGGCGCGCGCATCGTCGAAGACGATCCTTATTGGCGCTTCGCGCCCGATGCGCCCGCGCCGCTCGCGCGCATCGCGCCCGCCCAGGTCTGCTATCTCGCGACGCTTTCCAAAACGCTCTCGCCCGGTTTGCGCACGGCCTATCTCGCGCTGCCCGATGAAGAGGCGCATACACGCCTCGTGAGCGCGTTGCGCACGTTCTCGCTCATGGCCGCGCCGCTCACCAACTCGCTCGCCACGCACTGGATCGAAGAAGGCATAGCCGAGCAGATCTTTGCCGATGTGAAGACCGAGGCGCGCGAGCGCCAGCGCATCGCGGCGCACACGCTGGGGTCGTCGGCGGGCGCGGGCATACACCTTTGGTACACGCTGCCGCGCTACTGGCAGGCGCGCGAACTGGCCCTCGCGGCGAGCACCGAAGGTCTGGCCGTCGCGCCCTCCACGGCTTTCCAGCCTGGCCCGGAAACCGCGAACGCGATCCGCATTTCACTGGGCGCGACGGACGGCCGCGAGCAACTGCAGGCCGCGTTGCGCAAGCTCTCGGCACTGCTCGCGAACGACCGCGGCGCGCAGGCGCAAGTGCTCGTGTGACGGCCGACGATTCATGCAGATTCTGCAATCTCGCGATGAAAACAATGCAGTAGACAGCTAGTATCGGCGCCCCTCTAATTAGCACGGTCATGCTTTTTCGATGACTCTTTCACATAATTAGAGAGGAGACATTCATGCGGGCTCGTGTGCATGGAGTGTGTGGCATCGCGCTGGCGCTGGCCGCCGGCAGTGCAGCGGCAGCCGATTCGAGCGTCACGTTGTACGGCGTGGCCGACACTTATCTGCAGTACCTTGGCAACGGCGGCACCCAGACGTTCGCCATGAAGAGCGGCGGCTCGACGGGCTCGCTGTTCGGCCTGAAGGGTGTGGAGGATCTGGGCGGCGGTCTCACGGCGCAGTTCACCGTGGAGTCGGGCTTCAACATCAACAACGGCGGGCTGTTCGCCGACACCAGCACGCTCTTTTATCGCCAGTCGTGGGTGGGCCTCAAGGACGAGCGCTACGGCTCGCTCACCTTCGGGCGGCAGTACGACACGAGCTTTCGCGTGGCGTATCCGACCGATCCGTTCAAGGTCGACGAAACGCTCTCGCCGTTCGCCGCGTTCGTGCTCACGCCCGACCGCAACGCGCTCTCCACGCAGTACGACGGCGCTCGCCTGAGCAACTCGGTCCTGTATCAAACACCCAAGCTCTACGGCGTGCAGGCCTACGCCATGTACGCCTTCTCGGCCACGGTCACGCAGCCCGTGCCGGCGACCACGGGCAACGTGCTGAACGTCGGCATCAACTATTCGGGCGCAGGTCTTTATGCCGGGTTCGCCTACATGTATCAGCATCCTGGCGAGGAGACGATCACGGGCCTGCCAGGACCGCTCACCCTGCTCGGCACCGAGCATTTCGTCGGCGCGCTCGCGTATCGCATCGGCATCGTCAACCTGATGGCGAACTACTCGTACCAGCGCGCGAACGATCCGGCGCCGCATACGCTCGCGGCAGTGCTCGGCACGGCGCACTCCCTGAGCATCGCCGAGGTCGGCGCGACGATCCAGGCCACGTCCGTTGACGAGATCCAGCTCGCCGCGCTTTATCGGAACGTGCGCGGGGCGCATGACAACACGCCGGGCTTCCAGATCGGCGCCGACCACTGGATCTCGAAGCGCACGAGCTTCTACGTGCGGGCGGGCTACTTCAAGAACAACGGCAGCGCCACCGTGAGCTGGCCTGGCGTGAGCGTGACCCAGGCGGGCACGAAGCAGTACATGGCCGCGCTCGGCATGACGCATCGATTCTGAGTGGCGCAGCGGCACAAGCCACGTCGCGCACCGGCTGGCATCCGCATGCACACGATACGTGTACCGTTACGTACCAACACGCACCAGGCGCGGCTCTGACGGCCCGCGCCTGGCGCTTTTTTGTCGCTTGCCCTGGCATCGCAATTGCTATGCTCTACCGTTCCTCTTCTTCAGCGCGGCTGCGCGGCCGTGCCCACATAATGGCGAAGACGCGGCTCTATGGCGCAAGTACACTCGTCGCAGGAGCCGAGACCGGATTCGAGTAACCGCGCCCGCACGGGCGCCCCAAATGCGGGAGATACGACAATGGCAAACGAGCAAATGCTTGCGCAGATGCGCGACAAACCGGGCTTCATTGCGGCGCTGGACCAGAGCGGCGGCTCGACGCCTGGCGCGCTGAGCCAGTACGGGATCCCCGAAAGCGCGTATAGCGGCGACGCCGAAATGTTCCGCCTGATGCACGAGATGCGCGTGCGCATCATCAGCGCCCCTGCGTTCACGGGCGAGAAGGTGATTGGCGCGATCCTCTTCGAAGCGACCATGGACGGCCAGGCGCAAGGCAAGCCCGTGCCCGCCTTTCTCTGGAACGAGCGCAACGTCGTGCCCTTCCTCAAGGTCGACAAGGGTCTGGAGGCCGAAGCCGACGGCGTGCGCCTCATGAAGCCGATTCCGGGCCTCGACGCCCTGCTCGAACGCGCGGTGAAGGCGGGAATTTTCGGCACCAAGATGCGCTCCGTGATCGAGCATGCCTCGCCTTCGGGCATTGCTTCGATCGCCGCGCAGCAGTTCGCCTTCGGTGCGCAGATCTCCGCTCACGGACTCGTGCCGATTCTCGAGCCTGAAGTCTCGATCAAGGCCCCCGACAAGGCCAAGGCCGAGAAGCTCCTGCGCGACGAACTGCTCAAGGGTCTCGACGCGCTGCCCGCCTCGCAGAACGTGATGATCAAGCTCACGATCCCCGATACGCCGGACTTCTATCTGCCGCTCATCGAACATCCGCGCGTGGTGCGCGTCGTCGCGCTGTCCGGCGGCTATTCGCGCACCGACGCGTGTGCGCGGCTCGCGAAGAATCATCGAATGATTGCAAGCTTTTCGCGCGCGCTGATCAACGACCTCACGAAGTCGATGAGCGATGCCGAGTTCGACGCCACGCTCGCCGCGAGCATCGACGAAATCTGGAAGGCATCCGTGCAGAAGGCCTGAACCCGGCCTGAACGCGGCTTGAACCCGGCCCGAAGCCACGCCGGGCCCTGACGCCGACCCGGGATGTGAAAACAGGATGACACGCAACCGGCCTCAATAATCGGGGCCGGTTATACTTGCGCCTTCGTTTTTCTTCCTATGCACCGGCCATGAGGCAGTTACTCTGCCTGCTCGCCCTGTTGCCGGCCCTCGTGCAAACCGCGGCCGCGCAGGCGCAGCAGCAGGCGCCCGCAAGCGACACCGTCAGCGCCTCGGCTGCGAGTGCGGTTGATCCCGCAAGTTCACCCGCCGCTTCCAGCGCCGTTTCGAAATACCTCACGCAAAAGTTCGGTATCGCGAAAGAGAAGGCCGCGCAAATTTCGCTGGCCGTCACGGGCGCCGCCGAGAAGTATTCGCTGCCGCCTGCCGTGCTGCTCGCCATCATCTCGATCGAATCGCGCTTTCGCGCGAAGGCGCATGGTGCAAACGGCGCGACAGGACTCATGCAGGTCGTGCCGTCGGCACACCGCAATATCCTGCATAACAAGGACCTCACCGACCCCGAGGTCAACATCGACGTCGGCTCGTCGATCCTCTATGGCTACCAGCGGGCCGCTGGCGGCGACCTCGATGCCGCGATGAAGAACTACGGCGGCTCGAAGGCCTACGCGGAAAAGATCCGCACGCGCGCGCTGGAGTTCAGCCGGGTACTCGATACGGCGAGCGCGCCGGCTGCAAGCGATGCCCCCGCAAGCACGGGCCTTGCGGCTTCTGCGGCTTCAGCGTTTGCTACTGCGGCTGCCGCCGCGGCCTCAGCGCCTGTGGCGGCGCCCGCCGCGGTGTCGGCGGCGTCGGCTCAGGCTGCCGTGCCCGGCACCGCTTCCGGCAACGTGCGTTAGCGTGCATCAACGCGTGTTAACGCCGCCGCGCGCTTCGCCTGGCTCACGCTCCATCGGACTCGCGCTGGACCGGCGGATAGACGAAGGTGCGCGCGAGATGCGTTTCGCGTGGCACGTACAACCGCAGTGCGAGATAGAAGCGCTCCGCCGGCGCAGGCAGCCAGTTGCGGCGCAAGCTTGGGTCGGCCGGCATGCGCGCCGAGATGGCGATACGCAGGCCGCCGTCGGCGTCGTATTCCAGGTCGCGCGTGCGGTCGCCGATCGAGTAGCGAGCAATGGCATTTTCGGCCAGCATGTACGTTGCCTTTTCGTAGGCGGTCAGCGACCAGAAAGCGTCGACGGCCGGCAGGTTGCCCGGCGCGAAGTGCAAAACATACGAGGCGTTGCCGTCGAGCGCGGCTCCTTGCGCGTCGGTATCGGCGGTGATGTACATCGCCTCCTGAGCCCCTAGCACCCCGATATAGCAAAGCGCCGCCTGGGCGCGCGTGCGGTAGTCCTCGCCAAACGTTGCGCGCACATCCACCGGCAACGCCCATCCTCCGCCCAAAGCCTGCGGCGGCTCGCCCGCAAGCTCGTGTGTGACGTGGGCGAGCGCCTTTTCGAGCCACGCGCGCTGTTCTTCATCGAGCGCCCTGCCAACGCAAGCAGCGCCGATGCCGCATGCCTCGAAGCGCGCGACGTGCGCCCGCGCCTCGCGTGGCGGCGGTTCAACGGCTAACAGGTGATTGACGACCTGCGCAAAACGGTTCGCATCACCCAGCTTCTCGCCTGGCTGCACACCGGCATCGATCAGCTTGGGCACCTGCGCCGCGCTGCCGGGCGCCGCTTCGACCGTGAGCCGGTCCTGCAAATGGTTGGCTGCCTCGAGATCCGCTTCGCCGTCCACCAGAATGCGGCCGATCAGCCACACGGTGCTGGTGGGACACGCTATCGCCTGCATGCCCTCGGGCACATCTGCGCGCCAGCCTGGTCCATGCAGAAAGAATGCGCCCGCGTCGCTGCCGGTGGTGCGCGTGCCGATATAGCCAAACGGATTGGTATAGAGATCGAGCAGCCCCAGCACGTAGTAGCGCGCTTGCATGGCGGGCACGCGTATGACGATCGGCCCGTCGCTCAGATCGAACCACGCACAGGAATAGAGCGTGTCGTTATTGGGCGTGACCACGCGGCGGTTCTGAGGCCCCTGCAGCACGCGTGTATGGAACCATTCGTTCGCCCAGCGGTTGGGGGATTCCGGCGACTCGCCCGCATGGCGCCCCGCGCGATCCAGGCGCGGGCCGGTCGCAGAACGCATGCGCGCCATTTCATACAGCGGAAGCGCGAACTGGACGGCCTCGACCGCCAGATCGAAGCGGGACTGATAGACTGAAAGCGCGGTAATTTCCGGTGATTCGAGTGATGACATAATATTTCGCATTACAAATGAACAGGAATCGATGAAAGTGGACTTGCGAGCGAGTCAGGCCGCGACGGCTCGCACCGGCGCAATGGCATAGCGCCCTTCGAGAAACGACGCCTGCGGATGGTAGAGCCGCAGGATCAGATAGAAGCCCCCTGCTGGCGCGGGAAGCCAGTTCGACTCCGAGCGCGGCGCTTCGTGCTGGATCTGGATGCGCAGGCCTCCATCCGCCTCGTATTGCAGGCCGGGCGTGCGATCGCCTATCGCGTAGCGGCGTATCGCGTTGTCGGTGAAGAAGCGGTCCGCGCCGTAGAGTGAGAGCGACCAGAGCGCGTCGACGGGCGGCAATTCGCCAGGCGGGAAATAGAGTTCATAACGACGGCTGCCAGTGAGGTGCTCGCCGGCTTCGTCAAAATCGGCGGTTGCGTAGACTGCCTCGTCGGCCGCGAGCGCGCCCAGCCCCTTCATGGCGACACAGGCGCGCAGCACGTGAGCGCGACCGTAGCGGCCAAATTCGAGGCTGTAGGTCCAGCTGCGCCGCGCGCGGCTTTCCGTGAAGGCGAGAATCAGGCGCTGCGCGTCGGCGTAGGCAAGCCGCAGGCCTTGCTGCACGGTCTCGGGCAACGCGGCCACGCCGCAGCCGTTCGGCGCGCGCACGCCCGCGCGTGCGAGTGCACTGAGCATCGCGGCTTCGTCGTCTTGCGGCGAAAAATCCGCGAACGATTCAAGAACATTGTCGAAGAAGTCCAGCGCAGCGTCGCCGCTTTCGTGCCATTGCCGCACGCAGGCTGGGCCCGCGCCCTGCGCGCCATCGATCCGGAAAGCGGCCGCCGCGTGCTGCGCTCGCGCGAGATCGTCGTCGCCTTGCACGAGTACGCGGCCCAGCATCCACACGAGTTTCGACGGGCACACGAGCGGCGCGCCGTCACCAGTCGGGCGCTGTTCCGGCGTGTGCAGAACGAAGCGGGCACCCCGCGTGCCGGCATTGCGCGCACTGAGATTCGTGAAGTTGTTCGTGAAGGCATCGAGCAGTTCGACCACGTAATAGCGGTCGTCTTCCACGGCTGGAATGTCGAGCACCACGGGTCCATCGGATAGATCGATCCAGGCGTTCAGATAGAGAAAATCGTTGGCTGGCGTCACGATGTCACGGTCTTCGTGCGTCCAGCGCTGCATGCTCGCGCAAATCGCGTTGAAGGGCCGGCGCAGCGGGCTGGTGGACTGCGCAAGGGTATGCAGCGCACAGGTTCGCATGATCTCGACGACGGGATAACGTGCGATGGCAAGCGGTCCCGCGTACATGCGAACCAGCGCGGCGACCGGGTCTTCATGCAGTTTATCGGGATTCGTTTCTACGACACTCATTGTTTGGCTGTACATATTAATAAACTTTGTGAAAATGTTTGCGGAATAAAAATACTTTGATTCGGCTACACCGCGCGCGCAAACGTGATGACGGCGTCGGCCGCAACGAGGCCCTGCGGCGTCACGATGAACGGATTGATTTCGAGCGTTTCGAGTGCGCCGCCAATTGCCGCGGCAAGCCGCGTGAGCGCCATCAGCGTGGCCGCGGCTGCGTCGAGCGGCAGAATGGGGTTACCGCGATGGCCGCGAAAAAGTGCGGCAACGCCGCTCGTTTCAAGCATCGCCAGAGCGCGCTCGCGTGTAAGCGGCGCAAGGCCGAAGGCCACCTTGCGGCACAATTCGACGCCAGTGCCGCCCAACCCCGCCATGGCTACGAGACCGAACACAGGGTCGCGCTTCACGCCGACAATGATCTCGCCCCACCCCTTCACCATGCGCGCGACCACCACGCCTTCGAAGCCGCCCGGCACATCCGCTTGCGCGGCGGCACGCACAATGGCTTCGAATGCATGACGCACGGCCGCCGCATCGCGCAGGTCGAGCCGCACCCCGCCGATATCGCTCTTGTGCAGCACATGACGCGAGCGCAGCTTGAGCGCGACGGGAAAACCTAAAGCCTGCGCCGCTTCGACAGCTTCGCTCGCCGTGCATGCCACGCGATGCGGCGCGACTGCCACACCGGCTTCAGCGAGCAGCGCCATGGCTTCGGCTTCGTCAAGCGCGGTGGCGTTCGGCGGCGCACTCGCGGGGAGCGCCACATGCGCCGGCTCGCGCTCGATATCGGCGGCTTCGTGCGTGGCGTCATTCTGTTGTGCACGCAACAATGTGGCGATGGCCTCCATGGCGTGCGCGGGCTCGCGGTAGACCAGCACGCCGCGCGCTTCGAGCCACTGCCGTTTGACGTCATCGACAAGGCCCGCGAGCACGAGCGGCGCGCTTCCTTTACGTTCGGCTGCGCGCTCTACCGCCCGCTCGATCGCGGCCCATGCCGCGGGCACGTTGCCCGCGCCGGCGATAAACGCTGCCACGCTGCCGAAGGCGCCGCAGGTGACGGTATCGACGAGGGTGTCGGCGAGCACCTCGGGCTGAGCGACGATCTGGCCGGTCACGTCGATGGGATTGGCCGTGGAAGCGAAGGCAATGCGCTCGCGCAACCGCGCGCCGCTCGCTTCGGGCAGCGGCGGCAGTGCGAGGCCGAGCGCTTCCGCGCGGTCGGCCATCATGATGCCAACGCCGCCCGAGACGGTGACGATGGCGCTGGCGGCCGACTGCGGCCGGCGGCCTTTCGAGAGCGCGTAGCCGAGACGGAAGAAGGCCTCGAGCGTTTCGGCGCGAAACACACCGTATTCGTCGAACACGGCCTGATAAACAGCGTCCTCGCCCGCGAGACTCGCGGTGTGCGACTGCGCGGCGCGCGCCCCCGTCGCGGTGGTGCCGACCTTGGCGACGACCACGGGCTTGCCCGCCGCGCCCGCGGCGGCGAATGCCCGGCGCAGCTTCGCACCGTCCGTACAGCCTTCGAGGTAAGCGAGGATGACCTTCGTATCCGGATCGGCGGCGAGCCACGCAATGGCGTCCGCCACCTGCACACCGGCCTCGTTGCCGGTTGTGATCCAGTGGCTCAGGCCAAGTCCCGCCTCGCGGGCAAGCGCAAACGCGTATGCGCCGAACGCCCCGCTCTGGCTCACGAGCGCGACGTCGCCCCTGGGCGGCGCGCCTGCGAGCGCCACGGGCGAAAACGTTGCGTAGACCCGCTCGCGCAGGTTCATCAGACCGAGACAATTGGGACCGAGCAGCGTCACCCCGCCTTGGGCCGCCATGAGTGCAAGGTCGCGCTGCGCCGCGCGTCCCGCGTCGCCCGTTTCGGCGAAGCCCGCCGTGAACAGGACGGCCGAGCGCGCGCGCCGGCGCACGAGCTGCGCCATCACGTCGGGTACCGCGTGCGCGGGCACCGCAACGATCGCGAGATCGACAGGCTCCGGCACACTGTCGAGCGTGGTGTGGGCCGGCACGCCCTGCACGTGCGCCGCCTTGGCGTTGATCGCATAGATACGGCCCGCATAGCCGCGCTCGCGCAGCAGCCGCAAGGGCATGCCGCCAACCTTGGCGGCATCGGCCGAGGCGCCGACGATGGCAATCGATGCGGGACGCATGAGCGGCGTGAAATCGGCGTTTTTCATTGACGTTAGCATTCCTTTCTATTTTGGCAGGTTCATTGCTCGCCCGAAGCGAGCGGCTGGGCAAGGCAAGTGTCCTGGGTGGCCCGCCCGAGCGCCGCAAAGCGGCGGCGATCGGAAGCCGGATCGATCAGACAAGCCGCGATCACACCCGCCACGATCGAGAACACGCCGGCCAGCATCATGCCCGTGCGATAACCGTCGACGTGTGCCGCGGCATGGTCGATCACCTGCCCCATCACCGCTGGCGTGACGAACCCGGCCAGCGTAGTCATGCAGATGTTGATGCCGAGCACGCCGCCGCGCTGGGCGGGCGGCACGATCTCGCCGGCCAGCATCACGCCGCTCACGAACGTGAACGAGGCGAGCGAGAATGCGATCGTCACCGCGACGATAAGGAGCGGACCCGCCGGCAGCTGCGGCATGACCGCGAGCGCCGCGCCGGATGCCACGACCGCCGCCGCTCCGAGCGTGCCGCGCGCATGGCGGCTCGACACCCCGCGCGCCATCAGCCGCTGCGACCACCAGCTGAAAAGCGGCGAAACCACCATCTGCCCGAACGCGGGCAGCACGACGATCCAGCCGACCTCCGTGAGCGAGTAGCCGGCCACGCGCACGAGATAGCTCGGCAGCCAGATCGTCGACATCGTGAGGATCACGTAGGCCGCGAAGCCGCTGAGGTCGCTGCCAATGCAGGTGCGCGAGAGCAGCAGTGCGCCGAGTGGAATCTTGTGCGGCAGCGCAAGCGCAGATGGGTGCGCGCGCAACGAATCCGCATCGCCCACGCCGTGCGAACCGTGCCCGGCGCGCGTACCGAGCGGCCCCTCCTTGCCGATCCGCAGCCAGATCACGCTCCAGATCATGCCGGCCACGGCCAGCATCACGAACGCCGCATGCCAGCCGAAATGCACGATCACGCCCGTAATGACCGGCGCGATCAGGCCCGCGCCGAACGATGCCCCAATGGTGAGCACGGCGGAAGGCACCGCGCGCTCGTGGTCGGGGAACCACTTGTAGAGCGCATGCACGGCCACGGGATACGCGGGCCCTTCGCTCGCACCGAGCAGCACACGCGAGACGATTAGCGTAAGCGGGGTTGCAAACACGAGCAGCGGCACCTGCGAGATCGACCACGTGATCGCCATGGCCAGCATCAGCCAGCGTGCCTTCACACGGTTGGCGAGCAGGCCGACAAGCAGCGCGGAAATGGAGAAAAACGTAAAAAAGCTGGCCGCGATGCGCCCGAACTGGGTGTGCGTGAGCCCGAGCTCGCGCATGATCGGCTCGGCGGCGAGCCCAATGAGCGCCTTGTCGGCAAAATTGATGGCGAGAAAGAAAAACAGACCGGCGACGATTACCCATCGCTGGCGCTTGCTGCGTGTCTCTGGTGTCATTGTGTCTCCGTTCGCGGCTATACGTTCGGCGCCGCTGCGTGCGGGGCGCCGAAAGCTGCCGCGTTCGGGACATTGAACGACGCGGAAATCAATAAGACAACTGCATAATTTGCATCGAATCGATGCAATCAGTACATCAATCGATTTGCGGCTGAATGGCTTCGGCCGCGTCCTGCACGGCGCGGATGGCCTGTTCCGCCGCCGGGGAAAGCGTGCGGCCCGCGAGATGGACGATGCAGAACTGCAGCCAGAGCGGTGAGTTCGCGGGCAGCGAAAGCGGCACGAGACCGGCCATGCGGGCCGGATTCCAGAATGCGTGGCTCGTAAGCAGCAAGAGCGCGTCGGTCTTGCGCGCGTACTCCTGCAGCACGTTCACGTCGTTGCAGATGAGGTGAAACTCCAGTTCGTGACCGGGCGCGTAGCGCAGCCATTTGCGCAGCGCGTTGCGCATCGTGTCGGGCAGCGGCACGGCGACGATCGGAAACGCCTGCAACTGGCGCGCCTCCAGCGTTTCGAACTGCGCGAGCGGATGGCCTTCGCGCACATACCAGGCCACGCGATGCCTGGGCAGCGGAATCACGCTGATTTCGCTCACGGGCGGCGCGCCACGAATATCGACGATCAGAAAATCGAGCGTCTCGCTGTACAGCGCGTCGAGCAGATTCTTCCAGTTGTCGATTCTGGCATCGATGCGCAACTGGGGATGGCGCTGCGCCAGCATATCGAGCACGGCCGGCAGCAGCATGGCCGCGGGATACGGCCCGGCCCCGAAGCTCACCGAGCCGATGCAGTGATTGCGCAGCAGGGCCACGTCGCGCACGAGGCAGCGGGCCTCGAACAGCACCTTCTTCGCCCGGCGCACGACGGTCTCTCCCGCAGGCGTGATTTGCACTTCGCGGGTTGTGCGGTCGAACAGCACCATATCGAGCTTTTCCTCGATCGCCTGGATGCTGCGGCTCAGGGCTGGCTGGCTCAAGTGCACGCGCTGGGCCGCGCGGGCGAAACTGCCCTCTTCCGCGAGGGCGACCACGTGTTCGAGTTGGCGTAGGTTCATGGCGGGCCGCGCCCGGCGCAACAGGCGCAAAGTGTGCATATTGCGTAGGGTTCGGCGCAGGAAGACGCTGCGCGGCAAGACAGCATAGCCTGGCCCGGCACGCCGGCAGCGCTTGCCGCCGTCGACCGCTACTTGCCCGCTACATGCCCGCTAAGTGCCGGGCTCGCGCCCAACGCACGCCAGACGTGCGAAAACCCTCGCGCGGCGGCGCCGCGAGAGGGTTGTTTCCGCCCGGATCGATCCGGGGCGCGGGCTTCAGGCGTCGGTTGCGGGCGTTTCGCCGTTTTCCGGTTGCTGTACCGCGACTTCCGGCACGTTGGCCGGGGCTTGCGGTTCTGCGCTCTGGGCTTCGGGCTGGTGCGCGGTTTCGGCCTTCGCCTCAGCCTTTACTTCAGGCTTTGCCTCCGGTTGCGCGTGACCCTCTTCGCGCGCCTTGGCCTGCGCTTCGGCCTTGGCCTTCTGACGCGCAAGCGCCGCATTGGCGCGGCCGACGTGCGAAGGATCGATGCCCGGGCCTTCCGAGGCCGTGCCGTCGAGTTCGTAGCGCGAGCCGCCCGCAGCCACACGCTCGTGATAGCGCGGATGGTTCACGTGGCGCTTGAGCACGGCGACGATCATCGTGCGTTCGTACTCGGGGTGACGCGCAACGAGATCCTCGGCCACGCCGATCTTGAGCGGCAAACGGTCGCGAAACGCCGGATAGTGCTTCGCGAACACGTTCCAGACCGTGTTGAGCTGGCGGTTGCGCTCGATGCGCGCCTTTTCGGCCTCGCTCAGATTCGCGGCCGGCGGCTGCTGGGGACGCGCCGGACGGCGTCGCTGCTGCCCCGATCGCTCGCCCGACTCGGGCCCGCGAGCCGGCTTCGGCTGTTGCGGCCGGCGCGGCTGCTGGGCGCGCTGCCCCGGCTCCCCTTGATTCTGCTCCTGCGCTCGCGCGCCCTGAGGACGGCCGTGGCGCGAGCGCGAACGCTCGTCCTTGCCGCCGGCCGCGCCCGCAGCCGCCGAACCGTCTCTCGGCGCACGCGGGCCTTTCGGGGCGTGCGACCCGCCATGGCTCTTCGCGCCCTTGTGAGCGGGCTTGCCTTGCGATTTTTGCGCCTGTTCTTCGGCGGGCTGGCTTGCGCCGCCCCCCATGGTCTTCTTGATCTCAAGAAGGCCTTCCTTGAAGCTCAGGGTACGGCGTTGTTGCGATGCGGCTTTCACGTCCAGATCTCTTCCATATGGAACCGGACGCTATGATACCGAAAACGCGGCCGACCCAAACGGGCAATCACTTGCCAAGGCCGGCTTCGAGTCCGTATCGCGCGCCGTGTCGCGCCGCAAATCCGTGCGGCGTGCGGCAAAATCCCTCGAATTTCATGCGCCAACACCTTGCGTGCGCAAGGATCGCATCCTTTTTTCTTTACGACACCATGACGATTTCGACATCCGCCCCCCGTTCCGCCATTCGCGCCATCGTCACCGGCCATACGCGTGGATTGGGTGCGGCGCTCGCACAATCGCTGCTGCAACGGAACATCGAGGTGCTCGGGCTTGGCCGCGGCGCGCACGAGGAACTCGCTTCCCTTCATCCTGCGCGGTTCACGCAAGCGGTCGTCGATCTCGCCGATCCCGCCGCGCTCGAGCGCTGGCTGGCCGGCGACACGCTGAACGCATTTACGCTCGGCGCGCAATGCGTGCTGCTCGTCAACAACGCGGGCACCGTGGATCCCATCGCGCCGCTCGGCGAGCAGGACCCGCTCGCCATTGCGCGAGCCGTCACGCTCAATGTGGCGGCGCCGTTGATGCTCGCGAATGCGCTCGCCGCCACGCGCGCCCTGAGCGCGGATGCGTCGCGCCGCATCGTGCACGTTTCGAGCGGCGCCGCGCGCAACGCGTATCCGGGCTGGAGCGTGTACTGCGCGACCAAGGTAGCGGGTTTTAACGTAACTTCCGCTCAAACCCACGTCCACTAAGGCTTTGCGGCGATTTTTAGCACCTCAAAAATCACCGAATCCGGCGATTTTCCCGCTTTTTTGTGGCTCATAATGCGCGAACCGGCGCGTTGCGCGCCCGAACCCCGGCCTTCTGACGGCCTTGCGCCCGTTGCCCCTTGTTGCGTATGCACCCGACCCGGCCAGCGGCACCACGGCCCGGATTTCGGCCCCGGCGCGCCTGTTTGCCTACGCGTTGCCCTGCTGTTCGTGCGGTCGCCATCACGCGTAGCAACTTCGGGCGGTCGCCCTCCCGAGGTGGCTCACCATGTTGGACTCCACCTCGGTCGGCCCAATAATCCCTCCCGCTGCAGGAGCGATTTAGGCCCTCGCGCTGTTGGAGCGCCTAAGCGTCGTTGGTGCGGTCGCGCTCGGCAATAACCGGTTCCGCCGCAGAACCGGTTATTGACGCTCGGCAACAGGTCCTTCTGTCGAGGAAGGGGCTACCCGTTCAGGCGCTGCAACGATGGCAGCGCCTGAAGCCTCGTGCCGCTTGCGCGACCAATTGGTCGCCTCGGTAGACCGATTCAGGCGGTCGCGCTGGTGGACCGCCTGAAATCCCTCACGCCGCTGGAGCGATTTAGGCGGTCGCCTCAGTGGACCGCCTAAGCGTTCGTGTTCGCGTTTCTGGCCCGCACCTCGCGTTCGTGTTGGGCAAGCAGTTGCGCCACGCCGATGCACATCAGCACCCCGGGCGATACGCCCGCCTGCTTCGCTGCGGCCTCGACGCGCGCAAGCAGCGGGTCGGCCATGCTGACCGTGATGCGGCGGCGGCGCGCCTTCGGTTCGCGCGGCTTGCGGCGCTTCAGTTGAATGACCTCTCCCATGCCGGGGGCCCTCCGTTTGTCGAAAGGCGCGAAGGTAGCGTGGCGCGCGCCGGGCGTCGAGTGGGCGGTATTACGCTGTCCATACCGCGTATGCAGAACCGGACATGACCGAGGGAAATTCCTGGGACGAAAAGAAGGGTTGATACACTGGCGCAACCACAATCATCCGGGGGCAACCGTGGCGGCGGACGGGCACCTATTCCAGATCACACAGGCTGCTGCACTCATGTGCGAGCACCTACCCATTACCGATAGTTTCGACCTCATCGCCACGCTTCACGACTGGCAGGACCTTGCGGGCGCGATCATTGGTGGCCTCATGGGCGTCATCGGCGCGCTGATCGTGGCGGGGCGCGGCACGAGACGGGAGCGCAGGATTGCGGCGAGCACCGTGTTTCCCGAGATCTATAGCCTCCGAGCGCAGAACGACCAGATCAAAGAGGCCGTAAAGGTGAGTCATCTGACGCAGGTCCTCAACACTCGCCTCGTTTGCGACATGCTGATCAGGGCTCGCCCGACCATCATCGCGTTGCACGGCCCGGTCGTCACGCAGCTCTACGACATCGACGAGCGGCTCTTTCGTCACATCATCAATGCGCACAGAACGCACGAAGTGTTCGAGCCAGCGCTGGCGACATACCAACAGGCACGCAACGACGCGCGTGCGCCGCAGCCCTCACCCGAGGACGTATCCGCCTCGGATATCAAGCTGAACTTCTGCGCAGCACAGGCAAAGTGGGCGTGGGAGCGCTGTGTGGAGCACGCGACGCTTGCGAACTACTACCTCGACTGCTTCGTGTTCAGCGTGTGGCCGAACTGGATCTTCCGTTTACGCATGCGCCTGTTTCCGAATGACCTCGACCGACGCTCGGCCCACATTCTGAAAACGGGCAACCTACGGAGCGAAGCCAAAGAGACGAAACCCACGCTCGACGAGCACACGCCAATCTAGGGCCTTCGGCACGGCGGCGCGATAATCTCTGGGCCCACCATCACCTGCGTCGAGGTCCGCCATGTCAGTTCGCTCGAAGTTCGCTCTGCCGACCATTGCGTGGATCGACCTGCAGGACCGCGAGCGGCTGCTCGAACTCGCGGAGGTACGAGAGGTGGCACCCGAGCGCATCGCCGGTCGACTGCTGTCGAAGGCGCTGCGCGAGTACACACCCGGGTCGCTGCCCGAGCCTGCCGTGAAGGCGCAGAAGTCGGACGCGGTCGGCAGCGCCGGTCGCGCGAAGAAGGCCCGCTAGTCCCTACGCCAGCTTCACGTCAGCGAGCGCGGCAAGCTGCTGCGCGAACGCTTCGGTCTCGGCGCGCACCTGATCTTCGTTGGCGTCGGCGTCGGTGCGAAAGCTGAAGCACCACAGGTCGACATCGTCGTTCAGCCTTCCGGTGTTCCACACGCCACCGGGCACGTCCACCGCTGCCGATAGCGGCGCGGCATCGCCTTCGCTGAACGCGGCGGGGATGACGCCGTGGAAGTCCGCTGTCGCGAGGCGCGCGGCGTTCAGCGGGCGACCGGCCAGCACCTTCGGCACGATGATCTGCACGTCGCGGCGCTTGCCGTAGAGCGGGTGCGTTTTCGGCACGCACACCACGCCAGCGGGAAGCCGTTCGTGATCGAGAAAGACCCGGCACTGCAGGCCGTGCGCCGTGAAGGTGGTATCAGCAACGGTGTCGCTCATGATGGGCCTCGCGTAAAAAAGCCGTGTCCGCCAAGCGGACACGGCATCGGGAGCAGTGCGCGGAAAAGCTGCGGACGCCGCGCGCGTCCTTCTCCCCGGCGCGCGCTGAACGCGGGGACGCCCGACCTGAAGGTTGAGCGAAGCACTCCCGGCGTAGCGCACGCCGCGCTCAGGATGCGCCGTGCCGGTTGGCCCGATGATAGTCCCGGCCAATGTCGGGCGTCCAGAAAATGAAGATGCGCGCAGTGCCCGCACCCGCTGCGCGCGCCGGGTCTGGACCGCCGCCGCCCTGCACCATGAAGGGCGACTGCGTGCAGCCAGTGCCCCCGATATTAACGTCCGCGGGGGCGGCGGACGGTGTATCGATGCTGCGGGTCAAGCGCCGGTTTGACGCGGGTTTTCGGAGGCGACCCTCGGTATCGATTGTCGCGCTGTGAGAAAAAAGGTTGGCCCGGGGCGCTTTTTTGATCGGAGTATCGCCTAGAGTCGCCCCCCGCGAGGCTTGGCGGCCCTCTGCGGGTGAGTGCGTGGCTCGCTCACGGTCCACGGCGTTGCCGAGGCGCGACGCAGCACCAGCCTGTCGTCGTCGGTGATGCCGAGGTCCACCTCGTACTGTCCATGCCTGCGAGCGGTGGCGAGCAAGGTCATCACCTCGTGGGCGTGTGCCTCGCCTGCGATCAGCGCAGCATTACTCTCGCTGCGCAGCAGGTAGCGCATCAGGGCTGCGTCGACGCGGATGGGTTGAAGGGCTGGCATGGTGGGGGACCTCCTATCCGTATCGACGCCAGGCCGAGCCGTCAATCGATGCGATGAGCGTGTTGCAGTAGCCGTCATGCAGCTGTGCGATGGCCACGGCTTCGGCTGTGCTCTCGCTGACCCGGGCAAGGAGGGTCAGCAGCGCATCGGACAGTTCAACGCCGACCAGCAGCACGGCCTGCTCGGTGTCGATGCTGCGCATGTGCTCGCGGCGGATCAGGATCGGCAACGCATCACAGTTCATGACAGCGATCCTTGCGTCAGAGGACGCCGCTTCGCTTGCCCGGCGTCAAGAGGACATAGCCGTTGGCCAGCGTCACGGCGAGCCTCTCAAGGCCGGGGTCATCGTCACTCGACACGATGGCCATACCCGTGATGGCGCTACCCTCGGCGCGTTCGAGCAACGACCGGCACTGCCTGACCAGCCGGTCAACGGTGGCGCGCTCCATTTCGGCCTGCGTGAGTGTGACCACGTCCGGATTCAACTGCCGCGCAATGATCTCGCGGTAGTTCCTCTTCACCACGTTCGCCTCGAGGTGAACGAGATTGAGCGTGGTCATCTTGAAGCGGTCAGGCATGGCGTATCTCCTGTCACTCGTGCGTGCGATGCTGGCTCTCTCTCCATCAGGTGGTCGAGCCACCGCCAGTCCAGTCCACGCCTGTCACGCAAGCCACGGCGTCCGGTGCGGCAGACCAGCTCAGGAAACGCTCAACGAGGAAGCCGCGCAAATTCTCCTGAAACAACGAGTGCATCACGCCGTCCGCGTCGGTGACGCTGCTCTGGTCGCTCACCGAGATCTGCACGCCGCCATCGCCATAGGCGATGCGTGCCGGGTCGATTGCCGCCACGATCGAGTCGTCGATGTCGGCGCTGGCGATTGTGGGCACACCCGCGAGCGTGCCGCCGCGCACGCCTAGGTTGTCCACGCCGCCGATGTCGGCCCCGCCGAGCGCGAGGAA
The DNA here is from genome assembly GCF_009789655.1 of Paraburkholderia acidiphila. Lineage (GTDB taxonomy): Bacteria > Pseudomonadota > Gammaproteobacteria > Burkholderiales > Burkholderiaceae > Paraburkholderia > Paraburkholderia acidiphila. The sequence continues at coordinate 1,168,732 of NZ_CP046910.1, forward strand.
CAGCGCGTTCGACGAGGACATGACGAACACCATGCGCTCAAGGTCACCGGGGTATGCCGCCACCAGCGCGGAGAGATCCTCTTTCGGGTCGCCCGTGCTGGCGACGGTCGCGGCGTTCGTGAGGAGCGACGCCGGGGCGTTCGCGACCGATGCGGGCGCGAAGCACGCCGCCGATCCTGTGCGGGTCACGGCGCGCACCAGCGACTGCTGGAAGGCAGCGTCGGCGGCGGGCGACACGATCATCGAGAGTTCCTTAGTGATGACCGCGAGCGCGCACGCCTTGGCCGGGTCGAGGGTCATCTTGTCGAACGCCGCCGTGGTGAGATTCTTGAGCGCGCCCTCGGGCACCCACTCGCCCGTCGGCTCCTGCGTTTCGAGCAGGAAGCGCACACGCAGCGGTGCGGCTCGCAGCGGCGAGACGGCATCGATACGCGCCATCACGTCGAAGGCACGCACCGGCTCCATGAGGGCATCCGCCGCGATGTTGAAGGCGTCGTCGCCGAGCGTGTCGGTGCCGAGGATGGCCTTCTGCAGCATCACCAGCGCATGGCCCTGCGCGCCGTACTGCCTGCGGTGGAACTCGCAGGCGGCGATCGGATCGTTGTTCGACGCCGCGAGGCACTTCAGGAACCGCGTGTAGGCAAGGATGCTGCGAGTCATGATGAGCGCCCCGTCGAGGATTGGTTCGGACTGCCCGTCATCTTCGGCTTGTGGCGTCCTCGCTGGCAAGACAATGATTTCCGCAAAACACCACAACTTCTTCATTCGCAACGATAGTTGCGCTCGATATGGGCCGCGAGATCGACGATGCGATACTTCCTGCTCTTGCCGATCATGCGGTATGGCAGATCGAGCGTGCCATCCTTGATCGCCTTGCGCAGCGCGTCGACTGTGCCGTAGCCGATGATCATCGCCGCCGCCACTTCGTCGACCACGCGATCTACGCCAGTGATCTCGAAGTCGTGCTGTTCGCAGAAACGCACGATGTCGGCCTCAGTCCTGCGCACGCGCTGCTCGAAGTCGTCGAGGTCGGTCATGAGCGCCGCCCGTCAGACTTCTCGGCGAGCGCCTTCGCCGCCGACTCGCGCAAACTGCGGATCAGCCTGACCGCTTCCCGGTGCGCGCGGCCTTGCGCACCGGGCCGGTCAAAAAAACCGTTGGCCTTCTGCTTCGTACCGCTGTATTCGCGCTCGTCGATGCCGTCGCGCAGGTATTTCATGACGCCGAGCCACGTGGGCGACCTGTAATGCTTCACCGCTCTCGCCACCGCGAGATCGAATTCAGCGTTGGTCACGTTGGCGCGAGCGAGGCCCGGCAGACGTTGTGCAGCGATGCGTTGATCGTAGGGCGAGCCTGGCAGGCCGCCGCCGTTGTGCGCGACGAGCCGTTTGCCGAACGCGATGCACTTCGGGTCGGCCCGATCCTTGTCGCTGAGTCGCCTGGCAATCTTCGCCATCTCAAGCGGCCACTTCTCACGCGCACGCGCGGATCTGGTGTTGTTGACGTTAGCGACGCTTCCCGACGCAGCAGCCGCTCGCCGCTCCGGCGTCCCGCTCGCCTGCGTCGAGCAGGACCACGCACGTTCCACCTCGCAACGATCATTGATGTTCTGGACGACCGTGGTCGCAACCGGCGCAGCCGGGGGCGACGCCTCCCCGGCGAGGGGCAGAGGCACGTCGTGAACGACGCCGTTTGCAATCCCGTCGCAAACACCCCCATTGCTGGTTTTGTTTTTGTTTGTTTGGTTTACGTTTACCCCATATATAGAGGGGGCAGAAACCGGGGTGTTTGCATCAGGATTCAAAACAAGGATTACATCCTCCTTAATCATGGTGTTTGCATCAGGATTAGCCGGTCTAATCACTGTGTTTGCATCAGGATTAGGACGACCACGACGCACCCTTGTTTGAGCGTCGCGAACGAGCGCGATGGCTCGGGCATCGGGTGCCCACGCAGGGACGAACTCATAGGTGGCGATGCGTCCGGTCTTGCCGGTGCGCTCGCCGGTATCGCGCAGCGGTCCCTCGGCGCGCAGTTCACGGATAAACCTTCCCGCCGCGTCCACGGTGATATGCGCCCATTGCGCCAGCGCGGCAGGCGTAACCGGCTTGTCCTCGGGGAACCTGCCATCGTCCTCGACAATCCATGCGAGCAGTACGAGGCACTTCCACTTTTCCGCGCTCAACGGCGGCGCGAGCGGGTCGTTATCTGAGCGCAGCGCCCACTTCAAAAAGGCGAAGCTCATGATTGCCTCCCGTGCAGTGCGCAGTAGCGTATGCGCACGTCCTCGCGTGCCCACGTCTCGGGGTCACGCTCTGCGTTCAAGTTCACCCCCTTGTAGCTTTGGCGGCTCGGCGTGCCTTTGACGGTATGCCTGCATCGCTTGCCCGCCTTCGTGATGGCATGGCACCAGTAAGAGCCTTCTGATTCACGCCACGCGTGCAACTCCGCGACGCTGACGCCGAACTTGCGAGCGAGAAAACCATCATGATCGTTGGCGTAGTCGATTGCCTCCTGCGGCGTCAGGTCGATGGACATTCCCTCATAAGATGGAGTGTTGACCCATGCCGACAGACTCACGCCCGAGTCGTGAACGAGCGTGAGCGCTTCGAGTAGCACGCGCTTGTCGATCGCTTGCCCGCGAGCGGGGACCGCGCTACCATGAGCGCGCTGGATTTTAGCCTCGACGTTTCGCTCGCCCGCCTCCCTGCGGGCGTTTTTCTTCCTGCCATTCATGGTTGAGCCTCCACTTCGTTGTACGCGCAACTGCTGCGTGTTGGTGGGATGCCCTCGACACTGCTTTACTCGACACTCGCTGGTGCTGCCTTTGCCCGTCTATGCGGGCGCTCTGTGATCACTGCTTCGCATGGGCTTCGAGTTCCGCGAGCGTGTCGCAGCCGCTCGCCTGGAGCATGGCGAGGTGCTTATGCGACTGCTCAAGGTCGGCGTTCAGGCGGTCCATTTCCCACTTCCACGCGGACTGGATGTTTTGCAGGTAGTCGATCGTCCACGTGGCGGCGTCCGCCTGCACCTTGAGACCGCTGTCGTCGTAGCTAAACACCTTCATCGTCACCAGCCGCTCAACGGCATGGCGCACGGCGAACTGGTCCTCCGCGATCCAGCGCGGGTAGCTCTCGGGCTCGTCCCCCTGCATCTGCGCAGCCATCTCGTCCAGGGTGTACGCGTACCGGAACTCGCGGCTTTTGATCATCTTCAGGTTCAGCCGCTCATATGCGTGGTGCGCCGCGAAGCGGGCCGGTTTGAAAGTATCGAACAGGATCGTGTCGCTACCCGGTCCCGCCCATTCCCGCCACGCGCGCCATACATCGGGAAAGCACACTGCAACCGCGTCACGCACGTCCGCATCCTTGTAGGCGCGCGGTTCGGTGCAGCAGTGGTTGAAGGCCATGTCACGTGCGCGGCGCATCATGTTGAGTGTGAGGAATGTTGCCCACGGCTCCTGCTCCGTCGATACCTTGTGAAATGCTTGCATGTTGTCCATCTTGCTGTCCTCTCGAGGTTGGTAGTTACTTCGCACTACGGAATCGTTCGCGCACGTGCAGGGCGCGACTCGACGATGCGACGGATGTCACGCAGGACCATCGCGGCCCCATCCTTGCCGCGAAGAAAGCGGCAGAGCGCGGTCTCTACGTCGAACAGGACCGCCTCTTCTTCGGTGTCCTCGGCATCGATCCGGGCACGCTCGGCGTAATCCATTTGGTCTCTCCTCACGCTGGAAGGTGAGAGCAAATCTAGTTGAACTGGCGCGGCGTGCAAAACGGTGCGAGGGAAACGAACATGCTCGATGCGACTACGGGTCAATACGTTTCAATACCCGCTGAAACGCGCCAAGACTTGCAAGCGGCGAGGCCAAGGTGACTTCTCCTCGCGAAGGCGTGCATCGAGATGAATCGTTGCTATTTGTTCGAGCAGAAGAAAAAACGCCTGCCGGGTTGGCAGGCGTCTGGGACGGCGGGGCTTGGCGTGGCGCTACGCGGTTATGCAGCCTCGGCGGTCGCCTTGCCGGTCTTGGTGGTCACGGTGTACTCCACGTCGTCGTACTCGCGGATCGCAATGATGTCGCCGTTGCGCCGGTCGAGCAGCACCTGACGCTCAACTCCGTTGCGACCGGTAAGCCGGACGGCCATCATGTGCGCGTCCTGCTGCGAGTCGCCCTTGAACCACACGTCGATCCGCTCGAATGTATTCGCAACCAGCTTGCGTGCTTCTTGCCTCGCGGTCGGGTCGAGGTCGATCACGCCCTTCACCAGCGACCTCCACTGCTTCGCCGTACTGACGCGGCGCTTGACGTGCAGTTTCATTTCACGCTCAAGCTGCGTGATCTCGTCCACCGCCGCGTCACGGTCTGCCTCGAACTGCCGGAGCTTCTTGCGCTCGGTCTGCGTGAGCGGATCATCCTCATCGTCCATGCGCTTTTCGTACTCGCCAATCTTTCGCTCAAGCCGTGCAAGTTCGGTCCGCCGTTCGGCGAGCATCGCCATACGCCCGTCGTTATGTGTCACGTTGAACATGGCGTCGAGGTTGGCTTGCGTGGAGCAGAAGTCCATGACGATCTTCTCGAGCACTTCCGACAGGCACGAGCCCATTTTGCTGCTGCAGCGCGCGGCCTTCGTGGCGACGTGCGAGCAGCGGATGCGACGGATGGGCTTGCCGTTGGCGAGCCTGCGCTTTAGCTGCTGCCCAACGAGCGGCGAGCCGCATACCGCGCAGCGGGCGATGCCGAGGCCGGTAACGACCGCCACCGACTCGCTCCGGCCTCGCGACAGGCCTCGCCGGTCAACCAGCGCCTGCAACTCATCGAACTCGTCGGCCCCAATGATTGCCGGGTAGTAGTCGCGCAACACAAACTCTTCTCCCGCCACCGTCAATTCGCGCGTGCCCACCAACGAGGGGTTACGGATGGTCTTTTGCAGGTAGGTGACAGGCCACTTCTCGGACAGCGCCAGCCCCTCATGCGCGAGCACGCGGGCGACCTCGGGCGTGCCGTTGCCAGCCCGGTACAGTTCAATCGCGCGGCGCACGCCCTGCTCCATGTGCGGCACGAAGTCGAAGCGATTCTCCTGCTCGTTCCACGTCACCCAGTCCGGGTCGTTGCGCGAACCGGTCACCCGAAAGCCGCGTTTGCCTTCAAGCCATCGCCTGCACTTGCCGCTGATACCTTCGCGCGAGAGTTGCTGCTTGCGCTCGCTCTCGCGGTAGGCACGTGACTGCTCCAGCTTTGCCACAATCAGCAGCGTGTCGTCGCGCCGCAGCGCGGCGCGGCTGAACTCCCTGCCATCGCCACCATCCTTGCCCGACATAACGATGACCACGCCGCCGCGCACCAGGCGCTCAAAGTGTTCGTTTGCGTCGATGGGTTCCTGACGGGAAAGCCTGTCGAACGACTCCACAATGAGCACATCGTTCGGAATCACGTCACCCGCATCAAACGCGTCGAGGAACCGCTTGAGCGCGCCGCCCTCCTTCACGTTGTCGCCGTGGAAGCCGGATACGCCCCGGTCCTCGAACCTGGTGTCCTCATCCAGCACGAGCCCTTGCTTATCCGCATAAGCGCGCGCATAGCGTTCCTGCCGCTCGAAGCTGGCCTTGTCCTCCTTGGCCTGCCGCTTCGTACTTACCCGCGCATAGGTAAAGACCCTCGGCGGGCGGGCGGGTTGTTGTTGTGCTGGTACGGGCCTGCGTGCCCGCTTCGCGGTGATGGTAGACATGGCGCTATCCGGTGCTAGGTAAGGTAAAGCGCCAATGTTACGCTAGAACCCGCCACCAAGGCCGCGCTCGATCACCACGCGCGCGCGGTTGCACTCGACGCGCCTGCAGGCGTGCGCATTTGCAGCATCGCGCCGGGCGTGATCGATACCGGTATGCAGGAGACGATCCGCGCGACGCGCATCGACCAGTTCCCGATGCGCGAGCGCTTCGAACAACTCAAACAGAACGGTTTGCTGTCCACGCCCGAAGCCGCCGCGCGGCAATTGATCGACTATGCGTTGAGCGATGCATTCGGATCGGTGCCCGCTACCGACGTGCGCGAACTCGGCAAGGCGTGAGCGAAGCGCGCAATTCACGCGTCCATAGGCCTCCCGCAAACCCTCACCTTTGAACGCACGCCGTCGCGCTTCACGTAAGCGCGACGCGCGGCCGTACCGCTTTCAGGCGCCGCACCCCGCCCGCGAGTGCGAGCAACGCGCCGACTGCGAGCAGATCGCCCGCGAGCCGGGCCGGCAACGAAGTCGTGACATGCGTGGCACGCAGCAGCGTGTCGATGGCGTTCGATGCCACTGCGCCACCCACGAAACAAACGAGTCCCTGCTGCCCCACGGTGACGACGGCAGGCAACCGCTGCGCGAGCCATGCAATCCAGCCTTTGCGCACCGCCTGCGCGGCAAGCCAGGCAACGGCGGCAAAGTTCACAATGCGCACGCTCGCGAGGTTCTGCTTCATGTAGCCCGGCTGAGGGTCCAGATCGGCGAACAACTGGATGAACGCGAACGTGGCAACGAGCACCAGCGCGAACGCCGTCAACGCACGGCCCGTCAACGAAACCTGAAACGCGCGCGAAGCGGGATACAGGCGGCACAGAAGGCCCAGCATGAACATGGCCTGCCAGGCAAAAGGGTTGAAGGGCCATATGGCACCGGGCGCGGCAGGCAAATACCCGGCGAGCCAGCACCCACCGAACCACAGCACGAAGCTACTGACGAGCACGAGATCGGGCGAGCGGCGCGCAAGCGGCATCACGAACGGCAAGGCCATTACGAGCACGATGTACATGGGCAGCACACCGGCCAGATACGGCTGATCGCGAAAGACGGCGATATTGGCGAGCATCGCGAACGGATGCGCGGCGAAGCGCAGATAGCCCGATTCGGCGACCAGCGGCGAATCCACACGCAGCATGACCGCGGCAGCGCCCGACAGCAGCATGAGCACTGCCGTGCACAGATAGGCGGCATAGATCTCACGCCCGCGACGCCAGAAGCGAAGGTTGGCCGCGCCCGCTCCGCTTCGCCCCGCGATGGCGAGCCAACTCGCCGCGCATACATAGCCGCTCACGAACACGAACACTTCTGCGGAGTCGCAGAACGCGAAGTTATGCAGCATCGCATGCGAGAGCACGCTGGACGGAATGTGATCGAGCGCGATCGAAATCAATGCAAAGCCCCGGAAAAAGTCGATTTCGATCGATCGCTTCGCTGTCTGATTCATTGGTGACGACTCCCGTTCGTGTCGAAGATTACGATTGAAGGGGTGCGCGACCTCGACTCGATGAAGCTGTCAGCTTTATCAATATTTTTGTAAGGATACCTGATCGATTCGCGGCCACACGCGCTACGCATGAAAGGGTTCCGTAAAAGGCTGCGCCGCAGCGCCGCCTCGCTAAGCGACTTTAATGCCAGTTCGACACAAAATGGGCCTGCGTAACCCATGGTAAGCATTTCGCTCGCTTGACGCCTCGACGCAATCGCCCGCGCACGCCTCGACGGTGCGCGCCATGCACATCGAGCCAGCGGCCGCCCTTTTCTGGTGCCACATCGCGGAAAGGCGCACGAAAGCCTGCGTGGTCCGTTTGCTTGCGTCATGGCGAGTTGACGCCGGGCCGCGCCAAGGGTTCCGCAAAAACTCAGATGTTTCGCGCTCGCGCCCAGGGTCATCCCGGCATCGCCGGCAACACGCGGCGAATTACTTGACACCTAAAGTAATTAGACCTACATTGCCCTTGCAGACCGAACGAAGGAGCGAGCATGCGCATTGTTTGCATTGGCGGCGGGCCGGCGGGCCTCTATTTCGGCCTCTTGATGAAGCGCCGTCACCCCGACTACGAAATCACCGTGATCGAACGGAACCGCCCGTATGACACGTTCGGCTGGGGTGTGGTGTTCTCGGACCAGACGCTCGGCAACCTGCGCGCGGCCGACCCCGAAAGCGCGGACGAAATTCTCGACGCCTTCAATCATTGGGACGACATCGAGATTCACTTCCGCGGCAGTGCGATCCGCTCGTCGGGCCACGGCTTCTGCGGGATTGGCCGCAAGCGCCTGCTCAACATCCTGCAGGCGCGCTGCGAAGCGCTCGGCGTGAAGCTCGTGTTCGAATCGCAGATCACCGATGACGACGTGACCCACGCCGACCTCATCATCGCGAGCGACGGCCTGAACAGCGCCACGCGCCAGAAGTACGCCGCGACGTACCAGCCCGATATCGATTTGCGCAATTGCCGCTTCGTGTGGCTCGGCACGTCGAAACTCTTCGACGCCTTCACGTTCGCGTTCGAAGAAACCGAATGGGGCTGGTTCCAGGCGCACGCCTACCGCTTCGACGACAACACGTCGACGTTCATCGTCGAAACGCCCGATCACGTGTGGCGCGCAGCCGGCCTCGACACCATGAGCAAGGAAGACAGCATCGCGTTCTGCGAAAAGCTCTTTGCGCGTTATCTCGACGGTCACGCGCTGCGCTCGAATGCGTCGCATCTGCGCGGTTCGTCGCAATGGATCCGCTTTCCGCGCGTGGTTAATCGCGAGTGGGTGCACTGGAAGACCGCGGCCGACGGCGCTGAAATACCCGTCGTGCTGATGGGGGACGCAGCGCACACCGCGCACTTCTCGATCGGCTCTGGCACGAAGCTCGCACTCGAAGACGCGATCGAACTCGCCAACAGCATGGAAGCCCATCCGGCCGATTTGCGCGCGGCGCTCACGCACTACACGAACGTGCGCAGCGTGGATGTCCTGCGGATTCAGAACGCCGCGCGCAATTCCACCGAATGGTTCGAGCACGTCGACCGTTACACGAAGTTCGATCCGGAGCAGTTCGCCTATTCGCTGCTCACGCGCTCGCAGCGCATCTCGCACGAAAATTTGCGCGAGCGCGACGCGGGTTATCTGTCCGGCTTCGAAGCCTGGCTCGCGCAGCGCGCGGGTGGCGAGGCGCGCGCCGTGCCGCCCATGTTCACGCCTTATACGGTGCGCGGCGTAACGTTAAAGAATCGCGTGGTCGTCTCGCCGATGGCCCAATACTCCGCGCATGACGGCGTGGCCGGCGACTATCACCTCATGCATCTGGGCGCGCGCGCGATGGGTGGCGCCGCGCTCGTCATGACCGAGATGACCTGCGTCTCGCCCGAGGCGCGCATCACGCCCGCCTGCCCCGGCATGTATGCCCCCGAGCATTTGCACGCGTGGAAGCGCATCGTCGATTTCGTGCACACGAACTCGGACGCGAAGATCGGCATGCAGCTCGGCCATTCCGGCGCCAAGGGCTCGACGCGCGTGGCATGGGAAGGCATCGACCAGCCGCTCGACGATGGCAACTGGCCGCTCGTCTCCGCTTCGCCGCAGCAATATTTGCGCGGCGTGAGCCAATGGTCGCACGAAGCAAGCACGGAGGAACTGCGCGAGATTCAGGCGCAATTCGTGCACGCCACGCAAATGGCGGAAGCAGCGGGTTTCGACTGGCTCGAATTGCACTGCGCGCACGGTTATCTGCTTTCGAGCTTCCTTTCGCCGCTCACGAACCAGCGCACTGACGAATACGGCGGCTCGCTCGATAATCGTCTGCGTTTTCCGCTCGAGGTTTTCAAGGCGATTCGCGCGGTGTGGCCGCAGGACAAGCCGATTTCGGTGCGCGTCTCGGCGCACGACTGGGTGGAAGGCGGCAACACGCCCGACGACGCCATCGAGATCGCGCGCGCCTTCAAGGCGGCCGGCGCGGACATGATCGACGTTTCGTCCGGTCAGGTCAGCAAGGAGGAAAAGCCCGTCTTCGGCCGCATGTTCCAGACGCCGTTTGCCGACCGCATCCGCAACGAAGCGGGCATCGCGACGATCGCGGTGGGCGCGATTTCCGAGGCGGATCACGTGAACGGCATCATCGCGGCCGGGCGCGCCGACCTGTGCGCCGTGGCACGGCCGCATCTGGCCAACCCCTCGTGGACGCTCACCGAAGCCGCACGCATCGGCTACCTCGACATCAAGTGGCCGAATCAGTACACAGCGGCCAAAACGCAACTCGAACGCAATATCGAGCGCGAACGCGCGGCTGCAGCAGCGGCGGCAGGTCTCTCGCCGCTGGAGCGCGCGCAACGCGCCGAAGGAACCGTGTAAGCATGAACCAGGCAATCCTGAACGATCGTCATGCCGTCGTTACCGGCGGCGGCAGCGGCATCGGTGCGGCGAGCGCCGCCGCGCTTCTGCAGGCCGGCGCACGCGTCACGCTGATGGGCCGCGACGCCGCGCGGCTCGAGGCGCAGCGTGCCGCGCTCGGCGGCGGCGAGAACGTGGCCTGCGTGAGCGTGGATATCACCGATGAAGACGCCGTGAATGCTGCATTCGCGCGCGCGGCCGAGACGCTCGGCGTCGTCGATATTCTCGTGAACAATGCGGGCCAGGCCCAGGCCGCGCCATTTGCGCAAACCGACCTCGCGCTCTGGAAACGCATGCTCGACGTGAATCTCACGGGCGCCTTCCTTTGCACGCGCGCAGTCCTGCCCGCCATGCTCGCGCGCAAGGCCGGGCGCATCGTCAATGTCGCGAGCACGGCGGGTCAAGTCGGCTACCCGTACGTCGCCGCCTACTGCGCCTCGAAGCACGGCGTGATCGGCATGACGCGCGCGCTGGCCCTCGAAGTCGCCACGCAAGGCGTGACCGTGAACGCCGTGTGCCCCGGTTACACGGAAACGGAGCTGTTGCAGGCGTCGCTCGAGCAGATTACGCGCAAGACCTCGCGCACCGAAGCCGAAGCACGCAGCATTCTCGTGCGCCACAACCCGCAGCAGCGTTTCGTCACGCCTGAAGAAGTCGCGAACGCGGTGCTGTGGCTCTGCGGCCCCGGATCGTCGGCGATCACGGGTCAGTCCGTCTCCGTTTCCGGTGGAGAAATCACATGACCTCACCCGCATCCACGCGCAAGAACGCCACCGCGAAGGCCGCAACGAAAGCGCCGCGCAAGGGCGTTGAAAAGCCGGCCGGGAATGTGGTCGACATGGAAATGAGCACGGGTGCCGACAGCCACATGGGTCTGCGCCTGTGGCTGCGCCTGCTCACCACGACAAACCTCGTGCAAGCCGAGCTGCGCCGCCGCCTGCGCGTCGAGTTCGACACGACGCTGCCGCGCTTCGACCTGATGGCGCAGCTCGAACGCCACCCTGAAGGCCTGCGCATGACGGAGCTCTCGCGACGCCTCATGGTGACGGGCGGCAACGTCACGGGCATTACCGATCAGCTCGAAAAGGAGGGCCTCGTCGTGCGCGATGTCGCCCCCGACGACCGGCGCGCCTTCGTGGTGTGCCTCACGGCCGAGGGCCGCGCCCTCTTCGACCGCATGGCGGCCGCCCACGAGCAATGGGTGGTCGAATTGTTCGGCGGGCTCTCTCTCGACGAAAAGTCGAAGATGCACGAGCGGCTCGGCAAGCTCAAACAACATCTGCGCAACGGCCTGGAAGGCTGATACCACTGACATTGCAGAGATCCGGGAGACCCATTTTGACGACACGTTCCAGCGCCGAAGCGCTCTTCGCGGGCAACCGCGTGACGCTTGCCGGTTATGAGGCGCAACACTTCGGCTGGTCGGTACAAGGCCGTGTGGCGACCATCACGCTCAACCGCCCCGAGCGCAAGAATCCGCTCACGTTCGAATCGTATGCAGAACTACGCGATCTGTTTCGCCAGCTTGCCTATGCGACCGATGTGAAGGCGGTCGTGCTCCATGGCGCGGGCGAGAACTTCTGCTCGGGCGGCGACGTGCACGACATCATCGCGCCGCTCATCGATCTGCCGATGCCCGAACTGCTGATGTTTACGCGCATGACCGGCGACCTCGTGAAAGCCATGCGCCACTGCCCGCAGCCGATCATTGCCGCCGTGGATGGCGTATGCGCCGGTGCGGGCGCCATTCTCGCCATGGCCTCCGACATGCGCTACGCCACGGCACGCAGCAAGCTCGCGTTTCTCTTCACACGCGTGGGGCTCGCCGGCTGCGACATGGGCGCTTGCGCAATCCTGCCGCGCATCATCGGTCAGGGCCGCGCGGCCGAATTGCTCTATACGGGCCGCTCCGCAAGCGGCGAAGAAGGCCACGCGTGGGGCTTCTACAACCGTATTTGCGAGCCCGAAGCGCTGCTCGCCGATGCACAGAAGCTCGCCGCCGATCTCGCTTCCGGCCCGACCTTTGCGCACGGCATCACCAAGACGATGCTGCATCAGGAATGGACCATGAGCATCGACGAGGCCATCGAGTCCGAAGCGCAGGCGCAGGCGATCTGCATGGCCACACGCGATTTCGGCCGCGCCTATGACGCGTTCGCAGGCAAGACGCGTCCGGTTTTCGAAGGGGACTAAATTGAACGCTGCCGTTGACACCCATCTCCACGACGCGCTTGCGTGGCCGTTCTTCGAAGATCGCCATCGTGCGCTTGCCGCGGGAATCGAAACGTGGTCGCGGGAGCATCTCGCGCACGTGCCCCACGACGATGTCGATGCAACCTGCCGCGTCCTTGTGCGCAAACTAGGGGAAGCCGGCTGGCTGCGCTATGGCGTGGGCGGCACCGCTTACGGCGGCCACGGCGACACGATCGATACGCGCGCCGTCTGCCTGCTGCGAGAAACGCTCGCAAAGCACTCCGGCCTGGCGGATTTCGCGCTCGCCATGCAGGGCCTGGGCTCCGGCGCCATCTCGCTGGCTGGCAACGACACGCAGAAGTCGCGCTATCTACCGCGCGTGGCGCGTGGCGAAGCGATCGCCGCGTTCGCGCTCTCCGAACCGGAAGCCGGCTCCGACGTCGCCGCGATGGCGCTCGCCGCACGCACCGACGGTGACGACTACGTGCTCGACGGCGAAAAAACGTGGATCTCGAACGGCGGCATCGCCGACTTCTACGTGGTGTTCGCCCGCACCGGCGAGGCGCCGGGTGCACGCGGCATCAGCGCGTTTGTGGTCGATGCCGACACGCCTGGGCTCGAAATCGCCGAACGCATCGACGTGATCGCGCCTCATCCGCTCGCGCGCCTGCGCTTCACCGGCGCGCGCGTGAAGCGCAGCCAGATGCTCGGCGTCCCTGGCGAGGGCTTCAAGATCGCCATGCGCACACTCGATATTTTCCGCACGTCGGTTGCCGCTGCGTCGCTCGGCTTCGCGCGCCGCGCCATGGCTGAAGGGATCGCCCGCGCCGCTTCGCGCAAGATGTTCGGCCAGACGCTCGGCGATTTTCAGTTGACCCAGGCAAAGCTCGCGCAAATGGCGCTCACCATCGACAGCAGCGCCCTGCTCGTTTATCGCGCCGCGTGGCTGCGCGACCAGGGCGCAAGCGTGACGCGCGAAGCCGCCATGGCGAAGTGGCACGCAAGCGAAGGCGCGCAGCAGGTGATCGATGCGGCCGTGCAGCTTTGGGGCGGCATGGGCGTGCAAAGCGGCAATATCGTCGAATCGCTCTACCGCGAGATTCGCTCGCTGCGCATCTACGAAGGCGCAACGGAAGTGCAACAGCTGATCGTCGGGCGAGACTTGCTCAAGGCATACAACGCCGCGTAAGCGAACGCCGCGCGACGCACTCTACGGAACCGGACGAAACATGAAACAAGCCCTTCTTCCCGCAGGCTGGGTCAAGCCGCGTGGTTATGCCAATGGCGTCGCCGTTTCCGGCACGCAGGTCTATATCGCCGGGCAAATCGGCTGGGACGAGAACGCGCGCTTCACGAGCCGTGAATTCGGCGCGCAGGCCGTGCAGGCGCTGCGCAATATCGTCGCCGTGCTCGAAACAGCGGGCGGCAAGCCCGAGCACCTCGTGCGCATGACCTGGTACGTCACCGACAAGAAGGAGTACCTGGCATCACTGAAGGAAATCGGCGCGGCGTTTCGCGAGCTGATCGGCGACTACGACATCGCCATGAGCGCGGTTCAGGTGGTGGCGCTCATGGAAGACGACGCAAAAGTGGAAATCGAAGCGACGGCCGTGATTCCCGACGAGGCGCGCCTCACACGCCAATAGACCGCCGCCCACGCAACGCAACGATCAGCTCAAATAGACTGCCGGAGACGCCATGCAACCCACCGCCCATGTCGATACGTTCGCACGCGATCATCTGCCGCCCGAGTCGCAGTGGCCCGACATGCTGCTCGACAACCCCGACGTCGCCTATCCGGCGCGCATGAATTGCGCCGTCGAGTTGCTGGACCGTGCGATCGAGGCCGGGCACGGCGAGCGCCCGGCCATCTGGTCGGACGTCGACGGCAAGCCACAAGCGACCACCTATGCGCAACTGCTCGCGCTCGTGAATCGCAGCGCGCGCGTGCTGGTGGAAGACATGGGGCTGCAGCCGGGAAATCGCGTGCTGTTGCGCGGGCCGAATACGCTGCAGATGGCGGTGGCGTTTCTTGCGTCGCTCAAGGCAGGTCTCGTGGTCATTCCCACCATGCCGCTGTTGCGCGCGAAAGAGCTCAAGCAGATTGCCGCGAAAGCGCGGGTTTGCGCGGCTTTGTGCGACGTGCGGCTCACCGAAGAACTCGCGCGCTGCATGGATCCCGCAGACGAATTCTTTTACGAAGGCATCAAACAGGTCTGCTATTTCCACGACGACTCGCCTGGCACCCTGGAGGCACGCGCAGCAGACAAGCCGGCGGATTTTACGGCGTGCGACACAGCCAGCGACGACGTCTGCCTGATCGCGTTCACGAGCGGCACGACGGGCATGCCCAAGGGCTGCATGCACTTTCATCGCGACGTAATTGCGATGTGCGACCTGTTCCCGCGTTATGTCCTGAAGCCGACGGCCGAGGACGTGTTCTGTGGCACGCCGCCGCTCGCGTTCACGTTCGGGCTGGGAGGGCTGCTGTGTTTTCCGATGCGCGCCGGCGCGTCGACCGTGCTAATCGAAAAGCTCACGCCGGCGCTGCTGCTCGACACGATTCAGCGCTTTCACGCGACGATCGTCTTCACCGCGCCCACGTTCTACCGGCAGATGGCGCCGCTCGTTACGCGGTACGACCTTGCCAGCCTGCGCAAGACGGTATCCGCCGGCGAGGCGCTGCCGCAGGCCACGCGCGACCTGTGGCGCAGCGCGACGGGCATTGAGATGATCGACGGCATTGGCGGCACCGAACTGATCCATATCTTCGTCTCGTCCGCGGGCGCCGATGTGCGGCCCGGCTCGATCGGCCGCGCGGTGCCCGGCTACGTCGTGCAGGCGCTGGACAACGACCTGCAGCCGGTGCCGCCCGGCGTGACGGGCAATCTCGCCGTGCGTGGCCCAACCGGGTGCCGCTACCTCGCCGACGAACGCCAGAGCGTGTTCGTGCGCGGCGGCTGGAACCTGCCCGGCGACGCTGTTTCCATCGACGCCGACGGCTATGTGTTCTATCAGGCCCGCTCCGACGACATGATCGTTTCGTCGGGCTACAACATCGCGGGACCCGAAATCGAGACGGTACTCATGCAGCACCCCGCCGTGGCCGAATGCGGCGTAACGGGCGTACCGGACGAACTGCGTGGGCAGGTGGTGAAGGCATTCGTCGTCTTGCGCCCCGGCTTTAGCGCTGGCGACGCGCTGGTCTCCGAGTTGCAGAACTTCGTGAAGAGCGCCGTGGCGGCGTACAAGTATCCGCGCTTGATTGCGTTTATCGACGCACTGCCGCGCACTGAGACCGGCAAGCTCAAACGCTCGGCGTTGAGGTCGATGTAAGACGGCGCCAGGCGCAAAAAATACTACGTAAACCGTCTATTTTTTAACGCCTTCAAAACACCAACTCTTTGAGGGAATGCGCATCATTTTGCGCATTTTGTGGATGGATCACTAATTTGCGCAATATTGTGCGCATTTCATGGGACCCACTTTTAGCACCTTTGCGCGCATAATTATGCGCAAAACGTCCGAACACGACCTATAATGCGCACCATGATGCGCAAAAAACCCGCGAATCTCTCGATTTCCAACGTTGAGCGCTTGTCAGAAAGACTGCGCGCGACGCGACGCGAGCGCAAGCTGACCCAGCAGGCCCTGGCGGAGCAGGCTGGCGTCGCCCGCCGCACGGTCACGAACGCTGAACACGCAGGCAACGTCGGCATACGCGAACTCTGCCGTCTCGTGAACGCGCTCGGCTACGAAGTCGTGCTTCGCCCCATGAACACTGTCATCCTCGAGGACCTGAACGACATCTTCAGGGACGACGAATGACCGCCGGCGCATCATTCGACCTCGAGCGGCTCCTGCGCGAAATCCGCAATCTGGAAGTCCATACGCCGCAGGGCCCGTGCGGTCTGCTCGCGCGCGAAAGCCGCTTCGTCTTCAATTACGGCGACGTACCGGACGTGGCCGCCGTATCGCTCACCATGCCGGTGCGGCGCCAGAGCTATGCGAGCGGCGACCTGATGGGCATCTTCGCGATGAACCGGCCAGAGGGCTATCTGCGCTTCGTCATCGAGGAGCGGCTCGCGCGTTACGGCGCGCCGAGCGACATGTTTCTGCTCTTTCTCGCCGGCACCAATCAAATCGGCCGGCTCACGTATTCCGTGCCGGGCGAGCGCGTGCCGCAGAGCGAAGGCGAGCGTCTGGACGAATTGCTTTCCTCGCCCTCGGGCCGGCTGTTCGAGCGCCTGATCGACCGCTATGCGCTCGGTTCAGGCATCTCCGGCGTGCAGCCGAAGGCCGTTGTGCCGCTCGCCGCCGAAGCCGCTGCGCGCCCCGCGGAGCACACGGCACTCCCCCTGCGCACGGTGATCGTGAAGGCCGAAGGCGATGACTTTCCCGGGCTCGCGCGCAACGAATACTTCTGCATGTCGGTGGCGAAGGAGGCGGCGCTCGAAGTCCCGGACTTCTGGCTTTCCGAAGACGGCAAGCTCTTCGTCATGTCACGCTTCGACCGCGAGGCGAACGGCTCGCCCCTCGGCTTCGAGGACATGAGCGTGCTCACCGGCAAGGCCAAGTACGAGGGCAGCTACGAGATGATCGCGAAGGCGGTGGACATCTATACGCGCTCGGATCCCGCGCAAAAACGCCGCCTTTTCGAGCGCATCGCCCTTTCGTGCCTGCTGCGCGACGGCGATGCCCACATGAAGAACCTGGGAATCCTCTATATCGATCCGACCGGGCCGCGCCGTCTTGCTCCGGTGTTCGATGTGGTCTGCACGGACATCTATCCGGATCTCGACGGGCGCATGGCGCTGAGCCTGAACCGGAGCAAGACGTTCCCGCTGCCGGCGGAACTCCATGCCTTTGCGCGGCGTCTCGATCTGCGGCAGACGGAAAGCGAGGAAATCATGGGCCGCCTGAGCGACGCCTATCTCATAGTCGCCGAGCGTCTCACGGACGACCAGCGATTCCACGAGGGCGATCTGCTCGCAAAGATCCGGCGGGCCGTCGAGCGACCGGGCGTCAAACCCGTCTCACGCCCGAAGCTGGTGCGTTAGGCGCGCGAGCACGAGCATCGACGCGCCGGCCGCCTGCGTCAATGCTTGCCCGCCTCCTGCACCGCGAACGCCATGCGTTTGTCCGCCGCGTCGTAGCGGCACACGACCTTGGCGCCCTCCTTCACACCGCCCTTGAGCATTTCCTTCGCCAGTTCGTTCTCCACCGCCTGCTGCATCTTGCGCTTCAACTCGCGCGCGCCGAATTCCGGCCGATACCCGTCCGACGCGAGGTGGTCGATCACGCTGTCGTCGAACGTCAGGTCGATATCCTGGCTGCGCGCCATGCGCCGGACCTGCTCGAGTTGCAGCCGCACGATCGAGCGCAGTTCGTCGCCGCTAAGCGGCTGGAACACGATGATCTCGTCGATGCGATTCAGGAACTCGGGCCGGAAGTGCTGGCGCAACTCGCCCATCACGGCACCCTGCATCGCACCTTCGGCGCTGGAGAGGAAACCCGGCCCCGAGCGCTTTTGCCCCGAGACCACGTCGGAGCCGAGATTGCTCGTCGCGATCACGACCGTATTGCTGAAGTCGACCACACGTCCCTTGCCGTCGGTGAGCCGCCCGTCGTCGAACACCTGCAGCAGGACGTTGTAGACGTCGGAGTGGGCTTTCTCGATCTCGTCGAGCAAGATCACGCAATAGGGGCGGCGACGCACCTTCTCGGTCAGCTGCCCGCCCTCGTCATAGCCGACATAACCCGGCGGCGAGCCGATCAGCCGCGACACCGCGTGGCGCTCCATGTACTCGCTCATGTCGATGCGCACGATAGCGTCCTCGTCGCCGAACACCACTTCGGCCAGCGCCTTCGCAAGCTCGGTCTTGCCGACGCCGGTCGGCCCGAGGAACAGGAACACCGCCGTGGGCCGCCGCCCGCGCCGCAGCCCGGCGCGCGAACGGCGCACCGCGTCGCTGACCGCGACGATGGCCTGCTCCTGGCCAATCACGCGCTCATGCAGCCGCTGTTCCATTTCGAGCAGTCGCGTGCGCTCCTCGGCGGTCAGCTGCGTGACGGGCACGCCCGTGAGCTTCGAGACGATCTCCGCGACATCTTCGCTCGTCACGTCGGAGGTCACGGTGCCGAGCTGGCCTTTCCAGTCATTGGTGGCCTGCGCGAGCGCCTTTTCCTTGTCGTCGATCGGCTCGTCGAGCGTGTGCGCGCGCTCGAAATTCTTGCGCGTCGCCGCGTAGTCCTGCTCGCGCCGCAACTGCGCCAGCTCCGCTTCGAGTTCGAGAATCGCCGCGGGCCGCGAGGTGGCCGAAAGATGCACGCGCGCCGCCGCCTGGTCGACCAGATCGATCGCCTTGTCGGGCAGGAATCGGCCCATCACGTAGCGGTCCGATAGTTCGGCGGCCGAAACGAGTGCGTCGTCGCGAATGGTGACGTGGTGATGCACCTCGAGCTTGTCGCGCAAGCCGCGCAGGATGTTGATCGTCTGATCGACGCTCGGCTCGGAGACGAACACCGGCTGAAAGCGCCGCTCGAGCGCCGCGTCCTTCTCGATGTACTTCTGGTACTCCGAGAGCGTCGTCGCGCCAATCAGGTTCAGTTCGCCGCGCGCCATGGCCGGCTTGAAGACGTTGGCGATATCGAGGCCGCCTTCGCCGCCGCCCTGGCCCGCGCCGACGATCATGTGCACTTCGTCGATGAAGAGCACGAGGCTCTCGCGCTGCGCCGCGATTTCCTCCATCACGCCTTTCACGCGCTCTTCGAATTCGCCGCGATACTTCGCACCCGCGATCAGCCCGTTGACGTTCAACTCGACGAGCCGCCGCCCGCGCAGCGATTCGGGCACGTCGCCGTTAAGCATGCGTTGAGCGAGCCCTTCGGCAATGGCCGTCTTGCCTACGCCAGGTTCGCCGATCAGCACCGGGTTGTTCTTGCGCCGGCGTGCGAGGACTTCCACCACGGTCTCGATCTCGCTCGAACGGCCGATCACCGGGTCGAGCTTGCCCTCGCTCGCAAGCGCCGTGAGGTCGCGGCTGTATTGATCGAGTTGCGGTGTCGCGCTCGGGCCCTTCGCGGCGGGACGCTCGCGCTTGTCGCCCTGGGCCTCGACGAGCCGCTGCAACACCTTTTGAGGCGTGACGCCATAGCGGCCGAGCAGATGGCCCGCAAAGCTTTCTGGCACCTGCGTGAGGCCGAAGAGCAAATGTTCGGGCGCGACGTAGCTGTGACCCAGTTCGCGCGAGACGAGAAATGCGCGGTCTAGCGCGCCCTTCAAGCGTGGCGAGACGCCGATACGGCCGTCCTCGGGCACACCCGCGCCTTCGCGCTTCTGCGCATTGGCGTCGATGAACGCGCGCACGTCGTCGGGCTGAATGCCGAGCCGCTTGAGGATCGCCGCGCCGGCGTCGTTGCCCGCGAGTTCGTAAAGCAGATGCTCCGTGTCGACCTCGCGCCGCCCGAACTGCACCGCCCGCTCCGCTGCGCGCTGCAGCAATTCACGCGCCACGTCGCTGAAATAGCGCTCGACAATCGCGCCGTCGCCGGCTTCCATCGCCTGTGGCGCGGGTTCGGCCGCCGCGTCGCCGGTATCGCCTGTACCGTCGGCCTGCTGCGAGGCGCGAAACAGCGCCTCCAGCGGGCTCAAGGTGCGCTGATGCCGTGTGAGCTGCGCATAGTGATAGTCGCAGACATCGAGAAAACGCCGTCTGCCGTCCTGCAATACGGCGACCCGCACCGTCGCGGGGCGCACGCCGCAGATATCGCAGTTGAACTGAGCCATTTCGTCTCCTTGGAAGCCGTGCGCAGCGCGCGCGGATGCGCCGCCCTCGACCAGGAATGGCACAAGGCAGGCTCACGCGAGCGCCGCATGAATGCTCTAACGAATACCGAAGCGAAGTTCAGACGTCATCGTAGCGTCGAATCGAACTGCGCGTCGTCAAGGAGACGTTTGCGAATCGATGGAATGGCTTGCGCCGCCTCAACCGTCCTGGCGGGCTGCCGAGTTGGCCGCATCGCGGACTTGCGCCGCCGGGTCGCGTATCCATGCGCTCAGCAACGTGGACGAGACGGCGAGGATCACCGGGCCGATGAAGAGGCCGACGATCCCGAAGGCGAACAAGCCGCCGAGCACGCCGGAGAGAATCAGCAGCATCGGCAGATTGACGCCGCGGCGGATCAGCACCGGCCGCACGAGGTTGTCGAGCATGGCGACCATCACGGACCACACCGCGAGCAGGCTGCCTGCGATATGCGCGTCATGCACGAACAGCCAGATCACGCCGCCGAGCAGCGGCAGCGTCGGGCCGATCTGCGCGAGACACAGCATGAGCATCACGGCCGTGAGCACGCCCGCTCCCGGCACCCCGGCCACCCACAGGCCGATGCCGCCGAGCGCCGACTGCAGGATCGCCGTGACGACGATGCCGAGCGCCACCGCGCGAACCGAAGCGCCCGCGAGCTTGACCGCCTGCTCGCCATAAGCGGGCGCGACGCGCATGGCGAAGCGCGTGACATAGTCGGCGGCCTGCTCGCCGTTGCTGTACAGAATGCCCGTGATGATGACCGTGATGAACATGTGCATGACGAACACGCCCACCGAAGCGGCATGGCCGATCAGCCAGTGCGCGGCGATCGAAACGTACGGTTCGAGTTGCGCGAGCAGGCCGCCAGGACCCGCGTCCGAAAACTCCTGCCACTTGCTGGCAATACGGCCGCCCACCACGGGAATGTCATTGACCCACTGCGGCGGCGCCGTCAACGCGTAGTCGGGCAGCTTGCGGATCAGCTCCATGATCTCGCCGCCGTGCAACGCGAGCGTCGAGATGGCTTCATAGAGCGGCAGCACGATCACGACCAGAAGGATGAGCAGCATCACGAGCGTGGCGAGCCAGCGGCGGTTGCCGCAGCGCCGCTCAATGGCTTTCATGGCGGGCCAGGTCGCGACGACGATCGTCGTCGCCCAGATCAGTCCCGGGAGGAACGGACGCATGACGTAGAGGCTGCCGATCGTCAGCGCGCAGAGTATGGCAACAACGAACAGGATGCGGGCGATGTCCGGCATGACTTGCGGCTTCACGTACTTCTCCTTGCAGCAGGGCGCGCCTCATGGCGCCGACGCGCTAGTCTATATCGGATACGTTACGAATCCGTTTTAAAAGTGCCGCTGCGCTGCCGCCCCGCTGCCGTCCGGAACACACTCTGGAATAATGGCCCTTTCCCCGACCTTGCAACGAAGAAGAGCCAGCCATGACTGCAACCGATAGCAAACTGCCCTGCGTGCTCCTCACCAACGACGACGGCATCGACGCGCCCGGCCTCGCCGTGCTCGAAGCCGTGGCCGCCGAACTCGCGCACGAAGTCTGGGTCGTCGCGCCCGAACACGACCAGAGCGGCACCTCGCACTCGATCAGCCTGCACACGCCGCTGCGCGTCTCCCGGCGCGGCGAGCGGCGCTTCGGCGTGCTCGGCACGCCGGGCGATTGCGTGGTGATGGCGGTGCGCCAGCTCATGGGCGACGTGCGCCCTTCGCTCGTGCTCTCGGGCATCAACCGCGGCGGCAACCTCGGCGTGGAGACGATGTTCTCCGGCACGGTAGGCGCAGCCATGACGGGCCTTCTGCTCGGCCTGCCGTCCATCGCCTTGAGCCAGACCTTCCGCGACCGCGAGCGTGTGCGCTGGGACACCGCCCGCGCGCTCGCACCGGACGTGATTCGCCGCCTCGCCGCCGTGGCGCACGATGCGCCCGTTTGCCTGAACGTGAATTTCCCCGATATCGACGCAAGCGCCGCGGGACCGCTCACGGTCACGCGCCAGGGCGTGGGGCTCGTGCAGGGTATCGACGTCGTGCCGCAGATCGATCCGCGCGGCATGGATTACCACTGGCTGCGCTTCAATCGCGGCCCGCGCGAAAACGGGCCCGACAGCGAAACGACCGTGGTGAACTCCGGCCGCGTTTCGGTCACGCCGCTGCATTTCGAACGCACCGACGAAAAAACCTTTGTCACGTTGCAGGCGGCGCTCGGCGCTGCCGCCTGAAGATGGCCCGATGATCGTGACGCTTATGTGCGCGCGGCGGACTCCATCGCCCGCGCGATCGCGTCGCGAATGTCATCAGGAATGCCAATCGACTTGTGGGTGTCGAGCGAGGTCGTCACGATGGTCTGGCGCGCCGTCATGCGCAGCACGCCGTCCACGCCCGTGCAGGCCCACGCCAGCGTGAGCGACGCGCCGCCCAGGCGCTCGACGTCGAGCGACAGCCAGACCTCGTCGCCCATCCTGCTCACGGCCTTGAAATCCACTTCGAGCCGCACGGTCGGCATGCCCACGCGGCGTTCGCCTATCACGCCGTGATAGCCCTCTTGCGGCAGCAACTCGTCGATCCACGACTCGACGAGGTCGTTGAAGAGGACGAAATACTGCGGATAGAACACGATGCCGGCGGGATCGCACTCCGAGAAGTGGATCTTGTGTTTGCGGCGGTATGTGGGCGTCGCCATGCGTGTGCCTCCTGTCATGCCTGCTCGCGGCACCGTCAAATCACGAGCCGCGACACTTTCACGCCTTCCAGCGATACCCCGGCCATGAGGCCCGCGTTGGTCAGCACGAACGCCTCCACCGGGCTCGTGGCGGTCGAGGTATCGACGTTGCCGTTCGCGCCCACCGTGACGAGCGCAACCGTGGCATCCGCGCCGGCCGACCAGCCCTGGCTGTTCGTGAAATCGTTGAGCGCGACCGGGTTCATGAACGCGAAGATGATGGCCTTGGACTGCGCGCCGATCTGCAGACCGAACGAGCCCGCAATGGTGCTGTAGTAACCCGTCGTGCGGCCATCCACGCGCAGCGCGCCGGTGCCGTACTGCCCGCCGATCCAGAAGCCCGCCGAGAGAACTTGCGGAAAGACGAGCACGCCGCTCGACTTCGAGATCAGTTCCTGCGACCCGCTCACCGTGTTGAAGAGGCGCGTGAGCGTGGCGTCGACGCCCGCGTCGATCGAATTGCGCTTCGCCGTGTTCTGCGCAGCGCCGCTCTGGGAGCCCGGCGGCGTGGTCGTGCAGCCGGCAAGCGCGAGGCCGCCGGCGGCGAGAGCGGCACTGGAGCTGAGAAGAAATTGACGTCGGCGCATGAGAGGGTTCCTGTGCAAAGGGGACTTCGAATGTCTGCGCCGGCCCGGTCGCGGACATCCGGGCCGCGCGCAAAGCGCTACAGGATAGCGCGCATGGGCGTCGCCGGGGCAAACCCGCAATCCGGCCCGCCGGCACCCATCGGCACCCGGCCTCACCGGTGCCCGGCCGGCTGCGGCGGCCATGACCGCTCATCCTTGGGGGTATAGGACCATGCAGCGGGCATCGAGTTCGCACAGAGATGTAAGGAAATGTCCAGCCGCAGGCGTTCGATGCAATGCAACATCATCGCGCCTTTCGAATCTGTTCGATATCGGCGGGCCGCCCCCGTCGCTAAATTGTGGGCATACCAGGGCGCAGGTTGCGATTCCCCACGCAGCGGCGCCCCGCCCGTCCCTCGAACGAGTTTCGCCATGCTGCCCACTACGCCAGATCGATCGCCACAACCGCGCACGCCGATGCTCGCGCGCGTCATCGATCATCTGAGCGGCGCCGGCGTCTATCTGCTGCCGCCGCTCTACGTGGGCTTCGTCGCCATGCTGTTCCTGCTCTGCGCGGCCCCGGCCGGCACATTCTGGCTGACGGCCGCCACCGGCGCGATCGCGGGAGCCATGAGCCTCTGTTCACTGGTCTTCTATGCGGCCAGCGCCCGGCGAGTCGCGCCGCTCCAGCCGGCCACCCCACGCGCCGCCGCTTCCCACGGCACGGGCCGCCCGATGCCGCAGCGTTTCGTGCAGATGACGACGCGCACGTGCAGCCAGCACTGCGCCGGGACCGATGGCTCACGCACGCGGTTCACGGTGTCGTGCTTTCACGCGCATTGCCACGCAGGCAAGCCAAACAAAGCGAGCAACCAAGCAGCAAACTGAGCAGCGACGCCCTACATCACGGCCAGGCAAACTCCGACAAGGATAAGTAATCCCTGACTTATAATGGCCAAAACCATGACAGCGCAACACCCGCGCTGAATCAGGCTCTGCAGGTCTCGCCCTCCAGCTCATCCGACTTCAGGCGACACGCTCACGACCATGATGAAAGCAACGCAAGATGTGCGGATCGTGGTGGCCGACGACCATCCGGTCGTGCTGACGGCGATCAGCGATTACCTCGACACCCAGCCGGGCTTCAGGGTGGTTGCGAAAGCCGCGACCGGCGCGGGACTCATCGACGCCTTGCGCGACACCGAGTGCGAGCTGATCATCACCGACTTCTCGATGCAGGGCGACCTCGAAGACGAGGACGGCCTGCGGCTCGTCAGCCGCTTGCGGCGGCTCTATCCCGATACGCCTGTGATCGTGTTCACGATGGTCACCAACGGCGGCATCCTGCACCAGCTTGCGCAGCTCGGCGTGGCCGGACTGATCGGCAAGGATGAGCCGATTCCCGCACTCGGCGAAGTCTGCCGGCGCGCGCTCGCGGAACCGGGTACGGCGCTTTCCGCGCGCATTGCCGAACGGCTCGCCAAGGAAGGCTCGACCGTCGACGAATTTCAGCGCAACCAGCCGCTGTCGCCGCGCGAGCTCGAAGTGGTGCGGCTCTTCGCGCTCGGCCTGAGCGTCACCGAAATCTCGAAGCGGTTGAATCGCTCGGTCACCACCGTCGCCACGCAAAAGCGCGCGGCCATGCGCAAACTCCATCTCGAATCGAATGCCGATCTGATCCGTTACGCCGGCGAACACGGATTCGCGTGATGCCTCGCTCGGCCCGTCGGGACGCTCTCACCCAGGCCTCGCCCTATGAAGCGCTGCGGGCGCTCGAGCGCAACCTGAGGCGGGAGAGGCGCGTCTTCGCGATGCTCACGGGCCTGCTGATCTTCGCGGCGCTGTGCATGGCGGCGGTCGCGATCGGCAGCCTGGGGTTCGCCGCGCTGCGCTCGCAGGCGCAGCAGGCCATTGCCATTCGCGCGCAAGCGGACACGCTGATCGAGCGCCACTACACCTTGCTCGCGGGCGCACAAGTCGTGCTCGCGCTCGAAAGCTCGTCGCTGCTATCGAGGCAACCGGGCGACGTGGCGCCGCCGGCTTGCGCGCCTACGTTCGACAGCCTCGATGGCGCGCCCGAATTGCGTGCCGCGTGCGACCGCGTCGTGCAGATCGCTGCCCGGGTCTCGCCAAACATACCCCTACTGGTGCTCCCGGTCGATGGCAGCGCCGCCTATAGCCACCAGCTCGCGCCTGCCGTCGCCGCGCCGGCGCATTCGCGACGGCAGCCGCAGGGCGCGGCTGCCCTGCTCGCCGATGCGATCCTGCTGCGCATGACGGCGCGAGGAACGGACCCGGTGGCCGCCGCTCACGGACTGAAAGTTGTCTGGTTCCGGCCGCCGCCCGCGCTTGGCTTTCCGCATGGGCTGGTGCTCGGCGCGCTGAGCGTGCTCAAGGACGACAAACCCTATGCGTTCGTGATCACAAGCATCGATCTCGACACGTTCGGCGGCGGCGCGGTGGATAGTGGCTCGGACCCGATCTCGCCCACGCTCTTCGATATCGACGGCTCAATGCTTTCCGGGCCACTGTCCGCTCCCGCCGCGCAGTTACTCGACCGCCGCGTTGCGAATCTCGAGCCGCGCGTCTTCCACGCGATCCCGCGCTTTGGCTGGGTGCTGCGCGAGGCGCCGCTCGCGCATGACTTCGGCTACGGCATCGTGGCACTCTCCTGGAGCGAGCACCTCGCGCTGATCCGTACGCCAGCCTTCGCTATCCTCGCAGTCACGGCTGCCCTCGTCGTCATGCTCCTTGCGCTCTCGCGCTACTGGAATCGCCGCGTGCTCGCGCGCACCTACGACGAAGCGACACGCGCACTCGAAGGCGAGTTGCTCAACCACCTCCTCGTTCATGCGACACCCGTCGGCCTGTGCATCGTCAGGCGCAGCAACTTCGAGATCGTCGTGGCGAACCAGATCGTGCGCAACGTGCTCGGACTCGACGAGCACGCCACGCGTCTGCCGAGCGCCTTGTGCGCGGAATTCGAGAAACACTCGCCATGGTCAGACGCCGCGAACCGCAATGAGACGACGCCGGTGTACGAGCTGCCCTACTCGCTCGAGCGCCCCGACGGGGAAGGCCTGCATCTCGCCATCACCTATGCGCCCGCCACCATGAATCGCGAAGACGTAATGTTCTGCGCAGTCGCCGACATGTCGAAGCACTACGAAGTCGAGCGGCTGCTTCGCGAAGCGAAGCGCCTGAGCGACGAAGCGGCGCGCGCGAAAGTGAGCTTCTTCGCAGCGATGAGCCACGAGATCCGCACGCCGCTCGGCTCGCTCGTCGGCAATATCGAGTTGATGGCGCGCGGGCCACTCGCACCGGAACAAGGCGCGCGCGTGCAGGCCATGCAGATTTCCGCGGCCGAACTGCTGCAGATCGTGAGCGACGTGCTCGACTTTTCGAAGATCGATGTCGGCCAGATGAAGCTGGTCGAAGAAGCCGGTTCGATTGCCGGGCTGCTCGTGCGCATCGCGCTTGCGCATGCCCCGCTCGCCGTGCGTCAGCATCTGCCTTTCTACCTCGTGATGGACCGCGCCATTCCGGCCCAGCTTCACTTCGACGCCATGCGGCTCGCGCAGATCGTCAACAACCTGCTTAGCAACGCGTTCAAATTCACGCGCTCCGGCAAGATCGTGCTGCGGGCGCGCTGGCGCGAAAGCGCCCTGGAAATCAGCGTGAGCGACTCCGGCGGCGGAATTGCCGAAGACCTCAAGCCCCACCTGTTCCAACCCTTCACGCAAGGCGACGCCCAGAAGCTCACGCAGGCGCGCGGTACTGGCCTCGGGCTTTCCATCTGCGCGCGCCTGACCGAGCTGATGCACGGGCGCATCGCGCTCGACAGTGCGTCTGGCGTGGGCACGCGCGTCACGGTCACGCTGCCGCTGCGCCCCGCAGGCGAGGCCACCGCCGGTGAAGCATGGACGCTGCCCGATGCGCATCCCGCGATTTTGTGCCGTGCGCCCGAAAACCACGAATGGCTCGCCAATCTGTTCGATGCGCGTGTGAGCACGCCAACTTTCCTGAGCCCGGATGAACCGCAGCGCGAGGGCACATTCGATTATGTGCTCGTGACCGACGAGTTCTCGCGCGACGACGTTGCGCGGCTCTGCCCTGCAGGGGTGAAAATCGTGTGGCTGCGCCAGGACGGCCCGCTCGTGCCGCTTGAACTCGCCGGCGGCGCCGTCGAAGTGAGCCTTTACAGCCTGACCGCCATCCGCGCGGCGACACAATCGCCGGGGCGCGGCGCGGCAGCAGCGACCGTCGAGACGCCGCGCGACGTCCCCGATAACGGTGAACGTTTCGCAACCCTGAATGTTCTGATTGCCGAAGACAATCTGCTCAACCGCGGCCTGCTGCGCGACCAGTTGCGCACGCTCGGCGCGAGCGTGGTCGAAGCGAAAGACGGCGAGGAAGCGCTCGCCCGGCTGGACGAGCATCAAGTGGATCTCGTTCTGACCGACCTGAACATGCCGCGCATGAACGGTAGCGCGCTGCTCCAGGCGGCGCGTGCGAGGTTCCCTTCGCTACCGGTCTACGCGTTGAGCGCCGACGCACTGCCCGAGCAGATCGCCCAAGGTCGCGCGCAAGGCTTCACCGACTACCTCACCAAGCCGCTCGCGCTCGCGGAACTTGCCCGCGTGCTGGCCATCGTGTCCGCGCAAATCCGCGCCGGGCAGAACGCCAGCGCAACCGCAGCAGGGATCGAGCAACCCGTCGACGCAGTGGAAAAGGACAACGACGTATCCGAAGACGAAGAACCGCCTCGCTTCCCGACGCTCGCGCCCGCGCTCGCCGAACTCTTCATCCGGCAAGCCGAGCGCGACATCGCCGAATACACCCACATCGCGCAGCAGCGCGACTTCGATCGCCTGCGCGACTGGGCGCACCGGGTGTCGGGAGGCCTTGCGGTGCTGGGCCCCTCGATGCTCAACGAAGCCTGCCTCGAATTGCGCGCAACCCTGCGCGAGACGGGCGAATGGACCAGCGACGTGACCGGTCTCGCGGCGGCCGTCGTGGAGGAACTCGAAGCAATGCGCGCGCTCGCGGCGCATCGCGACGCTGTGTGAGCGCGACGTATCCGCGCCGCGCTCAGCGCGTGCGTTGCAGGAATACGTGGGCTTCGGCCGGCGCATCCATCGGGCAAGCCCCGCTGCGCAGACGCACGCACCACTGACGCAATGCGGTGTCCTCGAGCGGGCAGCACGCCGGATTGCGCGGCGTGACATGGCGGTGCGCGTCGAGCCGTAGCGCGAAGCTCAACGGAAGCGCGAGGCCACACGACGTTTCGCTCGTGCCGCGCGCAAGCGGGGCGAACCCCGCAGTTGCGTGCGGCTTGTCCTCCACGGATTGATGCTGGGGCAGGCGCGGTGTCCAGCGCATGCCGGGCGCACGTCGGAAAGAAAATGCAGACATGGACGTTTCCCCCCTTTGCGGGCGGCTCCTGAGTCATCTCGAACAGCTTCGATATTCGCCCCTGTCTTGCGCCCCATCCATAGAAACTCATCGAAAAGCGCCCACGGCCGCGACATCGCGCCGCGCTTATGGCCACCCTCAGATCTGCGGGCCAGCCTGCGCAAACGCGAAATGCCGTGTTAGACTCCGCCGCGCAATCATTCTCATTCTCATGAATTCACGCAAGCATTCACTGCTGACCGCATGGCTTGGCCTCGTCGCCATGTGGCTCATCGTGCTT
Organism: Paraburkholderia acidiphila; assembly: GCF_009789655.1. GTDB lineage: Bacteria > Pseudomonadota > Gammaproteobacteria > Burkholderiales > Burkholderiaceae > Paraburkholderia > Paraburkholderia acidiphila. The sequence continues at coordinate 1,197,893 of NZ_CP046910.1, forward strand.
GCGCCGCTCGTGAGCCAGCTCGTTGCCGCGCAGCACGCGCATGAGCCGGACGCCACGCTCTGCTCGGCCATACACCCGATCGAGTCCGGAAGCACGCCGCATCTTTCGCACGACGATGCATTCGGCGCATGCGGCTACTGTCATCTGCTCGAGCATCACGTGGCGATGCCTTCGGTCGCCGCGCCCGAACCGCTGGCCGCACTCGTTCTCGCGCACGACACGATCGCGCCGCCCGTCACGCACGACATCCCTCCAGGCGCCTTCCCTTCGGGCAGGCCGCGCGCTCCTCCCGTTCTTTCCTGAGTTACGCCGTCAACGTTCTGCCGATCGCGATCTGATTGCGTGCGCAACGAGCACGCATGACGCGCGCGGCTCTTCGTATCCCGCTTTCAGGAAAGTCCCTCATGTCCTCGCTCGCCACGCGTGGCGCTGGCGTTCGCTCGCGCGAACGCGCAACGCCGCGCGCACTTCGGCACGCCGGGCGTTTCGCGCTCGCCATGCTACCGCGCGTCTTGCCGCTGCCTCTCATCGCGCCCATCGTCGTTCATGCAGCCCATGCCGCCGATGCGCAAACCGCCGACACCGCCTCGGCCGCCACGCTGCCCACCGTTACGGTTAGCGCGACTACCGGCGCGGCCCCCGCGGCCGCCGTCGACCCCAACCTGCCCGCGACGGTCGAAACCGTCACGCCCGCGCAATTCGGGAACTGGAACGTCGTCAACACCGAGGACGTGCTCAAGTACCTGCCCAATCTCGCCGTGCGCAAGCGCTACGTGGGGGACCTGAACTCGATCATCGCCGTGCGCGGCACGAGCAATACACAAAGCGCGCGCGGCCTCGTCTATGCCGACGGCCTGCTGCTCTCCAATCTGCTCGGCAACAGTTACAGTTTTCCGCCGCGCTGGTCGATGGTGTTCCCCGACCAGATCCAGCAAGTGGATGTGATCTACGGGCCGTACTCCGCGCTCTATCCCGGCAACTCGCTCGGTGCCACCGTGCTCATCACCACGCGCATGCCGAAGCAGTTCGAAGCGAATGCGGACGTGAAGGCGTTCACCCAGCATTTCAGCCTCTACGGGGTGAACCAGAACTTCAACGGCAGCGAGATGAGCGCTTCGATCGGCGACCGTATCGGCAAGTTCTCGTATTTGCTTGGCGTGAATCACCTCGAGAACACGAGCCAGCCGCTGCAGTTCGCCACGCTCGCGCAGTCGACGAAACCCGCGCAGCCGGGGGACGTGCCCGTGCATGGCGCGTACTTCTACAACAACCAGACGAACACGCCTACAGTCGTGCTGGGCATCAACGGCGAAGGCATGCAGCACACGGTGCAGGACCAGTTCAAGCTGCGTATGCAGTACGACTTCACCCCCAACGTGCAAGGCGGCGTGACGCTCGGCTACTGGCACCAGACCTACAGCAACGCCACGTCGACCTTCCTTTACGACGCGAACGGCAATCCGGTGTATAGCGGCAAGGTGTCGATCAACGGCTACGAGTACACGATACCCGCTGCCGCGTTCGCACCGAGCCGCGGCTGGAGCGAAAACTGGCTGTATGGCGCGACGCTGCGCACCCATCAGGCTACCGGCTGGAACGCAGAGGCCGTTGCTTCGTACTACGACGTAAGTAACAGCGTGGCGCGCACGGCAAACGCCGGGGGACCAGGCAACGGTCCCGGCGTCATGACGCTCGGCGACGGCACCGGCTGGAAGACGCTCGACCTCAAGACGACGTGGACGCCCGCCACGCCCGATGCGGGCCTGACCGCCCACTGGCTCACGTTCGGCTATCACTACGACGACTACGCGCTCGACAACCGCACGTACAACACGCTCGCGTGGCGCGATGGCGGCGCGGCCAGCTTCGCCAATGCCTTCGCGGGAAAGACCGAAACCCAGGCGCTCTACGCACAGGACGCGTGGCGCTTCCTCCCGCGCTGGAAGTTCGTGTACGGCGTGCGCTACGAAAACTGGCGCGCCTACGACGGCTATCAGGCGCTCGGCGGCGTGAACGTGCCTTATGCCAACGTGGGCGACCATCATTTCTCGCCAAAGGCTTCGCTCTCGTTCGACGTAACCGACGACCTCACGCTGCGCGCGTCGATTGCGCGCGCCTACCGCTTCCCGACCGTGAGCGAGTTGTTCCAGGGGCAGGTGAACGGCTCGTCCATCGTCAACAACAATCCGAACCTGCGCCCCGAGGACGATCTCTCGAAGGAACTGAGCGCCGAATGGGCGCACTGGAATGGCCTCTTTCGCTTGACGCTCTTTCAGGACGACGTAAAAAACACGATCTTCAGCCAGACCGACACGACGGTCATTCCGAACGTCACGAACTTCCAGAACATCGGCAAAGTGCGCTCGCGCGGCGTGGAAACGAGCTACCAGGGTGAAGACGTCGTGCTGCGCGGGCTCGATCTCGCAGCGAGCGTGGCGTACACGCAGTCGAAGATTCTGGAGAACGCGCAAAACCCGGCGAGCGTGGGCAAGTACTTCTATCGCATTCCGCTATGGCGCGCGAATCTCGTCGCCACGTACCGCTTCGACGCGCGCTCGGCATTCACGCTCGCCGCGCGCTACTCGGGCCGCCAGTACAACACGCTCACCAACACGGACACGAACCCGAACGTGTTCGGCGGCACGAGCACCTACACGGTCGCCGACGTGAAATACACCATCCGGCCGACGAAGAAGAGCGAGATCGGCGTGGGCATCGACAACCTGTTCGACGCGCGCTACTTCGTCTATCACCCGTATCCCGGCCGCACGTACTACCTCGAAGCGAAGCTCGGCATTTGAGCGGCGCGCTCGCGGCCCTGGTTTGCGCCGCGTTTTCGTTTGAATCATCCATGCAGTCGCGCCTTCATGGCTCGACAAGGAGTCCCCGATGTCCACGATATCCGACCCGGTGAGCGCGCCGCCTGCACGCGCGGCCCAGCCCGGCTACCGCACGCTGTGGCGCTGGCATTTTTACGCAGGCCTCTTCGTCATGCCCTTGCTGCTCGTGCTCGCCATCACGGGCACGATCTACTGCTTCCAGCCGCAGATCGAACCGCTGCTTTACCCGCATCGGCTGATGGTCGCACCGGCGGCGACACCGCGCCTGCCCGTGGATGCGCTGCTGGCCCGCGCGCGGGCCGCAATGCCTGCGGACGCGCAGGCGCTGCGCGCGCATATCGAGTCGAATCCCGCGCGCAGCGCCGAGTTCGTTTTCGCGCTGCCTGGCGGGACCAAAGAGAGCGTCTACGTCAATCCTTACGATGGCGCGGTGCTCGGTACGCTCGACGTCGATCGCCGCTTCATGCAGGTAGACCGCATGCTGCATCGCAAGCTCCTGCTCGGCAAACCCGGCGAGTGGCTCATGGAGCTGGCCGCCTGCTGGACGCTCGTGATGATCGCCACCGGCATTGCGCTCTGGTGGCCGCGCGCGGGCGCGTCGTGGCGCGCGGCGCTGCTGCCTCGCATCGGCGCGAGCGGGAGGCCATTCTGGAAGAGCGTGCATGCGAGCGTCGGCATCTGGCTCGCCGTGGGCGCGGTCGCTTTCGTGCTGAGCGGCATGCCGTGGACGGGCTCGTGGGGCAAGCAGTTCAAGGCGCTCGCCACGCGGGCGAGTCTTGGCGCGCCGCGCGGCGCGTGGGGCGGCGGCCTTGCGCTGAAATCCGCGTTGCCGGCTGTGCCGGCCGCAGCCAGCGGTACCACGGCGCAGCCTCGCGCGAGCCACGCCGATCGTCAGGAACAGGGCGAGCACGCAGGCCACGACATGGCGTCGATGCCCGGCATGGTGATGGACGACATGCCGCTGCCGCTCGTGCCCTGGGCGGTCGGCGCGGTTCCGGTGCCGCGCTCGCCAGACGCGCCCGACGCGTCCAGCGCACCGCGACACTGGACACTCGCACACGTGGTCGCACAGATGCGCGAGCTCGGCGTGCGCGACGGCTACGACATCGTGCTGCCCGCCACGCCGGATGGCGTCTACACGGTCTCGTATTTTCCGGCCGATCCGAAAGCGGAGCGCACGGTGTATATCGACCAGTACAGCGGCGCCGTGCTGAGGGATATCCGCTATGAGGATTACGGCGCGGTCTCGCAAGCCATCTCGTATGGGACGTCGCTGCACATGGGGCGCTACTTCGGCCTAGCGAACCAGCTGATCTGCGCGGCGATCTCGCTGGGCCTCGGCGCGCTCGCGGTGACCGGCTTCGCGATGTGGTGGATGCGCCGACCCGCGCGCAAGATGGGCGCATCTGGCACGCTGGGTGCGCCGCCGCGCGAGCGCGCCGCGCCGCGCCTGCGCGCCTGGAAAACCGCTCTCGTGCTGCTTGGCATCGTGTTTCCGCTGATGGGCGCGACGCTCGTGGCCGTCTGGCTGTTCGACCGCGCAGCCTTCCGGCGCGCCTAGAGGCAGTCGTATTGCCAGCAGCGGCAACGAAAGCGGCCCTGCGGTAATCTGCGGACACAATTGCGTCTGAACCTGGCAGCGCCAAAGGGTTTCAAACGTATATATGCGGAGATCATCGTGTTGCGGCTATTTTCGGCACTTGGCGCGGCCGCAGTGCTCGCGGGCTGCGCGGTCGCGCCCTATCCGGCTTACCCCGGCTACTACGGCTACGGGTATGGCTACCCTTACTATTCAGGCTATCCGTACGCCTACGGTTACGACTACTACCCCGGTTATTTCGGCGGCGGCTATGGCGGCATCACCATCTGGGGCGGCGGCGGCGGATGTTGCTATCACCACGGCTGGCACGGCGGTCATGGTGGCGGCTGGCACGACGGCGGCGGACACGGCGGCGGCTGGCATGGAGGCGGTGGCGGCACGTGGCAAGGCGGCGGCGGTGGCATGGGGGCGGGCGGCGGCCACGGGCACTGACCGCTCACACACCGGGGCCCCGGCACCCCATGCGCGGGTATAGCGCCTACACGCGCCCGTTCACCGGAATCAGCGCTCCCGTCACCGCCTGCGCGTCAGCGCCCAGCAAGAACGCAATCACCGTCGAGATCTCGCGCGGCTGCACCCAACGCGTGAAATCGGCATCCGGCATGTCGGCGCGGTTTTGCGGCGTGTCGATAATGCTCGGCAAAATCGCATTCACCGTCACGCCCTTGTCCTTCAGCTCTTCCGCGAGCGCTTCCGTCAAGCGCGCCACGCCCGCCTTCGACGCCGAATAGGCGCCCATGCCAAGCCCGGCCTTGAGCCCCGCGCCCGCACCGATATTGACCACACGGCCCGCGCCGCTCTTCACGAGCCAAGGCAGCGCGGCCTTCGAGGCATTGAGCGCGGTCTTCACGTTCAGATCGAACATCAAATCCCACGTGCGCGGGTCGCCATCGCCGATGGTTTCCCAGCGGAACGCACCCGCCACGTTGACGAGCGCGTCGAGGCCGCCGAGCTTCTCGTGCAACGTGCCGAACGCAGCCTGGGCTGCCTGCGCGTCGACGAGATCGACGCCGCCCATGCATAGCGCGCCCGCAAGCGCGGCGGGCAGCGCTGCCACCTGGGGGGCCGCGCCCCGGCCGATCAGCGCCACGCGGGCGCCGCGTTCGGCCAGCAATTGCGCCGTCGCCAGACCGAGGCTGCCAAAACCGCCCGTCACCGCGACCACCTTTCCGTTCAGACCGTTTTCCATGTGCTTGTTCCTCTCGTTGCTTCACTAACCCGAAACCTGAATTCGATGCGGCCCGCGCGATCCATACGGGCGCCGCTCGCGCCACGTTACGCGAGGCGCGGCCTTCCATCAACCCGCGCGCATTCATCCGTGGCGTGCATCCGTGCGCACCGTGGCGAGCGCGCGTTGCTTGCGCAGGTTCTCCGTGGTGTCGCCGCCGCCGTCCGCGCGCCAGCCTGGCGGCAGGAACACATAGCGCACAGCGGTCCAGAGGGTCTTCGCCGTCACGACATCGCGGGAGAGCGTCGCCCAGTGTTCGAATTCGACGACGAACGGATTGCGCGAACGCACGGGCGTAACGAGGCCGTAGCGGCACGGCTCTTCGGCGCGCTCTTGCACATACGTGCCGAACAGGCGGTCGAAAACGATCAGGACTCCGCCATAGTTCGCATCGAGGTAATCGACGTTCGAAGCATGATGCACGCGGTGGTTCGACGGTGTGTTGAACACGTACTCGAGCCAGCCGAGCTTCGGAATCCACGTGTTGTGCAGCCAGAACTGATAGAGCAGGTTCAACGAGAGGATGGCGAGCACGACTTCGGGCCGCACGCCGAGCCACACGAGCGGCGTGAAGAACATGGCCGGGCCGGTGAGCTTGCCGGTCCACCCAAGCCGGTATGCCGAAGAAAGCGTCAACTGGTTCGGCGAATGGTGCACGGCGTGCGTCGCCCAAAAGAAGCGGATGCGGTGCGACGCGCGGTGATACCAGTAATAGCAGAACTCCTGACCGACGAAGACCAGCAGCACGAGCGCAACGGTGTCGATATGCAGCGTGAAGAGGCGGTGCGCCCAGGCGAAGTCGAAGATGGGCGTGGCGAGCGAGAGCGGCAGTAGCGCGAAGAGCTTGCGGCCCACAAGATCGGCGAGCGAGAGCCAAACTTCAGACCAATCGAAGGGGGCCACGCTGTTTGTTTCGGAACGCTTCCTGAAGGTGAGCACGCAGGCCTCGATCAGCGAGACGGCGACGACGAACAGCGTGACATAAAACGCGAGTTTTCCTGTGGTGAGCATGATGGATCGTGTGCGATAGGCGCGTCTTGCGCGGTGAAGAAAGACGCGTGTTGCACGGGAAAAAGCACCGGCAGCGCGTCGGATGAAGGGCACTGTAGTGGCGCGCAGAGGGAAAAACCACGCGCAAAGTATGTCGGGATATGTCACGCGCGCGGCGCGCAAAAAGCTCCGGCACGCCCACCGCCCCGCGTGCGCGGGGTGATCGCGTCCACGGCCTCGCGACGTGTAACACCGCGACATGGTTTATGACGCGACTTCGGCAAATCACAGCCCTATAGTTCGTTCCGCTGACACGCCACAGCGTGCCCTACGAAACGAACCGCAAGGACCTCTGATGAAAACGCTCCCCCTCGTCGTCGCCGCGATCATCGGCTTCGCCAGCGCCCCCGCCTTCGCCGGCTGGTCCGGCCACGGCACGGCGTACACGCCCCACGGCACGTACAACGGCGCGCACTACGGGTCCTGCAGCGGCGGCACCTGCTCGCATGCGGGCGGCGTGGCCGGTCCCTGGGGTGGCGTCGCCACCAACAGCGGCTCCGTCACCCGCACCGCGCCGGGCCAGTTCAGCAACAGCGGCACGGCCTACGGTCCGAACGGCCGCTCGGTCCAGCATTCGGGCGACACGAACTGCGCGAACGGCACCTGCTCGCACACCGGCTCGCTCGACGGCTCGGATGGCCGCAGCGCGAGCACCTCGGGCAGCGTGACGCGCACGGCGCCGGGCCAGTACTCGTCGACGGGCACGGTCACGACCGGCAACGGCAACACGTACGGACACACGGCGTCCACCGCCTGCGCGGGCAGCACGTGCAATCGCTCGGGCACCGTCACCGGCTCGCAGGGCGGCAGCGTCTACCACTCGGGCAGCGCCACGGGCGTCGGCACCGGCGTGGTGACGACGGGCGGCGGTACGACCGTCGTCCACGGCGGCACGGTGACCACGGGCAGCACGACGGTGGTGCACGGCGCGGTCGCGACGACAGGCACGACGGTTGCCGTCGTGGGCGCCCCGGTTCCCGCGCCCGTGCCGGTTGTCGTGACGCCGCCGCCCAGCACGACGGTGTATGTCGCTCCGCCGCCGCCCGCGCCGAAGACGGTGGTGGTCGCGCCGGCGCCGGTACCGGCTCCGCAGACGGTGTATGTCGCGCCGCCCGCACCGAAGACCGTTTATGTCGCGCCGGCCGCGCCTCAGCCGGCCGCGCCCAAGGTCGTCTACGTAGCGCCGCCGGCACCCAAGGTCGTCTACGTGGGCCAGCCGCTCCCGCGCGCCGTGTACATCGCGCCGCGCCCGGCCGTGTGGATTCCCGGCCACTGGATCGGCCGCGTGTGGATTCCGGGCCACTGGGCCTGAATCGCTACGGGCGGCTACGCATTTGCTTGACCGGCAGCCGCCGTTCATTTCACTCGCCTCATTCGCTTAACCAACCGGCCGGCAAGCTACGTCGGCCACCTCACGGAGAACACCATGAAGAAGATGATCGCCGCCCTCGTTTTGTGTATCGTTGCAGCAGCGGTTTGCGTGCCGGCATCGGCGCAGGCCTTGCCGGGCAGTTCAGGCGCGACGAACAGCGCAGCAAACGGCGACGCGCGCGTCGAACGCATGATGGCGCAGCTGCAGGGGCGCTTCGCCGCCGCGAACACGACGCACGACGGCAAGCTCACGCGCGAACAGGCGCAGGCGGGCATGCCGAGGGTCGCGCAGCACTTCGACGAAATCGACGCGCAAAAGGCCGGCTTCGTCACCCTCGCGCAGATCGAGGACTTCATGCGAGCGCGCGCAGCAGCCCGATGAACGCCGGAGGCGTCACATGGAGCAGGCAAACAGGATCATCGTGCTCGACGACGAAGCCGAACTGCGCAACATGCTGCAGCGCTTTCTCACGAGCCAGGGATTCGAGGTGCGCGCCGTCGCCGACGGCAAGCGGCTCGACCGCCTGCTCCAGCGCGAGCCCTATGACCTGCTCGTGCTCGACCTCATGATGGAGCCCGAAGACGGCCTCACGGTTTGCCGCCGCCTGCGCGCCGAAGGCCAGACGCTGCCGATCCTCATGCTCACCGCGAAGGGCGACGCCGCCGACAAGGTGATCGGCCTCGAAACGGGCGCCGACGACTACCTCGCCAAGCCGTTCCTTCCCGACGAACTGGTCGCACGCATTCGCGCCCTGCTGCGCCGCCAGAAGATGGCCGCGGGCGAACCGACCGTCACCTCGCAAATGCTGCGCTTCGGCAACTTCCAGTTCGACGTTGGCAAACAAACGCTCTACCGCGACGGCGCGCCCATCGAAGTCCACTCCGCGCAGATGCTGCTGCTTCACGCGCTCGGCTCGTCGCCGAACCGCGCCGTGAGCCGCGAGAATCTGCTCGCCCGCGCGCGCGGGCGCGACCACAACGCGCTAGACCGCAGCGTGGACGTGCAGATCCTGCGCCTGCGCCAGATCGTCGAGGACGATCCCGCCAAGCCGCGCTTCATCAAGACCGTCTGGGGCATCGGCTACATGCTGGTGGCCGGTGTCGATTCGTAATGCGCCTGCGGCTGCCGCGCTCCCTGCTCTCGCGCAACATCGCGCTGCTGGTGGCGCTCGTCGCGCTGTCGCAAATCTGCTCGCTCGCCGTGCTGCTGCACTTCGTGCAGCGCCCGCGCATCGAGCGCGCGTCGATCATCTTCGCCGACTACGTGAAGCTGCTGGACACCACGCTCGCGTCGATGCCGCCCGCTGAAGGGCGCGCGGCGGCGGCCCGGCTCGAGACGCGCAACACGGCGCCGCCCCAGGCGCCCGCCGAAATGCATCCGAGCCTCGCAGACTTTTTCCGCACCTGGCAGCGCGACGTGTTCGTCGAAGCGCTGCAACGGCATCTGCCGCCCGACCTGCTGGTGCGCTGGGAGGCGAGCCACGACAATGCCGAGCCCGCAGCGAATGGCGAAGCCGCGCAGGAACGGCTGTGGATCCGCCTTCACGCGGCGGGCGAGCCCATATGGGTCGCGCTTCCCATGACGGCCGATGCGCGCGCGAGCGGCATCACCACGGCGCTGATCCTCTCGGCCGCGCTCGCGCTGCTGGCGGTGTTCACCGGCTATCTGTTGCAGCGCCACATCAACCAGCCGCTGCGCAAGCTCGCGCGCGCGGCACGGCGGGTGAGCGCGGGCGAAACGCCACCGCCGCTGCCGACCAACGGCCCCACCGAAATCGCCCAAGTGAGCCTCGCCTTCAACCAGATGACCGAAGCGCTGAAGCAGGCCGAGGCCACGCGCGCGCTCATGCTGGCCGGCGTGTCGCACGACATCCGCACGCCGCTCACGAAACTGCGCCTCGCAATCGCGATGGCGCTGCCGCGCGGCAGCAACGACGCGCTCGTGGCCTCGTCCGAGAGCTATCTGGACCAGATCGACACGATCCTTCAGCAGTTCATGGACTACGCGGGCAGCGGCGAGCGAGAAACACTGCAGTCGGGCGACCTCAATACGCTCGTTGGGCAGCTCGTTGCGGATTTCGCGGGGCTCGGCCATGAGTTCGACTTCGACGAAGGCGAGTTGCCGGTGTTTGCGTTCCGGCCCGTCGCCGTTATGCGTCTGCTGATGAATCTCATGCAGAACGCCGTGAACTATGGACGCACAGGTCTGACGATTCGCACCTGGCGCGACGGCGAGACCGCCTGCGTGATCGTTGCCGATCGCGGCAACGGCATCCGCGCCGATGAACTGGAGCGCCTCAAATCCCCCTTCAGCCGCGGCGCGAACGCCCGTACGCATTCGGGCGGCTCGGGACTGGGCCTCGCCATCGTCGAGCGGATCGCGCGGCTGCACGGCGGCTCGCTCACCTTCCGCGACCGCGAAGGCGGCGGTCTCGAAGCGGTCGTGCGCCTGCCGCTGCACCCTCCCTCAGCGGGCCAGAACGGCGCGTCGCACACCCCGCGCGCATGACATGACTCGACATAATTTGCGCGTGGATTTCGCGCACCCTACCCCCCATACTTGCGCCTGAGCCTGAGCAACGGAACGAAGCAAACCGGAGCCCAGACGCCGGAGCACCAAGGTCGATAGTTCGCCATCCTTAATGATTTGCGAGTATCGGCAGACACGAGACACGCTTTCACGCAAAGGACATCGACATGCAATCGCTCATCAACTTCCTCGTCAACAAAGCCAAGCGCATCGTAGGCGCCACGTTCCTCGCGGGCTCGCTGTTCGCGAGCGGCTGCGCATCGGCCGCGCCGGTCGTGCAAACGAACGGGCCGCTGCCGCAACTGCACGCCGACGTCGTCTACGTCTACACGTTCGACGCCGCTGCCGACCAGGTGCAACTGGACAGCACCGGCATGCTGCACAAGCTCAAGACGATGGCGAGCGGCGAGTCATCGGCGCAGCAGCAACAACAGGCCGCACTGCAAACGCGCGAGCATCTCGCCGATCAACTCGTGAGCGAACTCCAGAAAATGGGGCTGCCCGCCGTACGCATGGACGGTCCCGCGCCTGCCGGCCGCAACGCGCTGATCGTGCAAGGCCGTATCGACACGATGGACGCGGGCAGCAGCCGCCGCCGCATGCTGATCGGTCTCGGTGCGGGCAAGAGCGAAGTGGGCGCGACGATCGCCGTGCTGTTCCAGCCGGCCAACGGCGGCGAACCGCAGCCGCTCCTGAGCTTCCAGACGAAGGCGAATAGCGGCTATATGCCCGGCATGGCCGAAACGGCGGGCGTGGGCGCAGCGGCCGGCCATGTCGCGACGGCGGCGGTGGTGGGCGGTGGCCTGCACGGCGCATCGGAGGCGAAGCGCGACACGCTTTCGTCGGATGCCGGCAAGCTGGCTCGCTCGATCGCGAAAGAAGTCACGCAGATCAGCACGCAGAACGGCTGGATGGCAACGACGACGAAGAGCTGATACGGGGGAAGCGCGCAGCGCGAGGGCTCACGCCCTTTAAGGCGGCGGTTCGATACCGCCGCCGTTTTTTGTTTACTGCGGCAGCGGCTCGCCCTGCGCCTGTGGCTCACGATAATGCGCGAACTTCGACGTGTGGCCGATACCCGGATTGAAGCAGTTGCACGGATCGAGCGTTTCGTAGAACGACTTCAGCGCGGGCTTCGCATCGTAAAGATGGCCGACATTGTGCTCGGCGGGATATTCGGCGCCACGCGCGTCGAGCAGCTTCCACATCTCGTGCTCCAGCGCGAGGCAATCATTGCCCTTGCGAACAATGTAGTCCTGGTGAAACACGTGGCAAAAGAAATGCCCGTAGTAGAGCTTGATCGCGATGGGCTTTTCCACGGCCTCGGGCAGTCGCTCGAACCAGTCGCGATCATTGCGCCGAAGCGCGATATCGAGCGCGACGATGTCCTCCACCCCGTCGCCATGCACCGCGCGATAGCGCACCGCCGCGCCCGCCGCCGCGAAACGATGGAGAAACGCCTTACTGCCCTCTTCGTCCGTACACTCGAAATAATCGCCGCTCGCCGTGCCGAAAAACGTGCTCAGGTAAGCGCGCGTTTCGTCGACCATATCGGCCGATACCTTGAGCATCAAATGATGTTCATAGCGCTGCCGGTAATCCTTGAGCCGTGCGGGCAGATGGCCTGGAAAACACTGGCTCACGACCTGCGCCACGCGGTCGGTGAAATGCGCTGGCAAGAACGGCAGCCGCTCGAAAAACGCGTCGCAGCGGCTCTTGAACGCGAACAGCGCAGGCAAGCGCTGCGTGCCGAGATGCTGGATCAAAAGGAACATGTCCTTGCCGTAGCGTTCGGCGATATCGAACGCGTCTCGATGCAGGTATTCGCCCGCGATAGGCAGCTTCGAGAACTTGCCGAGCATGTCGCGGCGCAGGTCGGTCAGCTCGGCCGTCTCGTTGGTGCCGATGTAGAACACCTTCGCGCCCCGCTCGATGGGAAAGGTGTCGAGCCGCACCGCGAACACCATCACCTTGCCGGCCGAACCCGCCGCTTCGTGCAGGCGCAGCGGGTCGGCGTTGTAGCGCGCGGGCGTATGAGCTTCGATGTCGCGCACATGATCCGCGTAATCGTGGTCGGAAGCCGCGCCCGCGTCGTGCAGGATATCGGCTTCGGGCAGCTCGCCGCGATCGAGGCGGCCAAGCACCGCTTCCGGCGCCTCGCCGAGCCGGATGCCGAGGTGATTCACGAGCGCAAGGCGCCCTGCCGCATCGACCCGCGCGAACACGCTCATTTCCGTATAGGCCGGGCCGCGCCGCACGAGCGAGCCGCCCGAGTTGTTACACACGCCGCCGACAACCGAAGCGCCGAGACATGAGGAGCCGATGACCGAGTGCGGCTCGCGCCCGAGCGGCTTGAGCGTCTGCTCCAGCTGATCGAGCGTCGAGCCCGGCAGGCAGACCACCTGCTTGCCGCCGTCGATCACATAGACCTTGCGCATGCGCGTCATGCTCACGATCACGACCTCGCGGTCGTAGTCGTCGCCATCGGGCGTGGAGCCGCCCGTGAGACCCGTGTTCGAAGCCTGCGAGATGACGATCGCGTTCGCTGCCACGCAAGCCTCTAGCACCCGCCATTGCTCGACGAGCGTGCCGGGCCTCACGACCGCCGCCACGCTCCCTTCGCCGAAGCGAAAGCCCTTGCGGTAACGCCGCGTGGCTTCGTCGCCAGTCAGTACATGCTGGCGGCCAACGACGGCTCGCAACGACGCGACAAGCGGCTCGCGCCCGGCGCTGCGGTTCGTGGTGGACATGCGGACGGCTCCTGCACAAAACGATAATCGCGCAAGGATAAAACCCGCGATCCATGCCGTCCAATATCGCAACCACGCCCGATTAAGACGAAAAAGATATAGATTGCCTTCGGAGAGCGGCGGAATCAGCTCTGCGGTGCATGCCGCGACGCGTCGCGCACGATGCGCACGAAGTTCTGCACCGTAGGCGCCTTTTCGCGCGGGCGGTACACGAGTGCAATGGTCGTGTGCAGCGTGCCGCCCTTGAGATCGTGATACGTCACGCCCTTGGCCTGGATCTGGCGCATCGAAGAAGGGATGAGCGTGACGCCGAAGCCCGCCGCCGCCATGTTGACCGTGGAGGAAATCTGCGGCGACTCCATGCTGATCTCCGGATTGAAGCCCGCCGCGTGGCAAGCGCTGATGATCGAGTCGTAGAGATCGGGGCCGATCGCGCGCGGAAACAGAATGAGCGGGTCGCCGGCCAGATCGCCGAGATCGAGGCTGCGGCGGCGCGCAAGGCGATGGCGCGGCGGCAGCACGGCGAGCACGTCCTCTTCCACGAGCGCCTGGGTGGCGAGGCCGCGGCAATCGAGCGGCAGGCGCACGAACGCGGCATCGACCCTTGCCTCGCTTACGCGCTCCAGCAGCACCGAGCTATTGCTCTCTTCGCACCCGATCGCGACGCCGGGATACGCGCTGCGAAACCGTTGCAGCACAGTCGCAACGAGCGGATGAAACACCGTGGAGCCCGCGAAGCCGAGCACGAGCCTACCGGTCTCGCCACGCCCGGCGTTTTGCGCTTCCGCGAGCGCCAGATCCGCGTCGTCGACGATGCGTTGCGCACGCTCGCGAAAGAGCCGCCCGGCCTCGGTCAACTCCACGCGCCGCGAGTGGCGGATAAAGAGCCGCGTGCCGATTTCCTTTTCGAGCTTGAGGATCTGCTGGCTGAGCGGCGGTTGCGCCATGCCGAGAAAAGCGGCCGCCTCGCTGAAATGCAGATACTGCGCAACGGCGAGAAAGTAGCGTAGTTGCCGGAATTCCATATCGATTTCGTCTTGATGCAACCGGTGGATTGTGAACCGGCTACCGGTATGCATCAAGACGGCGCGGCAAAGCGCCTGCATCAAAAAATTCAGCCGAGCCCCATGCGCGTCTCGTCGACGAACTTCTCCGTGGCGTCGTCGATCTTGCGGCCCTTGCGGCCGGTGGGACCATGAATGTAGACGGTCTTCATGTCGACCTGCGGCGCGCCGCTCACGCCGGGCGGCGGCGTCATCTCGTAGTGGACTTCGCGCGCATGATCGGCCATCTGCAGGCGCGGATCGAACACCGAGTTGAAGCGCCACAGCATGCGCACGAAATTGGTCTGACCGCGCAACAACAGATGCGTGGCCTGCCCGGCCGCGCCGCGCAGCGCGGTCCAGCCCATGTGCTTGCGATTGAGCACCTGCTGCGTTTTCACGAGTTCGGCGTAGAACTCGGGCAGCGGAAGCTTCGTCGGCACCACGGCGTGCTGGATGTCGTAGAGCCGGTAGTCGAGGCTCGTGAGGCGCCGCGCCTCGCGCTGCCAGTTCTCCGTGCCCGGATACGGCGTATTCACGCTGATATTGACGATCTCGGGAATCTCCAGACACCACTGGCGAATCGTCGCGAAGCGTTCGCGGTCCCAGTCGGGATCGGCAATCAGGTTGATCGCGACGGTAATCCCCAACGAACGCGCGAATTCGAGCGCCTCGAAATTCCGGTCGAGGCTGATCCGTTTGCGAAACGCCTTGAGGCCCTCCTCGTCGATCGCCTCCAGGCCGAGGAACATGTACTTCAGCCCGATGGACTCCCACAGGCGGAACACGTCCTTGTTGCGCAGAAGCACGTCGCCGCGCGTTTCCAGGTAGTAGCGCTTGTCGATGCCGCGCCGCTTGATCGCCTCGCCGATCGCCATGCCGTGTTCGGCATGCACGAACGCCACATCGTCGACGATGAACACGCCCGGTTCGCGCAGCGCGGCCAGTTCGTCCACGACGACTTCGGGGCTGCGCGTGCGATAGCTGCGTCCGTAGAACGTCCACGCGCTGCAGAAGGTGCAGTCCCACGGGCAGCCGCGCGCGAATTCAATGGAGGCGCAAGGATCGAGCGTGCCGATGAAGTACTTGCGGCGATGGCGCAGCAAGTCGCGCGCGGGCCGCACAGGGTCGAGATTCTCGACGAAACGCGGCGGCGGTCCCGACCCGTGGCTCGTCAACACGCCGGGCACGGCAAGCAGATCCGCGCCGCGCGACACCGCTTCGAGCAGTTCGTTCACCGAAGCTTCCCCCTCGCCGCGCAGCACGCAGTCGATCGCACCTTCGGCGTGGCGCAGCAGATCGGGCGCGGTGAACGACACGCTGTGCCCGCCCACGAACACGAAGCACGAGGGCAGCACGGCCTTCACGGCCTTCGAAAGGTCGATGATCTCGGGAATATTGGCCAGATAGTTGCCCGAAAAGCAGAGCGCCTCGGGCTGCCAGTCGCGCACCATGCGCATGAGGTCGCGGTGGTTCTCGACCTGCAGATCGACAAGCCGCACGTCGTGGCCCGCGTCGCGCGCCGTGCCGGCCACGGATTCGAGACCCAGCGGCTCGAGCCGCAGGAACACGCGCGTGTACATCAGTCCGCTCGGGTGGACCGCAAGCAATTTCATGAAGCCTCCTTGCGAAGGGCCGCTGCTTCGCGAGAGTCTACGCGCGTTGGCGGATCGCTGCCGCGCGGCGTGTCCCGCGCCGTGTCTCGCGCAGTAGTACCACTCAGGAACAACGCTCAGAAACTACCGAACAGCGAGCCGAGCACGATCACCACGCCTAGCGCAATCAGCGCGCCCACGATGCTCACCACCACGAGGTCGCGGTAGCTTTCGCGATGCGTCGAACCGCACACGGCCAGCAGCGTGACCACGGCGCCGTTGTGCGGCAGGCTGTCGAGCGTTCCCGACGACATTACAGCCACGCGGTGCAGCAAAGCGGGATCGATACCGTGCTGGGCGGCGAGCTGCATGTAGGTGCCGCCGAGCGCGTCGAGCGCGATGGTCAAGCCGCCCGAGGCCGAGCCCGTGAGCCCGGCGAGCAGGTTCGTGGCCACGGCGAGCGAAACGAGCGGGCCGCCGCCGATGCCGAGCACCCAGTCGCGCACGGCCTCGAACGCGGGCAACGCGGCAATCACGGCGCCATACCCCACGAGGCTGCCCACGCTCAGCACCGGCAGCACCGACGCGTTGGCGCCCGCATCGACGCTTTCGCGCAGCGCGCCAAGCCGCCCGCGGTTCAAGGCGACCAGCACGATAATGCCGAGCGTGAGCGCAACGCAAACACCCCAGACCCCCGCCACCGCCGAAAGCGTGGTCGAGCCCCAGCGCGGTTCGGCGAGCCAGGACGCGTCGATGCGCGGGAACACCACGACGTTCATCACGAAGTTCATCGCCACGACGACCACGAGCGGCGCGAGCGCGGCGAAGGGTGACGGCGGCCCGGCATGATCCGACGCCGCCGCGCCATTGCCGATCTCGGCGGGGTCGAAGGCTTGCGCGACGCTCGCGCGCTCGCGTACGAGCGGGGACTTGCCGCGTTCTTCGTCATCGGCGCCGCGGTTGTCGGGCTCGACGAAGCCCTCGCCGTTGCGCTGCGCCGCGGCCGCCGCGCGCCCGAGCCACCAGAGGCCGAAGCCCGCCATCACGAGGCTCGCGATCACGCCAAGCCCCGGCGCCGCGAACGGCGTCGTGCCGAAGAACGGCATGGGAATGGCGTTTTGCAGCGCGGGCGTGCCGGGCAGCGCCGACATCGTGAAGGTCGCCGTGCCGAGCATGATCGCGGCGGGCATGAGGCGCCGCGGGATATCGGCGGAGCGAAAGAGCGCCTGCGCCATGGGCGCGAGCACGAAGAACGCGACGAAGAGGCTCACGCCGCCATAGGTGACGAGCGCGCCGCCGAGCACCACGGCCACAAGCGCGTGACGCGTGCCGAGTTTGTCGATCATGAGGCGCGCCACGGCGTCCACCGAGCCGCTGTCCTCCATCAGCTTGCCGAACAGCGAGCCGAGCAGGAACAGCGGAAAGAACTGGGCGAGAAAGCGGCCCGTGCTCGACATGAATGTTTGCGTCCAATGCGCGAGCACCGGCTCGCCGGAAATGAGCGCGGCGAGCATGGCGCACAGCGGCGCGAGCAACAGCACGCTCCAGCCGCGATACGCGAGCCAGATCAACAGCGCGAGGCTTGCGAGCATCCCTCCCAGACCGATGACAAGCGTACCCGCGCTCATTGCATGACCCCTTCGAGCAGCGCCTCGAAATCGAAAGTCGACGCCTCGCCGAGTTGCGCGCCGTGCTGTGCGAGGAATTCATCGGCGGCGCGGCGGCCTTCGTCGCGCAGCATCGTGATGAACGACCACTCGGCGTTGAGCTTCGACGACGAACCCAGCGTGACGAGTTTCGCGCTGTGCACGCGATGCAGGCGCATATGCGCCCAGCGGCGGCCCTCCTCGCTGCCCGCGTCGGCGACCTTGTGCAGCAGCGCCATCATGCGCAGCTCCTTGATTAGCGGCGAGTTGAACGCGATCTCGTTCACGCGGTTGATGATGTCGCGCGCCGAGCGCGGCGTGCCCGCGCGCTCCACGGGGTTCACCTGCACGAGGATCGTGTCGATCGAATCGGTCTCGCGAATCAGCGGCGTGATGGTGGGATTGCCCGCGTAACCGCCGTCCCAGTAGGCTTCGCCATCGATCTCGACCGCCTGGAAGAGCGTAGGCAGGCACGCCGAGGCGAGCAGTGCGTCGGGGGTGACGTCGGCGTTGCGGAACACGCGCGCCTGGCCGTTGGAGACGCGCGTGGCCGTGACGAAGAGCTTGATGCGCGACTGGCGCAATGCCTCGAAGTCGATGGTGTCGGCAAGGATCGTGCGCAACGGGTTCACGCGCCCCGGATTCAGATCGTACGGGGAGACGACGCGCGCCATCATGTCGAGCGCGACGAACAAGGGCGAATGATCGAGCGTCCAGCGGCCGAGCAGGATGTCGACCGGTCCGCGCCGGAACGGGCTGAAGCGCGCGGCGTCGGACACGCGGCGCCAGAAGCTCGCGAGCGCCTCGCGTGCGCCTGCTGCACCGCCGCGCGCATGGCCGCTCGCAAGCACGGCGGCGTTCATTGCGCCCGCCGAGGTGCCCGATATGCCTTCGATTTGCAGCCACGGCTCTTCGAGCAGGCGGTCCAGCACGCCCCACGTGTAGGCGCCATGGGAGCCGCCGCCTTGCAGCGCGAGATCGACGAGCAAGGGCTCGGTGCGGGTCGTGCGGGTTGATGTCTCGGCTTCGGCGGGCATTGCAGCTCCGTTCCAGATCGACCACGGGCGAGATTACAGGAAAAGCGCAAATGGCCGCGCGAGAATGACGCAGCGCGCAATGGGTTTCAGGCGGGGTTTGAGGCGCGGGTTTCAGGCCCGCCTGCGCGAGGCGCGAATCGTTCCGGGGCGGTGCGGCGCGTCACTGGGGCGTTTGGTAGACTGGATCTCCCATCACGCTTTCCAGCCTTGCCGTGCCGAATGCCCATCCGCTTCATGGGCCGCTTTCGCTGTCGGGCCCGCTTCCCGCCCTGCTCGCCGAAATCCGCGCCTGCCATGCCTGCGCCGACGCGCTGCCGCTCGGCCCACGCCCTGTGCTTCAGGCAAGCGAAACGGCAAGCCTGCTGATCGTCGGCCAGGCGCCGGGCGCGAAGGTCCATGCCTCGGGCGTGCCATGGGACGACGCGAGCGGCAAACGCCTGCGCGCGTGGCTCGGCATCGACAGCGAAACGTTCTACGACGCCGCCCAGGTCGCGCTCGTGCCGATGGGCTTTTGCTACCCCGGCCGCGGCAGCGGCGGGGACAACCCGCCGCGCCCGGAATGCGCCCCGTTATGGCACGCGCGGCTCGTCCGGCAGTTGCGCGGCGTGCGGCTGACACTGCTCGTCGGCCAGTATGCGCAGCGCTATTTTCTCGGCAGCGAGCGCCGCGGCTCGCTCACCGAAACCGTGGCGGCCT
Organism: Paraburkholderia acidiphila; assembly: GCF_009789655.1. Lineage (GTDB taxonomy): Bacteria > Pseudomonadota > Gammaproteobacteria > Burkholderiales > Burkholderiaceae > Paraburkholderia > Paraburkholderia acidiphila. The sequence continues at coordinate 1,217,279 of NZ_CP046910.1, forward strand.
GGCGCGACTATGCACCCAATTTCGTACCGCTCCCGCATCCGTCGCCACGCAACCAGGCATGGTTCAAGCGCCACCCGTGGTTCGAACACGATGTCCTGCCCGCGCTGCAGGCGCGCGTGCAGGCGTTGCTATTACCGGAGCGACGCCGCGCGCCATCCACAATAAAGGAACCGACAATGACGAAACCCGCAATCGATATTCAGCGAGTCTACGAACCGCTGCCCGACGGTGGGCACCACTGCTTTCTGGTGGACCGGCTGTGGCCGCGCGGCGTGAGCAAGGAAAAACTCGCGAACGTGCAATGGGCGAAGGAGGTAGCGCCGAGCACCGAACTACGCCAGTGGTTCCACAAGGACCCGGAACAGTGGGACGAATTCAGGAAGCGCTATCTGGCCGAGCTGAACGCCAATCCCGACGCCTGGCAACCGCTCGCCGATGCGGCCGGAAAGGGGCACATCACCCTGCTCTACGGCTCGCACGATACGGAGCGTAACCATGCGATCGTGCTGCGCGACTATCTGGCGAAGCACACGAAGTAGAAATGAACGGGCGGCGCGTGCGCGCCGCCCTCTTCACGCTCAGAAGAGATACATCCCCGCGACGAACACCACACCCGAGAACAAGAGCGTCGTCACGCAATAACCCATGATGTCGCGCACGCCAAGGCCTGCGATCGCGAGCGCGGGCAGCGCCCAGAACGGCTGCGCCATGTTAGTCCACGCTTCGCCGTAGGCGATTGCCATCGCCGACTTGCCGAGGTCCGCGCCGAGCGCCTGCGCCGCGGGCATCACGAACGGCCCCTGCACGACCCAGTGGCCACCGCCCGAAGGCACCGCGAAGTTGATCACCGCCGAGCTGAGGAACACGAGCAGCGGGAACGTGTGCACGTTCGCGATATCGACGAACCACTTCGTGATAACGCCCGCGAGACCCGAATGGTCCATCAGCGCCTGGATGCCCGCGTAGAAGGGAAACTGGATCATGATGCCCGAGGCGCCCTTCGCGGCGCCGGCCACGGCACGCGCGTAAGCCATCGGCGTTTTGTGCAGCACGAGGCCCGCCGCGAGGAACACGAGATTGACGGTGTCGATGTCGAGGGCGAAGCCCTTCGTGTGGAAGCGGATGCCGAGGAACACGAAGCACAGCGCCGCCACCAGCAGCGACAGCGCGCGGCTTTCCTCGATGCGCTCGGCGAAGGTCGCGTCCGGGCCGAGCTTGCGCTCGACGCTCGGCGGATCTTCGAGCAGCGCCGGGTCGACCGAGACGACGTCTTCGGGCTTCGGCATCATGAGACGCACGAGAAGCGGCAGCAGCACGATCAGGCCGAGCGTGATGAACGCGTTATAGCCCGTAAAGATGGTTTGCGAGACCGGGATCAGGCCGACGGCCTTTTCCATCGGATTGCCCTTCGTGGCCGCCACCAGCGGCACCGAGCCGGAAAGCCCGCCGTGCCAGGTGAGAAAGCCCATGTACGCGGCGGCGACGAGCAGCCGGTAGTCCGCGCCGCGCACCCGCCGCGCGACTTCGCGCGAGAACATCGCGCCGAGCACGAGGCCGAAGCCCCAGTTGATCGCGCACGCAATCGCGCCCACGAACGCAACCAGCATCACGCCCTGGCCCGGCGTGCGCGCGCAACTCGCGAGCGCGACCAGCATGCGCTTGACCGGGCCGGAGCTGGCGAGCGCGTGGCCGGTCACGAGAATCAGGACCATCTGCATCGCGAACGCGAGCAGGTTCCAGAAGCCCGAACCCCACATCATGACGAGCGCTTCGGGCGGCTGCGGCGTGAGCGCGAACGCCAGCACGAAGGTCACGACGGTGAGGAGAATGGCGAAGATGAGCGGATCCGGCAGGATCCGATGCACGACGCCGGTAAAGAAATGGGAAATACGCTGAATCACGGTGGTCTGCTCCTCGTCTGCTGATACGGAATCGGCCGCCTGTTTTCTTGGATGCGAACCGAGGCCGCGATTTTTGCACAGCGCGGCACAATGCGTGCGCCTCGCCGGCAAATCGCCGGGCGCATGCCGAACGCCGGGCCTGAACCGTGATTGTGTGCCTGCGCGAAATAAGCCGTTACATGCCCAAACGCGCCCTAAAAGTCTTATCTGCTACCTTTAGCGTTGCTATCTCAATAAATGTCCGGGTGGCTCCACCCAGCGGGAGGCAGGAATGCGCAAGCAGTTTCTTGGTGTCGTGCTCGCCGCGCTTGCTGGCATATTCGTGGCTTCGCCGCCCGCGCAGGCCCAGTCGCAGGCATTCACGAATCAAACCGTCAATCTCTACGCGGGACCCGCAGCCGACTTTCCTATCGTCGCCCAGATACCGGGTGGCGTGGCCGTGACGGTGTGGGGCTGCGTGGCCGGCTTCAGCTGGTGCGATATCGGCTTTCCGGGCCTGCGCGGCTGGGTCTACGGCACCTTCATCAGCTACCCGTGGCAGGGACAGCGCGTGCCGGTGATGAGCTATGGTCCGCGAATCGGTCTGCCCATCGTGACGTTCTCGCTCGGCGCGTACTGGGGCTCTCACTACCGCGACCGTCCGTGGTTCTCCAATCAATCGCGCTGGGCGCGCCATCCGGGCCCGCGGCCCGTGCCGCCGCCGCCCGTGCGGCCGCGTCCGCCCAGCGGCCGTCCGCCTAACCATGGCGGCGGGAATCGTCCGCCTCACAACAACGCGGGACCGGGAAACCGGCCCCCTGGAGCGGGCCCCGGCAATAACAACGCGCGGCCGCCGGGACAAGGCAATGCCCGGCCACCTGGCCAGGGGAATGCCCGGCCACCCGGTCAGGGCGGCGGCCGGCCGCCAGGACAAGGCGGCGGGCGACCGCCCGGTGGCGGGAACAATCGACCTCCGGGTGGTGGCCAAGGCGGAGGCGGTGGTGGGCCCGGCGGTGGCGGCGGTGGCGGCGGCCCTGGTGGCGGCGGTGGCGGCGGTGGCGGCGGTCGTCCGCCTCCGGGCGGTTGACGCCACAACGAGCGCGAGCAAGTCCATGCCAAAACACGGCATGCTCGCGCTGGCTACTTCACCGCCCGTTAGAACCGATAGCCGATACCACCGAGGATCACGTCCGTATCGCGGCTATAGCGGGTGACCACGCGATTCCACGTGACGCGTGCGGCCCAGTGCTGCGTCAAGCGGTATGAAGCCGAGACCGAAACGAGCCCCGAGAGAATACCGTCGCCGGTATCGCGTACGTCGGGATGCTCGCCGTGATGAATCGCAGCGTAGAGGCCCGCGCCGAACCCCAGCGTGAGACGCTCGTCGAAGAACGCGCGCGTGAGCCAGAGCTGCGCCGTCGCGCCATCGCGCCGCGCCGAGATGCCATTGCCCTCGTGCAGATAGCCCACGGTAGCGTCGAGAAATGAGTTGATGCCGCGCCGGTACTCGATCGCCTCCGCCGCCGAGGTCTGCGATTCGAGGCTGTTGAGGATCGTCTCGCCCGCCATCAGCGTGATCTCGTTGTTCGTCACTTTCTGCGTGCGCGGCAACGCGAAATCGCGCGGGCCTGGCGTGTCGGGCGCGTCGAGCTGGTAGCCGATGCCCAGCATGAGCGAGGTTGTGGATGGACCGCGCGAGATCTGCACGCGATTGAGCTGCAGGTTCGCCGTCCAGCGATTCGCGGCGTACCACGTGGCGCGCGCGCTATAGAGCACGCCCCAACCGTGCGTGTCGGACCAGCCCTGGCCCTGGGACGCGGCCTCGGTGTCGAAATAGCGATACGGCCCAACGCCTACCGCGAACACAAAGCGGCGCTGCGCGAGCGGCAGGCGCGCCCACGCCTGGATGGTCTGGCCATCGCGGTGATGATTCGGAATATGGCCTTCGTTCAACCACGCAATGCTGCCGGCAAAATACTGGCCAAAACCCTCCGTGTAATCCATTTTCCACGAATAGGTATGATCGGCGCCGCTTTTGAGCGGCCCGGCGTAGAGCGTGAATTCCTGCGCGCTAACCGCCCCGGAAACCATGGCGAGCGCGCTGGCGGCGACACTGGATGCGGCAAGCGATGTGATGTTTTTCATTGCTGCGTTGGCGCCTTGCGGATTGGATGTGAAACTCGCCGCAAGCAGAATGTATGCAACGAAACGCCGAGCATACCGTGCCGTAATATTTCTTGTGTGAACTCGCTCTTTCAATTCATTACGAAAAGCCGCGGTACAAATTTCTGATTTTTATTTCGTAATCCTGATTACATAACGAAAAAAGAAACGCCGCACAGAAGTGCGGCGTTTTACCCTGCAGTCAGATTCGCAGTCGGCGCAATATCAGCGCACGTGATGGCAGACCCGCTCAGCGTGATGGTGAACGTGTTCGACGTGGCACACCTCATGGTGATACGGTGCGGCGACAGCAGCGAGCGGCGCGAAAAGCGCGGCGCAGGAAATCAGGGCGATCAGGCGGACAGCGGGCTTGAAAACGGCGTTCATGACTCGGCTCTTGCGTGTAAAAACAGTGTGGGTTGGAACGAAAAGCCAGCACTGTATCGCAGAGTGTTCGGCGGCGTATTACACGAATGTAACGGGCGTAGCGCTCGATGAAACGCTCTTGACACGCCTTGCTGTACAACCTCGGGGCGCGGCGGCTGCTCAAATACTGCGCTCGTCGCCTTCGTCATGCGTGAGACGCCGCAGCAGTTCGCGACCGCGGGTCGTGAGGCGCAGCGTGGAGTCGCCCCCCGCTTCGTCCATCTCGACGAGACGGTAGCGTTGAAGTGCGAGGAAATCGGAATCGAGCGTCTGAATCGGCGCGTCCGCATCACGGATCAGCAGCAAGGTCGCTAGTTCGTGGTGGCTGAGCATCGGGTCTCTCCAGTAGTTGGCCGGAGTCAGCGCTTGCGCACCGATTCCCGCCACATGCCCGAAAAGCATTCGACCGAAGGGCCGTGGGCTTGAGTCTCCCCAGCATAGCGAGTCAATCGTACAGTTTCGCTACAGTCGTGTTTCGCTGTGTTACCTGTCGATGAATCGGCAACGTCGTGCCCCAAAAAAATCGGCGCGCAGCTGCACGATACGCAGTCTGCGCGCCGCCCGCTCAAAGCCTCTGCAGCCTTAGTTGACTTCGAGGCGCTTGCTCGCGGCCGCTGCCCGTTTCGGCAATGCCAGCGTTAGCACGCCATCCTTGTATTGCGCGCTCGCCTTTTCGTCGTCGATTTCCACGGCCAGCGTAAAGGCACGGCTCACGGTGCCCGCATACCGCTCGCGACGCACGACGCGCTCGCCTTCCTTCAGCTCGCTGCCCCGCTCGACCTTCGCCGCGATCGAAACGAGATTGCCATCGATTTTCACGTCGATGTCCTTCCGGTCGACGCCGGGCATTTCTGCCTTCACCGTGAAACCAGCCTCGTCTTCCGTCACGTCGATCCGGATGCTGGCCGCCTGCCCTTCCACGCCACTCGTGGCACGCAACGGCCGGAACAGCCCGTGAAACAGATCGGGCACACTTTCCATCGAAAACGGATCGTAACGCGAGATAGTGCTCATAAATGCCTCCATGGACTGAACGTTTTCCTTGCCGATGCAACGATCAAAGTTACATCGGACTCCTGAATTAGCGATTCATTACCGCAGATGCCCGACGCCTCCGCAGTCAACGATGGAGAATCGCCGGCCACGAATCGCGCCGCTCGCGCGGCGCGGTCGCTGCCGCTTACCGTTCCAACATGAAGGCGCCTCGCGCGTTTGCAAGCCCCTTTTTTTTCCGTGCGCGAAAATTTTACGGCGCCGCGCGGCGCGTCATTGCATGTGCATGCCGCCGTTGATCGCGATATCGGCGCCGGTGATGAACGCCGCGTCGTCCGAACAGAGGAACGCCACCAGCGCCGCGACCTCGTTCGGCTGGCCGAGTCGGCCTACCGGAATTTGCGGCAGGATGCGCGCGTCCAGCACTTCCTTCGGCACGGCTTCCACCATTTGCGTGGCGAGATAGCCCGGCGACACGGTGTTCACCGTCACGCCCTTTTTCGCCACTTCCAGTGCGAGCGCCTTCGTGAAGCCGTGCATGCCCGCTTTCGCCGCCGAATAGTTGGTCTGCCCAAACGCGCCGCGCGAGCCGTTGACCGAGCCGATATTGATGATGCGCCCGAAGCCGCGCTCGATCATGCCGGGCAGGAACGGCTTCGTCACGTTGAAGAGCGCGTCGAGATCGGTGCGCAGCACGGAGTCCCAGTCGGCTTTCGACATCTTGACGAAGCTGCGGTCGCAGGTAATGCCCGCATTGTTGATGAGCACGTCCACCTGGCCGAGATCGTCGAGCGCTTGCTGCGCGGCGCGCTCGCAGGCGTCGCAATCGGCAACGTTCATTTCATGACAGCCGAAGTCGCGGCCCGCCGCGCGTTCAGCGGCGAGCCACGCGTCGGCCCGCGTGCTCGCCGCCGAGCACGAGACCGCGACGGTCATGCCCGCATCGTGCAAGCGCCGGCTGATCGCCTCGCCGAGTCCGCCCATGCCGCCCGTGACGAAGGCAACGCGCTTAGTGGCCATGCTGGCCTCCGCCTGCGCTCGCGCGATGTGCGTGACCTGTACCCGCCGCCTTCCCCGGATGCGCGGCGCCATTGGCGGCGCTGCTCATCGCACGCTCGAAAGCATTCATCCACTCGCGCATCGGCAGCGCGCCGGGCACCTTGGACGCGCCCGCCTGCGCGCCCGCGCAAGCCTCCTGCCACTGTTGCGTGAAGTCGCGCGCGCTCTCGGACCACGTGCTCGCGCCCTGCATCGCGGCCGCCATGCCCTCTTGCCAGAGCGTCGTGCTCGCGCCGAGATAGTCGCGCCAGACCGATTGCGTGGCGACCGCAAAATCGGTCCAGTCGCGCGCGGTGCGCAGCGATTCGAGCAGGCCTTCAACCGCCTCGCGGTCGCGCTCGATGCGGCGCTGCTCCAGCTTCAATAGCTGCTCGCGCCATTGCTGTTGCCCGACGAGCAGGCGCAGCGCGGCCGTTGTGTTGGTGCGATACGTTTCGAATGAGGCGCCCAGGGCGTTGCCGAGCGAGGCGTCGAATGGGGGATGGGAAGCGGTAGCCATGGTCAATCTCCTCCGTATGTAGCTTTCGCCCGGCGCCGCCGGCGCGTTTGCTGCCAAACTGACAACGTCAAGCGCGATGGGACGCGCTCAACGGCGAGCGAAATGTAAGCGCTTCACGCGCGACGATGAGAGACGAGATGCTTCGGAGTACCGTGCGTTCGCAACGCAGTCGGCTCAAGCCAACATCATAGGCAGGAACACGGGCTCCCGCGCGACGAATGGGCGTTTTGCCGCTTGATAAATGTCACAAATCGAGATAACTGATGCGTGGCGAGTCAAAACTGGGCTTGCTATTATGGGTATTTCGCGACGGATCAACCGATCATCGGGGCGGCCGGAAACCCGCGAAAAATGGCCGCCCGGCCGATCGCGCCTGCGCGGCTAACCGGCCAGTGGAACGAGGCGCTCCGCTCAGGCGACGGGCGCCTCTTCATCACGCACCAGCATGACCGGCCGGTCCGCCATACGCAGGAACGATTCGGCCACGCTGCCGAGCAACAGGCGTTTCATGCCCGACAAGCCACGCGTGCCCATTACCACGAGGTCGGCGTCTTCCTCGGCGGCAATGCGCGAGATCACGGCGGCGATCTCCTCGCCGTTCGCGTCGGCTGCGCGCGTGGTGCCTGGCACCTGGGTCTGCGCGAACACCTGTTTCGCTTCGTCGAGCGCCGCCGTTGCGGCGTCGTTCTCCGCCGAGTGGCGCGCCTGTTCCTCGGCGAAGCCCGAACTGACATCCACGAGCCGCGCCGGATGCCGCACGACACACAGCGCCTGAACGGCGCCGCCAGTCGCCTTCGCGATCTTCACGGCCTCGTCGAGCGCGCGCCGGCCGCTGCGGCTGCCATCGACCGCTACGAGAATCTGCTTGTACATCGTTGACCTCCCGGGTCTTGCCCAAATTGCGCGCCGGGCTTCCGGCACGCGCTATCTAAATATGTTGTAGCGCATTTGGGTACGGATGCGCGTCCTGGCCAGTGCGACCCGTTGTCTCCATTCCGTCAGCATCGTCATCGATCCGACAGGAGGCGCACTCACCGCATCGTCAGCACGGCCGCGCCCGTGAGCCGTCCCTCGCGCAAATCGGCCAGCGCCTCGTTCGCGCGCGCGAGCGGGTACGGCGTGGTCTCGATTTCCAGCTTGTGGCGCGCGGCAATGGCCATGAAGGTCGCGCCGTCCTCGCGCGTGAGATTCGCCACCGAGACAATACGGCGCTCCTCCCACAGCCATGCGTAGGGAAACGAGGGAATGTCGCTCATGTGGATGCCGCCGCACACGACGGTGCCGCCCTTCGTCAGCGCGCGCAGCGCGGCGGGCACGAGCGCGCCGACCGGCGCGAACAGCAGCGCCGCGTCGAGTTCCTCGGGTGGGCGCTCGTCGCTGCCGCCTGCCCAGCTCGCGCCGAGGCGCCGTGCAAACTGCTGCGCCGCGGTATCGCCGGGACGTGTGAACGCGTAGACCGTGCGCCCCTGGTGACGCGCGACCTGCGCGACGATATGCGCCGCCGCGCCAAAGCCGTAAATCCCGATGCGCCGCGCATCGCCCGCCATCGCGAGCGAGCGATAGCCGATCAGTCCCGCGCAGAGCAGCGGCGCGGCTTCGACATCGCTGTACTGGCGCGGCAGATGGAAGCAGTAGCGGGCGTCGGCGACGGTGCGCGTGGCGTAGCCGCCGTCGATCGTGTAGCCCGTGAAGCCCGGCGCGTCGCAGAGGTTCTCGCGCCCTTCGGCGCAGAAGCGGCAATGGCCGCAGGTATGGCCGAGCCACGGCACGCCCACGCGGTCGCCGGGCGCGAAACCCGTCACGCCGGCCCCGAGCGCCGCGACCGTGCCGACGATCTCGTGGCCGGGAATGACCGGCTTTTTCGGATGCCCGAGATCGCCGTCAACGACATGCAGGTCGGTGCGGCACACGCCGCACGCACGCACATCGATCAGCAGCTCTCCTGCGCCCGGCGCCGGGTCGGGTAAATCGGCTTCGCGCAGCCGCGCACGCTCGCCGTCGAACACCATTGCCCGCATCGCCATCCTCCTCGCCGGAACGCGGCTAACGCGCCGCATCGATCACCATAAAACCATGTTATGCAATCGGGCCGCGGGCTGTCGCGCATCGCGCGCTGCACCGCAACTTCACCGCTCGACGCGACTCCCAGCCGCGGGACATTCAGGCGTGGCGCAGCGCGCGATCGTGGCAACATAAGACGAATCCCACAGGACCGCGAGGCGCCACCGCCTGGCCATGCACCCGGCATGCGCCGCCGCGCGCGCAGTCCGCCTCGGTCCGTCTTTCGCCGCCGCGCAACCGGAGCCCCGCATGAACGCTACCGACACCCCTGCCCACCCGCCGCTTTCCGACGACCTGCTGCGCCGCATGGACGCGTGGTGGCGCGCCGCCAACTATCTTTCGGTCGGCCAGATCTATCTGCTCGCCAATCCGCTGCTGCGCGAGCCGCTGCAGCTCGCGCACGTGAAGCCGCGCCTGCTCGGCCACTGGGGCACGACGCCGGGCCTGAATTTTCTCTACACGCACCTGAACCGCATCATCAACGCGCGCGATCTCGACATCCTATTTCTCGCGGGGCCGGGGCACGGCGGCCCGGCCGTCGTCGCGAACACCTGGCTGGAAGGCACCTATAGCGAGACCTGGCCGAACGTGCCGCACGACGAGGAAGGCATGGCGGCGCTCTTCAAGCAGTTCAGTTTTCCGGGCGGCATTCCGAGCCACGTCGCGCCGCAAACGCCAGGCTCGATCCACGAAGGCGGCGAACTCGGTTACGCGCTCTCGCACGCCTACGGCGCGGTGTTCGACAACCCGGATCTGATCGTCGCCTGTGTGGTGGGCGACGGCGAAGCCGAAACGGGTCCGCTCGCTACCGCCTGGCACTCGAACAAGTTCCTCAATCCGGCCACCGACGGCGCGGTGCTGCCCATTCTCCATTTGAACGGCTTCAAGATCGCGGGGCCGACGGTGCTCGCGCGCATCGGCGACGACGAACTCGCCTCGCTCATGAAGGGCTACGGCCACGAGCCGATCTTCGTGGAGGCCGAAGAACCCGCAGTGGCGCATCGTCTGATGGCTACCGCGTTCGATAAGGCGTTCGACGAGATCGCGCGCATTCAGAAGGCCGCACGCGAAGTCGCCGACGAACACGGCAACCTGCCGCCCGGCTACGTGCGCCCGCGCTGGCCGATGATCGTGATGCGCACGCCCAAGGGCTGGACCGGTCCGAAGACGGTGGATGGCCAGAAAACCGAAGGCTCGTGGCGCTCGCATCAGGTGCCGCTCGCGAACATCTCGAAGCCGGGACACCTCGCGCTGCTGGAAAGCTGGATGCGCAGCTACAAGCCCGAAGAACTCTTCGACGCGCAAGGCCGCCTCGTGCCCGACATCGCCGCGCTCGCGCCGCAAGGCGAAAAACGCATGAGCGCGAACCCGCGTTCGAACGGTGGCGGCCGCGTGCGCGAACTGCGCGTGCCGCCATTCGAGCACCACGCCGTGGACGTGCCGGCGCCCGGCCAGGTGGATGCCGAAGCCACGCGCGTCATGGGCGCGTTCCTGCGCGAAGTCATGCGCGTGAACGACCCCACGCGCAACTTCCGCATCTTCGGGCCCGACGAAACCGCCTCGAACCGCTGGAGCGACGTATTCGACGTGACGTCGCGCACCTGGCTCGCCGAGTTCACGCCCGACGACATCCAGCTCGCCACCAACGGCCGCGTGATGGAAATCCTCTCCGAGCACACCTGCCAGGGCTGGCTGGAAGGCTATCTGCTCACGGGGCGACACGGTTTCATGTCGTGTTACGAGGCGTTCATCCACATCATCGATTCGATGTTCAACCAGCACGCGAAGTGGCTGAAGGTGATCCGCGAAATTCCGTGGCGGCGGCCGCTGCCCTCGCTCAACTATCTGCTCACTTCGCACGTGTGGCGCCAGGACCATAACGGCTTCAGCCATCAGGACCCGGGCTTCATCGACTATGCGGTGAACAAGAAGTCGGACACGGTGCGCGTGTATCTGCCGCCCGACGCCAACACGCTGCTCGCCGTGACCGACCACGTGCTGCGCACCTGGAACCGCATCAACATCATCGTGGCCGGCAAGCAGCCGCAGGCGCAATGGCTCGACATGGACGCCGCCATTCGCCACTGCGCGGACGGCATCGGCATCTGGCAATGGGCGAGCAACGACGACGGCGGCGAGCCCGACGTGGTCATGGCCTGCGCCGGCGACGTGCCGACCATGGAGACGCTGGCCGCCGTGGACCTGCTGCGCACCTGCCTGCCCGATTTGAAGGTCCGCGTGGTGAACGTGGTGGACCTGATGACGCTCGAACCCGCCGACCGCCATCCGCACGGCCTGCCCGACGCCGATTTCAACGCGCTCTTCACAACCGACAAGCCGGTGATCTTCGCGCACCACAGCTATCCCACGCTGATCCACAAGCTCACGTACCGGCGTGCGAATCACGCGAACATTCACGTGCACGGCTTTATCGAAGAAGGCACGACGACCACGCCGTTCGACATGACCGTGCTCAACCGGCTCGACCGCTACCACCTGTGCGAAGCCGTGATCGACCGCGTGGACGGCCTCGCGCAGCGCGCAGCGCACCTGCGCCAGACACTGCACGACAAGCTGGCCGCGCACCGTCGCTACGTGGACGCGTACGGCGACGACATGCCCGAGATCCGCGACTGGCGTTGGCCAGCGGCGCGCAACGCGCAGGGCGGGGGCGAAAAGGCTTAGTGGCGGGTCATTGACGCGTTGGGTCGTTTAGGCCGAAGCCGGCTTCGTGCGGCCGAACACGCGCGCGAACGCGCTAACGAACGCGTCGAGCCGGTTCGATTCGAGGCAGTCGATGCCCGCTGCGCCCACCCGGCCGTTGCCGCCGGGGAACGCGCGGCAGAGTTCATCCGCGCCGCGCGGCTCCGTGAGCGGCGCGCGCACGCTCACCGCATAGTTGCCGTCGGCGTTCACGCTCAGCACCGCGTGGGCGCGCGAGGGCTCCTCGTTCGCGAGCAAGTTGGCAAACACGCCGCGCACCCGGCGCGCCCACGGCTCGTCGGGCAGCACGCAGACGCTGCCGTACTGCAACGCGATGAGCGGCGCGATGGCCTGGGCGAGTTCGAGATCGTCGTGACGGCAACGGGCGAGCTGACCGACGATGGGCGCCGAGGCGATGAAACCGAACGGGTCGTCATATGGCTTCATCGCCGCATACAGATCGAGCGGCGCGATCACGAGATCTTCGACGCAGTCGCCGTAGGCGTTGTAGTTGATCGACTCGCCAAGCTCGCGCAGCTGTGCGGTCTGCGCGGCGTCCAGCCCGGCCTGCTTCGCGAGGGCTTGTGCCGTGTCGGGCAGATTGTCGCCCCAGGCCGCCGCGATCGCCCAGGGCCGGTAGCGGCCAGCGAGGTGCCGGTCGACAAGCACGCTCGTGCAGACCTGCGCCGTGGTGTCGATATGCGCGACGAGATTCCTGGACATCGGCAGGTCGCCCGCGTGGTGATGGTCGAAATATTCGACCGCGACGCCCTTCGCGAGCAGCGCGGCGAGCGCCTTGCGGTTCACGTCGAACGAAATGTCGAGCACCGTGAGCGAATCGCCGGGCTGCGCGGGCACGCGCTCGACCAGTGCGATATCGCGCTTCGCGCCGGTGATGAGCGTCGCTTCGCGCGGTCTTGCGAGCCGCAGTTGATGCAGCGCGCAGATGCCGTCTGCGTCGCCGTTGAATACGTCGAAATGCGCCATGTCTCCGAAATCCCGTTAGGTTGAACTTGACAGTATCGCGCAGCCTCGCCGGATTGCACAAAAGCTGCAATACGCCGATGCCTATGCAGGCCGTTTCGATCAAGGCCGTAAGGTGCCGCGCAACGGGCTTCCCGGGTTGGCTCGCGTGTATGCTGGTTGCGACGATTCTCGCCCAGTACACCTTCATTCCCACGCGAGGTACGCCGATGTCCGACACGCCGCTTTCACGCCATGTCTCCAACCGTCAGCGCGCGGCCCGGCGCCACAGCCGCCTCGTGGACGCCGCGCTCTCGCGCGCCTCGACCTACGCGCACCCGGCCGGGCGGATCGTGCGCATCGAAACGCATATTTCCGTGGTGTATCTCGCTGGGCGGTACGCGTACAAGATCATGAAGCCCGTCGATTTCGGCTTCGTCAATTTTGTGCGACTCGATGCGCGACTCCGCTGCTGCGACGCTGAGATTCGTCTGAATGCGCCGTTCGCGGGACCGATTTATCGCGACACCGGTGCGCTATTTTTTGACGGTCGGCGTTGCAAGCTCAGGCGCGGCACGCGCGGCAACGTAAAGATTGTCGACTACGTAGTTCGTATGCGCCGCTTCGACCAGTGCCTGCTGTTTTCGAACCTGCTCTCGAACGGCGAACTGAACACGGCCGATATCGATGCAGCCGCAACCAGGCTCGCGACGATCCATCGCCATGCACGCCGGGCCGGTCACGGGCCCATGGCACCCGCTGCACGCTTCGGCTCGGCGGCGCTGCTGCGTGAGCAGGTGCTTGCGGCGCTCGCGCCCCTCGAAGCGGATGCGCGCACTGCGCACGCCGTAGCGCGCGCCGGGCTGCGCGCGACTTGCGAAAGCGAACTCGCGCGCCTCGCGCAGCACGTCGACGCCCGGCGCGCAAACGGATTCGTACGCGCCTGCCATGGCGACCTGCATCTCGACAATATCGTGCGGCACGGACGACACGCGCTGATGTTCGATTGCATCGAGTTCAGCGACGCGCTGCGCTGGATCGACGTGACTTGCGATCTTGCGTTCCTGCTGATGGATCTGCGCGCGCACGGCAGCATGCCGTACGCGCACCGTCTGCTCAACCGGTACCTCGAAGCCACGGGGGATTTCGCGGGGCTCGCCGCGTTGCGGCTTTATGTCGTCTATCGCGCGCTGGTGCGGGCGCTCGTGGCACAACTCAAAGCGGGGTCGCACGCATCGCACGACGCGCTGGCGCGCGGCGGCGACGTCGCTCGCTACCTCACGTGCGCGGCAAGCGAAGCGCACGTCATGCGCGAACCCGCGCCCTGGCTGCTGCTGTGCCACGGCTTTTCGGGGTCGGGTAAGTCAGTAGCCAGCCGTGCGCTGGCCGAATTGAGCGGGGCGATCCGTGTATCGAGCGATCTCGAACGCAAGCGTGTCGAACCCTTCGCGCCACCCGCGCTCGATGCGCTGCCGGCAAGCACCTACACGCAAGCCGCACTCGACGCCCACTACGAACGCCTGGTCGCCCACGTGCGCGACGTGCTGAACGCGGGCTACACCGCGATCGTCGATGCAACGTTTCTCAAGGCAGCGCACCGCGCGCGCTTCGCGGCGCTCGCGAGCGAGCTGAACCGGCCAATGCTGATCCTGTACTTTCACGCGCCGCAAGCGCGGCTCGCCGAGCGCGTCAATGCCCGCGCTCGCGGGCCGCGCGACGCTTCCGACGCCGGCACCGACGTGCTTGCCATGCAGTTCGCGCAAGCGGACCCACTCGATGCGCGCGAGCGGCAGCGCACCGTTGATCTCAACACCGACGTGGAAATCGAGGCCTTCTCGCGCGAGCCATGGTGGGCGCCGCTGTTCGCGCGCATGCGTGCGGAGGATGGGGAGATTTGATGCTGCGGCGGACTCATCATCCGCCGCCACGGCGCCCTGCGCACTTATCGCTCGACGAAAGGCCGCACGAGCGGCCAGCGCAGCGTGGACGCCACCGGATAGCGCGGCTTGCGGCCAACCGGCGCGCGCCACGGCTGCATGCGCGAGGCCATTGCCGTGCACAGGGCGAGGCCTTCCTGGCCGTACAAACGCTCCATGGCGTGATGCACGAGGCCGGCGTCGAACCACAGCTTGAAGCGGCGATGGCAGGTGCGGAAATCGGGATACTGCTCGGGCAACTTCGACCAGACAGACCCAGTGGCCAGGACCCAAAGGATGCCGGCAAAGACGAGACGAGGATTGTGCGCGGGGCGCCCGCGGCGACGGCCGTCAACGCGGATTTCGTGAAACATGGGCTCGATGCTGCGCCACTGCGCATCGGTGAGTTCCGGAGATATGCGGGAAGACATCTGATGGTCCCTGTGAGGTTATCTGACACAACATGACTAAAGTAGCCTCACAGCCCACAAGAAAATATCGGACTATGCTTAAAAATCGAGATGATTTCGCAATTCGGGACCCGGCGCGCTAACCGGCGGCCGTCCCCTGTGCTGCGCTACACTGCGCCATCGCGGCTTCGATGGCGGATTTCCGATGGCGCCCTCATCCAGTTCAAAAAACCGGCACGGCCGGATTCGCGTCGGTGTGGGCGGCTGGATCTACGCGCCCTGGCGGGGCGCGTTCTATCCCAGCGAACTTGCGCAGCGCCGCGAGCTGGAGTACGCGAGCCGCCATCTCTCGACGCTGGAAATCAACAGCACCTACTACGGCGCGCAGCGCCCGGAAAGCTTTACGCGCTGGCACGACGAAACGCCCGAAGACTTCGTGTTCTCGCTAAAAGCCCCGCGCTTTGCGATGAATCGCCGCGTGCTGGCCGAGGCCGGCGCCACGATTGAGCGCTTCCTGAGCGGCGGTGTGTTGAACCTGCGCGACAAGCTCGGGCCGATCAACTGGCAGATCACGCCAGGCAAACGCTTCGATCCAGAGGACTACGCACGATTCCTCGAATTGCTGCCGGACGAGGCCGAAGGCCGTCCGCTGCGCCATGCGCTCGAAGTGCGCGACGCAAGCTTTTGCACGCCGGAATTCGTCGCGCTCGCACGCAAGCACAAGGCGGCGATCGTCGTCTCCGGCGACTCCAGCTACCCGCTGATCGGCGACGCCAGTGCGCCGTTCGTCTATGCCCGCATCATGGGAACCGCGCAGGAACACCCGCAGGGCTATGCCCCCGCCGACCTCGACCTTTGGGCGAGGCGTGCGCTCGCCTGGTCGCGCGGCGAATCCCCGGGCGATCTCGCCACCTACGCAAAGCCGCTCGCCGCGAAGGCGGGCCGCGACGTGTTTCTGTACGTCATCAGCGGCTTCAAGGAACGCAACCCGGCGGCAGCCATGGGGCTGATCGAGCGTCTCGGCACCAACTAGCTGACCACGGCTCCGGCGGAGCCGCTGCCATCGCCCCCCCAAAAAGCGCTATTGCCGTGCGTGGGCGTCTTTTGGGGGCCAGCAGAGACCATCATCGCACCTGATCCGACTCGTAAAACCCTGTAATGGTGTAGTAATGACTCCGTCAGCGAGAGTTTGATATACGTCATTATTCAATGCTGCATCGCAGCGAGATACTGCATCGATACGCTGCGGGCCCTCCAGCACGCTCCCGCCGCCCAGTCGCCCAGTCGCCCAGTCGCCCAGCCGCCCAGCCGCCCAGCCGCACCTCGGAGTTTCCCGCCTTTGCAAACCGCAATCGAATTCACCATCCGTACCGGCACCCTGTTGCTCCTCATCGCGCTCTGCCATGCCGCCGCACAGCGCTTTCGCCTCTCCGATTCATTCGGCCTGACCGGCGCCGGCGTACTGCTCGGCACCGCATACCTCGCCTTGCTTCACTTCGCACCTGGCTTCACGGATTCAAACGTCATCCCATTCCTCACGCCATCGCTGCCGCCCGAGGCCTATCTCTGGATATTCCTGCCGCCCATCCTCTTCGAAGCGGCGTTGCAGGTCGATACGCGCGGTCTTCTCGCCGATCTCGCGCCGATCCTCTTGCTCGCGATCGGCGCGGTCGTGGCCGCCGCGGCAGCGGTTGGCCTCGCCACGTGGATCAGCAGCGGCGAGAGCCTGATCGTGTGTCTGCTGCTCGGCGCGATCGTCAGCACGACCGATCCTTCCACCGTAATCGGGCTCTTTCGCAACAGTGGCGC
This sequence comes from Paraburkholderia acidiphila, assembly GCF_009789655.1. Lineage (GTDB taxonomy): Bacteria > Pseudomonadota > Gammaproteobacteria > Burkholderiales > Burkholderiaceae > Paraburkholderia > Paraburkholderia acidiphila. The sequence continues at coordinate 1,234,161 of NZ_CP046910.1, forward strand.
GCCCGAACGCCTGATCCGGCTGATCGAGGGCGAAAGCCTGCTCAACGACGCCGCCGCCATCGCCATCTCCACACTCCTCACCAGTGCGCTGGCGCTCGCGCCTTCCGCTGCGCACATGCACGGCCATCCGCTCGCAGCCTTCCTCGTTTCACTCGTCGGCGGCTGCGCGTTCGGGGCGCTCGCGGGCGCGCTTTTCGTCACCGCTTCCAGCGCGCTGCGCAGTCTGCCCTTTTCCGAGTACGCGCTCTCGCTCGCGCTGCCCACGCTGCTCTATCCCGCAGCGGAACGCTGGCTTCACGTTTCCGGCGTGGCCGCTGTCGTGTGCGCGGGTCTCGCGGCCAACCGGCTCATGCGAACACGCCGCCCCGCCGCGAGCCAGGCGCTGTTTCGCCAGCTATGGACGTACCAGGCCGGCATCGCCTCCGCCGCCGTCTTTCTGCTCGCGTCCGCGCACGTCCCTGGTCTGCTGCACAAGCTGGATATGCGCGACATGCTCCCGCTCGCACTCGCACTGGTGGCCGCCATTCTGAGCCGCTTCGGCATCCTCACGATCTTCTTGCCGCTGCTGAGCCGCCTGGGTATCTGCGAGCCGCTTCCGCGCGCGCATCAATGGCTGATCGCCTGGGGCGGCGTGCGCGGCCCCGTCACGCTTACGCTCGCGGTATGCGTCGCGCGCAACGACGCGCTTTCGCCCGACACCCGCGCGTTCGCTGCCGCCATGGCCGCTGCCTTCGTGCTGCTGAATCTGCTGTGCAACGGCCTCACGTTAGGGCGCGTTGCGCGATGGCTCGGCATCACGCAGCACACCACCGGAGAATGCGCCAAGCTCCCGCGCGCCGGCGCAGGCAAACAAGGCCGCTTACGCTACGCGCCGCGCTCGGTGCGCCACAAATAGCCGATCGCTGCGCGTGTGACGCGCGCCTCCAGCGCCGGAGCGTCGGTTTCGCCGCGCTCGCCCGCCGCGTCGACCATACCGCGCACGATGGCGATCACGTCGAGCGCGGCGGTGCGCCGGTCGTCGATACGCGGCGCGTCGGCGAGCCCGAACGCACCGACAAGGACCGCGTGAATCCGCTCGCTCACGCGTGCGTCGCGTTCGCCAAGCGGCAGTCGCCGCTCCTCGAAATCGAGCAGACGCGCCAGTTCCGGGCGCCGCATCTGATGCGCGACCGCCGCGCGAATCAGTCTGAGCAACGCCGCCTCGCAGCTCGGCGCCGCAGCGGCGGCATCGACCTCGGCAAGGAGCGGCGCGCTCTCACGGTCGATCAAGGCGGCCGTGAGCGCGTCGCGGTTCGGAAAATATTGATAGAGCGAGCCGACGCTCACGCCCGCGCGCGCAGCGATGGCGTTCGTGGTGTAGCCGGCCAGGCCCGCGCTTTCGAGCATGCGGGCGGCGGCTTCGAGTATCGCGTCGACTGTGGCGGCGGAACGTCGCTGCATCGGCCGCTTGCGCGCGTCTAGCGGCGTGGTGCGGCTTTTGCCGCGTGGCGTTTGAGTCATGGTGGGAAAGGGGAACGGGCGCCGAATATGAGCAATGGCTCGTATTTTATCGACTGCCCGGAATACCCGCCCACAATGCGTTAAAGCGTGCGTTAAAGCGGCGCGCGTGACGATACGTGCTGGCCTAGGTATCGTCACGCCGGTCACGCGCCGCCGACCTCCCCCCCGTCTACTGGTGCGCGGATGAAACCGCGCACCTCCTCAAATCTGCCGGCGCATTTCCGCCGCTGGCAGCTTCATCATCTGCCGATACTTCGTGACCGTGCGGCGCGCCACCTGCACGCCCTGCTTTTCGAGTTCCTGCGTGAGGATCACGTCGGAAAGCGGGTCGCGCGGATCTTCGGCGTCGATCATTTCCTTGATGAGCGCGCGCACCGCTGCCGCCGAGCATGTGCCGCCCGTACGCGTTTCGAGTTCCCGCGGGAAAAAGCGCTTGAACTCGAAGATGCCGCGCGGCGTGGCCATGTACTTGTTGCCCGTGGCGCGCGAAATGGTCGATTCGTGCAGGCCCAGTTCGTCGGCGACGTCGCGCAGCAGCATGGGCCGCAGCGCAATTTCGCCGTACTGGAAGAACGCCTTCTGGCGCGCGACGATGCACTCGCCCACGCGCAGGATCGTCTCGCAGCGCTTGTGCGCGTTGCGGATCAGCCAGCGCGCTTCCTGCAGTTGTTGCGCGAGCGGCGAGCGGCTCGTCTGGTCCGAGCGCGCGAACATCTCCGCATAGAGTTTGTGGATGCGCGCGCGCGGCTCGATAGCCGGGTTCACGCTCACGACCCACTTGCCGCGCACCTGGCGCACGATCACATCGGGAACGACATAGCCGCCGTCCGCGCGCCCATAGTGGTTGCCCGGCTTCGGATCGAGGCGGCGCACCAGTGCGCTCGCGGCCTGCAGCGAAACGGCGTCGCAGCCGAGCTGGCGCTGCAGCTCGCCGTGCTCGCGGCGCGCGAGGCGTTCGAGATGCTGCGTGACGATCTGCGTCGCCAGTTCGCGATGCGGCGTGTCCTCGGGCATGGCAGCGAGCTGCAGCGCGAGGCATTCGGAGAGCGAGCGCGCGCCGATGCCAGGGCGATCGAGCGTCTGCACCACGCGCAGCGCCACCCGCAGACGGTCCTCGTCGAGCGTGTCGCCGCCGCCCTCTTCATCGGCGAGATCGGCCAGGTCCTGGCGCAGATAGCCGTCGTCGTCGAGCGCCTCGATCACGACCTGCGCTGCGATGCGGTCGAGGTCCTCGAGCGGCGCGAGGCGCAACGCTTCATGCAGCTGCTCGCGCAGCGTAACCGGCACGCGCACCCAGTCGGAAGCCTCGGAATCGCCGTCTTCGCCGCCGCGATAGCTCGACGTGCGCAAGGCGCCAGGCGTCGGCATCTCGGCGGTGTAGCCCGAGCCTTCGTCGCTGTAGCTGCTCTCGGCGTACGACGTTTCGCCATAGGGCGACGCGTCCTGCCCCATACCGGCATCGAGGCCGGATTCGAGAGCCGCGCCCGCGCCTTCTGTCGCCATGGCGGAAACTTCGGCCGCGGGCGCCGCCGCGGAGCCGATGCCCGCAGCGCCATTGGCCGCTTCGGCGGCCTCGCCGGTTTCCGAGGCGGGCGGAACGTATTCGAGGAACGGATTGGTGTCGAGCGCTTCGCGCAGTTCCTGCTGGAATTCGAGCGACGACAGTTGCAGCAGCCTCACCGCCTGCTGAAGACGCGGCGTGAGCGCCAGATGCTGGCGCGCGTGTAACGCGATGGAAGGCATGGCAATCCCGTTTTGTTGAATTGAGTGGTAGCCCTCTCATGCAACAGCCATGCCAGTTTTTACAACACCCTGTTTTGAAACGGGATCGGCGCTTGCAACAGGGGGGTGCCGGCCTCTTTTCCGACCCCGCGATGGAGATTTTTACAAAGGTGCGGAAAAATTGTTGCGCGCGCCGGCGGGGAAAACCGTGGTCGCGTGAAGCGGCAGCGATCCCGCGTGGTGGTCGGCTCCGGTCACTGCCAGGGGTCTTGCAACGGCGCGCTGCGCGAGCATGGATGCGGCGAGGCACGCACCTTGCGGAGGAAAGCCGTGACCACAACCAGAAAGGGAGTAGCCATGAAGCGCATCCTGATCCTCAAGACCGCGGCTGGCGCCGCCTGCATGACGTTCGCACTGATGGCCGGTGCGCAGACCACGACGAACAGCACTGCGCCTTCGGGCAGTTCGGAATCCGTGGGCCAGCACGTTGACGACACAACCATCACGACCAAGGTCAAGGCCGAACTGCTCGGCGCGAAGAACGTGAAGTCGGAGCACATCCACGTGAAGACGCGCAAGGGCGTGGTCTCGCTCACGGGCACGGTGCCGAGCGCCGAGGACCGCGACAACGCCAAACAGGTCGTGGAAGGCGTCTCGGGCGTGACCTCGGTGAAGAACCATCTGAAGGTCTCGGCGGCGAGCTGACGGGCCGTCGACAAGCCGGACAAGAGTCCGACCAGATCGCGCCGGCGGCCTGCACCGCCGGCGCGTCTCATTTCTGCCTCATTCTTCCTGGCGCGATTGCTTGAGCTGCGCGCGCCGCTGCTCGCCCTGGCGCGCGAGCATCCAGCCCGGATACTCCGCAGGCAACCCGCTCGCCTCGCCCAGCACGCCCAGCTCTTCGACACTGAGCTTCACTTTCGTCGCGGCGATGTTGTCGTCGAGTTGATCGACGCGCTTCGCGCCGATGATCACCGACGTCACCGCCTTCTGATGCAGCAGCCACGCGAGCGCGATCTGCGCAACCGAAACGCCTTTGGCCTGCGCGATCGGCCGCATCGCGTCCACGCAGTCCCATGCGCGCTCGCGATTCACGGGCGGAAAGTCGAAGGTCGTGCGTCGGCTGCCCGCCTCGCCTTGCTGGTCGCGTCCGTACTTGCCGCTCAGGAGTCCGCCTGCGAGCGGACTCCAGACCATCAGCCCGAGGCCTTCGCTTTCCAGCATCGGCACGAGTTCGCGTTCGAGATCCCGCCCCGCAATCGTGTAGTAGGCCTGCAGCGACTCGAAGCGCGCGAGCCCCTCCCGCTGCGCAATGCCAAGCGCCTTCACGATCTGCCAGGCCGCCCAGTTCGACACGCCGGCATAGCGCACGTGGCCTTGCTGTACGAGCGTATCGAGCGCGCGCACCGTCTCCTCGATGGGCGTGACGGGATCGAAGGCGTGAATCTGGTAGAGGTCGATGTGGTCGACCTGCAGCCGCTTCAAGCTCGCCTTCACGCCATCCATGATGTGATAGCGCGTGGCGCCGCGCTCGTTGGGCGACGAGCCCATTTCGCCGAATACTTTGGTCGCGAGCACGACCTGTTCGCGCGGGACCTTGAGGTTCTTGAGCGCCTGACCGGTGATCTGTTCGGATACGCCCTGCGAGTAGACGTCGGCGGTATCGATGAAATTGATGCCGGCATCCAGCGCGCGGCCAACGAGACGTTCGGCGTCGGACTGCTGAAGATCGCCGATCTGGTTCCAGATACCGGCGCCGCCGCCGAAGGTCATCGTGCCGAGGCAGAGTTCGGAAACGAACAGGCCGGTGCGGCCCAGGGTGTTGTAACGCATGGTGTGACTCCGTCGTGGTTCGAGGGAAAAGCCAACGCGGCGAGGATACTGCGTTCGCGCTACGCTTGCCGAACGTCGGCCCGGACGGCCCCCCTCTCCCGCCAGGCAGACGCGCACGAAAGCTGCGAGACTGGCAGACGTGCAACGCCGACTGCTCCGCCGCTCGATATCCGCATGACAACGCCTTCGTCTGTATCCGATCCGCAAGCGTCCGAAGCCGCCGCCAATCACGACAGTGCGGACGGCGACGTGCTCGCGCGCTTTCATCCGGCCGTGGCCGGCTGGTTCCGGCGCAGCTTCGACGCGCCCACCGCCGCGCAACGCGCCGCATGGCCGCTCATCGCGAGCCGGCGCGCGACGCTCGTGGCCGCCCCGACGGGCTCGGGCAAAACGCTCACCGCCTTTCTCGCGGCGCTCGACGAACTCGTGCGCGAAGGTCTCGCGAACGGCGGCGCGCTGCCCGACACGACGCTCGTCGTCTACGTGTCGCCGCTCAAGGCGCTCTCCAACGATATCCGCCTCAATCTCGAACGGCCGCTCGAAGGGATCGCAGCGGAACTCGCGCGCCTCGGCTTGCCGCCGGTCGAAATCCGCACCGCGGTACGCACCGGCGACACGCCGCAGCCCGAGCGCGCGGCGCTCAGAAAACGCGCGCCGCATATTCTCGTGACGACGCCCGAATCGCTCTACGTGCTGCTCGGCTCCGAGTCGGGGCGCCGCATGCTGGCGAGCGCGCGCAGTGTGATTGTCGACGAAATTCACGCGCTCGCGGGCAACAAGCGCGGCTGCCATCTCGCGCTGAGTCTCGAGCGGCTCGACGCGTTGTGCGGCTCGCGCCTGCTGCGCATCGGCCTTTCGGCCACGCAAAAGCCGATCGAAACCGTCGCGCGCTTTCTGGTCGGCATGGGCGAGGCGTCGCAGGATCCGCACGCCAACCCGCCCGCCTGCGAGATCGTCGACGTGGGCCATACGCGCAAGCGCGACCTCGCGATAGAAGTGCCGCCCGTGCCGCTCGAAGCCGTCATGGCGAACGATGTGTGGGAGCGCGTGTACGACCGCATGGCCGAACTCGTCGCCATGCACCGCACCACGCTCGTGTTCGTCAACACGCGCCGCATGGCCGAGCGCGTGGCGCGCCACCTCACCGACCGTCTGGGTGCCGAGGCGGTAGCCGCGCACCACGGCAGCCTCGCGCGCGAGCATCGGTTTCTCGCCGAGCAGCGGCTTAAGAGCGGCGATCTGCGCGTGCTCGTGGCAACCGCGTCGCTCGAACTGGGCATCGATATCGGCGACGTCGATCTCGTATGCCAGATCGGCTCGCCGCGCTCGATCGCGGCTTTCCTCCAGCGCGTGGGGCGCTCGGGCCACCAGGTCGGCGGCGTGCCGAAGGGGCGGCTCTTCCCCACTTCGCGCGACGACCTGATCGAATGCGCGGCGCTGCTCGACAGCGTGCGGCGCGGCGAACTCGATCGCCTCACGCCGCCGCACGCGCCGCTCGACGTGCTCGCGCAGCAGATTGTCGCGGAAGTGGCCTGCCAAGCCTGGGAAGAAGGCGCGCTCTACACGCTCGTGCGGCGCGCCACGCCGTGGGCCACGCTCGAGCGCGCACAGTTCGACGCCGTGCTGCGCATGCTCGCCGAGGGCTACACGAGCCGTCACGGGCCGCGCGCCGCTTATCTGCATCGCGACGTGGTGAGCCACACGCTGCGCGCACGGCGCGGCGCGCGGCTCGTCGCGCTCACGTCGGGCGGGACGATTCCCGACAACGCCGACTACTCGGTGCTGCTCGAACCGCAGGGCGTGCAGATCGGTACCGTCAACGAGGACTTCGCTGTCGAGAGCCTTGCGGGCGATGTGTTCCAGCTCGGCAACGCCTCGTACCGGATTCTGCGCATCGAAGCGGGCCGCGTGCGTGTGGAAGATGCCCAGGGGCAGCCGCCCAACATCCCGTTCTGGCTCGGCGAGGCGCCAGGCCGCAGCGACGAGCTTTCGTTCGCCATTTCACGACTGCGCAAGCAGGTGGAAGCGGCGCTGATCGATGCGGGTGCGGGTGGGCCTGCAATCGCCGGCACAAATGCGGCAGACGACGCCGCGTCGCCCGCCGTAGTCGATCGCGCCACGGCTGCACTCGCCGCATCGCTCGAGATCGACGACGCCGCGGCGCGCCAGATCGTCGAATATCTCGCGCGCGCCCGCACGGCGCTCACGGTACTGCCCACGCAGGACACGCTCGTCATGGAGCGCTTTTTCGACGAGGCGGGCGGCACGCAGCTCGTGATCCACACGCCGTTCGGCAGCCGCCTCAATCGTGCGTGGGGCCTCGCCCTGCGCAAGCGCTTTTGCCGCCAGTTCAACTTCGAGCTGCAGGCGGCCGCGACCGAGGACGCCATCATCCTTTCGCTCACCGGCGCGCACAGCTTCGCGCTGGACGAGGTGTGGCGCTATCTGCATTCGAATTCCGCGGAGCATCTGCTCGTGCAGGCGCTGCTCGACGCGCCGCTCTTCGGCGTGCGCTGGCGCTGGAACGCGACCACGTCGCTCGCGCTGCCGCGCCAGACCAGCGGCCGCAAGACGCCGCCGCAGATTCAGCGTATGCGCAGCGAAGACCTGCTCGCAGCCGTGTTCCCCGACCAGGTGGCGTGCGTCGAGAACATCGCGGGGGAGCGCGAAGTGCCGCACCATCCGCTCGTGGATCAGACGCTCGACGACTGCCTGCACGATGCTATGGATACCGAAGCATGGCTCGCCCTGCTGCGCCGCATCGAGGCAAGTGATGTGAAGCTCGTGGTGCGCGAGTTGCCCGCGCCCTCGCCGCTCGCGGCCGAGATTCTCACCGCGCGCCCCTATGCGTTTCTCGACGATGCGCCGATCGAGGAACGCCGCACGCAGGCGGTGCTTTCACGCCGCTGGAGCGACCCCGAATCCACCGACGATCTTGGCGCGCTGGACCCCGAAGCCATCGCGAGCGTGCGCGAAGAAGCGTGGCCGCAAGTGCGCGACGCCGACGAAATGCACGACGCGCTCACGAGCCTCGGCGCGCTGACCGAGAGCGAAGCGCAGCAGGTGCCACAGTGGCTGGCATGGCTCGCCGACCTGGCGGAGGCGGGGCGCGCCACGCGGCTGCCGGTCGCGGAACACGACGCGCTGTGGGTGGGCATCGAGCGGCTGGCTTGCGTGCAGGCGATTTACCCACAGGCAACGTGCGAACCGCCACTCACGCCACCGCCTGAATATACGGATACGTGGACCGAGGACGCGGCGCTCGTCGAGATCGTGCGCGCGCGCCTCTCAGGCTTCGGGCCGCTGACAGTCGCGCAGGTGGCGCGGCCGCTGGCGCTGGAGGCGAGCGTGGCGGCGCTCGCGCTCACGCGCCTCGAAGCCGAAGGCACGGTGATGCGCGGACGCTTCACGCAGCAAGCGATGAGCGGCGGCCACGAGGAATGGTGCGAACGCCATCTGCTTGCGCGCATCCATCGCTACACGGTGCGCAAGCTCCGGCGCGAAATCGAGCCGGTCGAGCGCCACGACTTCATGCGCTTCCTCTTCGAATGGCAACGCGTGGCGCCCGGCACGCGCGGCTCGGGGCGCGACGCACTGGCCGCCGTGCTCGACCAGCTCGAAGGCTGGGAAGCCTCGGCGCTAGCGTGGGAAGACGAAATTCTGCCGGCGCGCATCGACGATTACACGCCCATGCTGCTCGACGAGCTATGCCGCTCGGGGCGTCTCGCGTGGGCCAGGCTGCCCGCGCGCGCGGCGTCCGCATCGACCGTGCGCAGCACGCCGGTCGTGCTGCTCGCGCGCCGCGAACTCGTACGCTGGATGGGGCTAGTCGAAGCGCCCAACAGTGCGGGGCTGTCGGCGCGGGCGCAGCGTGTGTACGAAGCCCTGTTGCGGCATGGCGCGATGTTCTTCGACGAACTGGCCGCAGACGCGCATCTGCTCGGCGTCGAACTGGAAAACGCGCTTGGCGAACTGGTGGCGGCTGGCCTCGTGAATGCGGACAGCTTTGCCGGACTGCGCGCGCTCGTGAAGCCGGCGGCACAGCGCAGCGCGCATCACGGCAGACGGCGGGCGCGCGGCTTCGGGCCGCTCGCGGGCGGCATGGCTGACGCGGGGCGCTGGGCGGCGCTCAGGCGCGTTCAATTGGCCAATACCGCCGATGCGTCGACTGATCTCCAGGTGGAGACGGGCAATACGAAGGCGCTCGCCACGGCGGAATCGACTCCGTTGGATACGCGTGTTGCGGCAGGTACACGCGCGCAGGCGCTTGAGCGCGCGAGGCAGACCAGCGCCAGCCCGTCGCGCCGCCCACCCGCCGCCCCGGAACTGCTCGAGCACGTCGCGAACGTGCTGCTGCGCCGTTATGGCGTGGTCAGCTGGCATCTGCTCGGACGCGAGGCGGCATGGCTGCCGCCCTGGCGCGACCTGCTGCGCGTGTTGCATCGCATGGAGGCGCGCGGCGAGGTTCGCGGCGGGCGCTTCGTCACCGGGATTTCGGGCGAACAGTTCGCACTGCCCGAAGCCGTGGCGCTGCTGCGCGACGTGCGGCGGCGCGGATCGAAAGAAGGCGACGGCGGCACGCTCGTCTGCGTGAGCGCCGCCGATCCGCTCAACCTCCTTGGCACGCTGCTGCCGGGCGAGAAGGTGCCGGCGCTCGCCGGCAACCGCATCGTGTTCCGCGACGGCGTGCCCGTCGCAACCCTCGTTGCCGGCCGCTTTGGCTACCTTGGCGCGTTCGACGAGAGCACGCGTGCAGAACTGCGCGCGCGCCTCGCCAAGCCTTGGTGAGGCGCGCCTGGCATGCATGGGCGGGCTTGGCAGTTAGTTGCGTTGCACCGTCGATGCGGCAGGCTTTGCCCCGCTGCGCGTGGCGTCGAAATGCCGGCGCACGCGCAGGCCGTTCGCGACGACGAGCAGGCTCGCGCCCACGTCGGCGAACACGGCCATCCAGAGCGTGGCCTCACCCGCCATCGCGAGCACGAGAAACACCGCCTTGATGCCGAGTGCAAGCGTGATGTTCTGCGTAAGCACGGCCGCGGTCTTGCGCGAAAGGCCAATGAACGCCGCGATCTTGCGCGGATCGTCGTCCATGATCGCGACGTCGGCGGTTTCGAGCGCAGTCGCGGTGCCGGCCGCCCCCATCGCGAAGCCGATGTCGGCGCGAGCGAGCGCGGGCGCGTCGTTCACGCCGTCACCGACCATCGCCGCCATGCCGTACTGCTGCGAGAGCGCGGCGACCGCATCCTGCTTGTCCTGCGGCAGCAGATTGCCGCGCGCGTCGTCGATGCCGAGCTGATCGGCAATCGCTCGCGCGGTCGACGCGTTGTCGCCGGTCAGCATGACGGGCGTCACGCCGAGCGCGCGCAAGGCCTGCACGGCCGGGGCGCTCTCTGCACGCAATGCGTCGGCCACGGCGAACACGGCAACCGCCTCCTGTGGCGCGCACAGGACGATCGCCGTCTTGCCGGCCTGCTCCAATGTTGCCAGTTGCGCTTCGAGTTCGGGCGAGCACAAACCCAGCTCCTCCACCAGACGGTGATTGCCGAGGCTCCAGAGCGTGCCGTCGATGCGGCCTTGCACGCCACGACCGTTTAGCACCGCGAACTGATCGACCGCGAGCAGGCGCGTATCCGGCTGACGCGTCCGCCAGCCTTCGACCACCGCACGCGCGACGGGGTGCGTGCTCGCATCGTCCAGGCTCGCGGCGATCCGCAGTGCTTCCCCGGTAGAAAGCTGGGCTTCGCCGGACGCCTCTGCGAGGACCGGCGCCCGGACCGGCGCCGCAAGCGCATCGGTCAGGACAGGCTCGCCACGCGTGAGGGTGCCAGTCTTGTCGAGCGCAACGGCCTTGAGCAGCCGGCCGCGTTCGAGCCACACGCCGCCCTTCACGAGCATGCCGTGGCGAGCGGCGGCGGCGAGCCCGCTCACAACCGTCACCGGCGTCGAGACGACGAGCGCGCATGGGCAGGCAATCACGAGCAGCACGAGCGCCTTGTAGAGCCACACGCTCCACGCGCCGCCGAACACGAGCGGCCCGGCGAGCGCGATGATCACGGCGAGCACGACCACGGCCGGCGTGTAGTAGCGCGCGAACTGGTCGACGAAACGTTGCGTGGGCGCGCGTTGCGCCTGCGCCTCCTGCACCGCCGCTGCGATGCGCGCGAGCGTGCTGTCCTGCGCGGCCGCAGTGACGACCGCCTCGACCACGCCATCGACGACGATACTGCCCGCGTAAAGTGCCGCGCCGGTCTCCTTGTCGACCGGCAGGCTCTCGCCCGTGATCGGCGCCTGATCGAGCGCGGCGCGGCCGGCCGCGACGCGCGCGTCGAGCGGCACGCGCTGGCCGGTGCGCACGCGAATACGGCTGCCTACCGCCACTTCGCCCACAGCGTGCTCGCGCCATTCGCCTTGTTCAGGTGCGTCATCGCTGGCTTGCCAGACCTCGGCGGTTTCGGGCGCGAGTGCGGTGAGCGAGCGGATGGCTTGACGGGCGCGTTCGAGCGAAAGCGCCTCGATTTCCTCCGCGAGGGCGAAGAGGAAGACCACCATGGCCGCTTCGGGCCACTTGCCGATCGCAATGGCGCCGATCAACGCGATCGACATCAGGAAGTAGATGTTGATCGTGAAATTGCGCAGCGCGATCCAGCCCTTGCGCAGCGTGGGCAGACCCGCGCAAAGAATGGAGATGACGGCGCAAGCGAGTACGAGCAGGCTGGTTTCCTTGCCGGTGGTCCAGGCGAGCACCTCGGCACCGGCGGCGGCCACGCCGCCCACCGCCAGCAGCAGCTTCTGCCGCATCGCAAGGCCGGGAGAGGCCGGCGGGGCCGCTTGCGCCGAAGCGCTATCGTCCAGTTCGCGCGGCGCCATGTCGAGTGCTCGCAGCGCGGCGACGACCGGCTGCGTATCGTCGAGCCGATGATGCACGGTCAGTTCGCGAGCGAGCAGGTCGAAGTCGAGGCGCGCGACGCCCGGCATGGGCTCGAGCCGGTTGCGGATCAAGCGCTCCTCGGTCGGGCAATCCATGTTTTCGATGCGCCAGCGTGCGCGGCGCGTGCCTTCGGGCGCCGGGGCTGCGCGGCGCGGGCTTTGCGGCGGCGCGCCGTCATGACAACAGGCTGTGCCGTGCGTGTGACCTTGGGGCGCGGCGCCGGATCCGGATTCGGCGGCGTGCGCGCTGGCGCAGGGCTGGCTGTGGTCGTGCTTGTGGTCGTGATCGTGCTTATGCTCTTCGCCGTGGCCGTGGCCGTGGCCGTGGCCGTGGCCGTGGCCGTGGCCGTGGCCGTGGCCGTGGCCGTGGCCGCAATCATGATCGCGCCCTTGATCCAGGCTGTGGTCGTGCTTAGGCTCCTGGCCGCAGCACACGCCAGCCAGGCCGCCAGACCCGTGAGCGCCGCCCACAGCCCGTTCCTCGTCGCGCGCGCGCAAGCGCTGCGCATTGCCGGGCTGCGACAAGTAACTCTGGTTCATAGCCGGTTTCTCCCAAAAGTGACACAATCATTGAACAGCCTGTAGTCACTACAGGGTCAAGTCTTTTGGGAGAGCCGCAACCATGCGAATTGGTGAACTGGCGCGCTTTGCGCACTGCGACGTCGAAACGGTGCGCTTTTACGAGCGCGAGGGCCTGCTGGACGAGCCCGCGCGCGAAACCAACGGATACCGCAGCTACACGGCCGTGCACGCCGCGCAACTCAACTTCATCCGCCATTGCCGGTCACTGGGCATCGGGCTCGCGGATATCCGCATGCTGCGTCGCTTCCAGGCCGACCCGAGCCAGCCCTGCGACGAAGTCAACGAGTTGATCGACAGCCAGATCGAGCGCATTCATCAGCAAATCGAATCGATGCGCGTACTCGAGCAGCAATTGCGCACGCTGCGCGAAAGCTGCCACGCTCACCAGAGCAGCAGCGCCGAGTGCGGGATCATGAGGAGTCTCGAACAGCCCATGGACGACGAGAGCTGCTCATGCCATGGAGACGGGCACGTGGCGGAAGGCGAATCGCCCGCCGGCGACGCGCCCTCTCTTCACCGCCACTAAAGACTCAAGGCGCTGCGGCGATCACTTCGGCCACGGTGGCCGTGAGTTTCTTCGCGTAGGGCACATGCAGGAACTCGTTCGGACCGTGCGCGTTGGACTTCGGGCCGAGTACGCCGCACACCATGAACTGCGACTTGGGAAACCCTGCCTGCAGCACGTTCATGAGCGGAATCGTGCCGCCCTGGCCGAGATACGCGCAGTCCGCGCCGAAATGGGTACGCGAGGCGGCATTGAGAGCATCGGTAAGCCACGGGGCGAGTTCCGGCGCGCTCCAGCCGTTGGCCGCACCCGCGTCCGGCTTGAAGGTGACCTTTGCGTTGTACGGCGGGTCGAGTTCGAGCAACGCCTTCAGTTCGGCCACGGCCTTCGACGCCTCGATTAGCGGGGGCAAACGCAGCGAGAGCTTGAACGCCGTGCGCGGCCGCAGCACGTTGCCGGCGTCGGCGAGTGCGGGCAGGCCTGCCGCGCCCGTGACCGAAAGCGAAGGCCGCCACGTGGAATCGAGCAACGCCTGCTGCGGATCCGTCGTGGTAGGCAGCACGCGCCGCCCGTCCTGGCCGCACGCCCAAGGCATGGTCTTCCAGACGCTTTCGCCAAGAATCTTCGCCGTGACCTCGGCTTCGCTCAAGCGCTGCGAGGGGATCGCGCAATGGAAGCCCTTGGGCAACAGCGTGCCGCTCGCGGCATCTTCGAGACGCTCGAAGAGCTGGCGCATCACGCGGAAGCTGGAAGGCGCAATGCCGCCGTACGAGCCCGAGTGAATCCCCTCCTCGAGGACTTCGACCTCAAGGTCGCCCGACACGAGCCCGCGCAGCGACGTGGTGAGCCAGAGCTGGTCATAGTTGCCCGCACCCGAATCGAGACAAACGACGAGGCCGACGTTGCCGAGCCGATCGCGCAGCGCATCGACGTAAGGCAGCAGGTCGTAGCTGCCCGACTCCTCGCAGGTTTCGATGAGACCCACGCAGCGCGGACGCTCGATGCCTTGCGCGTCGAGCGCGGCGAGCGCCGTGACGCTCGCATAGATCGCGTAGCCGTCGTCGGCGCCGCCGCGGCCATAGAGGCGGCCGTCTTCGAGCTTCGGTGTCCAGGGGCCGAGGTCGTTGCGCCAGCCCGCGAATTCCGGCTGTTTGTCGAGGTGGCCGTAGAGCACCACCGTCTCGCTGCTGCCCGAGCGCGTGGCGGGCACTTCGAAGAAAATCACCGGCGTGCGACCCGGCAGGCGCACGATCTCCAGCTTCAGGCCACGCACCGGCTGCTGCTCCGCCCACTTCGCGGCCTCCTGCACGACGCGCTCGAGATAGCCGTGCTGCGCCCACTGCGGGTCGAACGCCGGACTCTTGGCGGGCACCGCGATGTAGTCGGTCAACGCGGGCACGATCTCGTCATGCCATTTACGTTCTACGAAGTCACGCAATTCGTCGTGGTCGAGTTGGCGGGTTGCCTCGGACGGGTCGGAGATCATGGTTTGGGTTCCCTGCGATGAAAACCCCGATGATAGACCCGAACCCCTGCCCGCCGACACCCCTCGCAGCCGGAGATGGCCATTCGGTCAGGGCTCGGCGTGCGCTCAGGTCCAATCCGCGCGACAATGATCAATCAGGTATATTCCGCCCTTTTTTCTGGAGAATGAAATATGGTGAGCCGTTCCGTCTTCGAGATCGTCGTTCTCGCAGCGGTGGTCGCGCTCTACTTTCTCCCCGCGCTGATCGCCGACAGACGCCAGCGTCACGACCTGCTGATTCTCGCGGTCTTCAACGCCGTGCTCGGCTGGACGCTGCTCGGCTGGCTGCTGGCGCTCTTCTGGGCGCTTCAACCGAATCCGCCGAAGGATCTCGGCGGGCAGACCAAGGTCCGCAGCCGCAGGCTGGGCATGCTGCTCTTCTCGCGCCGGCTCGACGACCGGGTCCAGGCGCGCGAGGCGCGCACCGCCGAGCAAAAGCGTTCCCCGCATTGAGACTTATCCGTCTGGCCAACGTTGCAGGCCACGGCAAGCGCACGCCGCCTTCGCATGGAATAATCACAGCGAATCAAGCTGCTTTGACCAAGCCGTTTTTGACCACGCGTTACGAAACGAAGCTGAGGCGTGCGCAGTATCCGCCGCTCGAGTCAGCCTGACACCCACCGCTACACCCAAACACGGAGCCCCGTTATGCCACACGCCGCCCCGCTGTTCGCCTTTGCCGCCGTCGCGCTCGGCATGGCGCTCACGCCCGGACCCAACATGATCTATCTGATCTCGCGCTCGATCTGCCAGGGCCGCAAGGCCGGCCTGATATCGCTGGGTGGGGTCGCGCTCGGTTTCGTGTTCTACATGCTGTGCGCCGCATTCGGCATTACCGCGTTGCTGATGGCCGTGCCGTTCGCCTATGACGCGCTGCGCCTGGGCGGCGCGCTCTACCTGTTCTGGCTCGCATGGCAGGCGCTCAAACCGGGCGGCCGCTCGCCGTTCCAGGTACGTGAACTGCCTGCCGACCGCCCGCGCAAACTCTTTCTGATGGGCTTCGTCACGAATCTGCTGAACCCGAAAATCGCCATTCTGTATTTGTCGCTGCTGCCGCAGTTCATCGACCCGCATCACGGCAGCGTGCTCACTCAGTCCATCGTGCTTGGCAGCGTGCAAATCGCGCTTTCGATCAGCGTGAACGCAGCCGTCGCGATGACCGCAGGCACGATTGCAACATTCCTCGGCGACCGGCCGGGCTGGCTCAAACTGCAGCGCTGGCTCATGGGTACGGTGCTGGCCGGCCTCGCCGTGCGTATCGCTGCCGAAGGCCAGCGATAAAGCAAACGGCCGGACACAGTTGGCCCGGCCGCAATTTCGTACGTCTCTGGCGCGTCTGCAGCGCGTTCGCGCGCCCGCAGTTCCGCCCGGGTTTGCGCGCTTCAGATCCCGCCGATGGCCCTTCCGCCAGCCGGCCTGCGCATTTTGACGAATGCCGCGGGAATCGAGCGAGGCTCGATTTGCACCATGTCCTGGGCGAACATGTCCTGCCGCAGCTCGCCGTGCTCGTCGAACCACTGGCAGATCAGCCAGTGGCCGCTGGCAAAGCCAACCGGGCCGGCATACATGACCGTCATGCGCGGACCGCCCGATTTCAGGGTGACAACGTCGCCAATTCCGGCCATGGCAGCGAGCGGCTTTTCGGCTACGTCGATGGTCGTATCAAGCATGATGTTCCCCGTCATAAAAGTCGCACAGAGAAAAAAACCGGTGGATTATCACCCCGGCTCCCTACCGCCCTTTCGATAATGAGAATGGGGCGATCATTAATAAGTTTTGCAAGACTAACAACTCGAATTAATGCGTGCAAGTGATTTTCATAACACCTGCTGAAAACCCTGTTATTCGATGCAGGGCAAAACCACCGCTTAATCCTGCTCCGCACAATTTACACGGAAGGCCGGCCATGTCTGGAAAAAGCTACCGGGCAAGGCGTCCCCGCCAAACAGTCATATTATTTCGCGTTCGCCTCGGGAAAATGACGCGCTGCACCTGCAATAAATATGGCAAGCCAGCAGCCGCATTAACGATTAGGCCCGGTAAATGGACGCCCCGGGTAGCGCGAGTGGAAACGTTTTCTGCATCAATAAACCGTCCGTTCGATTAATTCCCGTGCTGCGCACGCGAGCCTCCGGTCGAGAGCGAATCCTCATGTTTTAGCTGTTCGACTTCAAAAATGATGCGGCTGAAATACGGCTGTCATTTAAATGAAATTGCAGTGCGGTGCAAAAAAAAGCCCCATCCGGCAAAACCGGATGGGGCGGCGCGTGTGCGGGGCGCGATCGGGCCGCGCTTATTCCGCGAACGGCAATGTCGTCTGGCCCTCGGCACGCATGCCGAACACATTGAGCGTCATCGCCACGAGCGCATAGTAGCCAAGCAGCCCGACCAGGTTAATCGTGGTTTCGTGGCCGAAGCGCTCGACAGCACGCGCGTAGGTCGCGTCGGAAACGCGCTTCGCATCGTACAGCTCGGTCGTGAACGCGTAGATCAGCGCGTCATCGGGCTCGTCGAACTGTGGCGCGGCGCCCATGCGAATTTGTTCGGCCAGCGCTTCGGGCACGCCCGCCTTCAGCGCGATGGGATAGTGGATGTACCACTCGGCCTGCGCCTGCCAGCGCGCGGCCGTGACGAGAATCGCCAGTTCCGAGAGGCGTAGCGACAGGCCGGTCTGGTAGCGGCAGAACGCGCCCAGACGCTGCGCATGCTGCGCCAGTTCCGGGCTGTGGATCCAGCCGAGGAACGGGCCGTTGAGGTTGCCGCGCGGACCGGACAGGATCTCGTCCAGCACGGCCTTCTGCTCGGGCGACGCCGCGGCAGCGTCGAATTCGGGAAGCCGTGAAAGCGGCGTTGGTGTCATCGATAGACTCCATGGGAGGTCATGGCCGCTCGCGCGCGACCGCTTGCGGTCGCTGCGTTTGCGGTGGGTGTGAGCGGCAGACAGTTAGTTGCGCGTCGGTCGCTTACGGCAAAGCTTACGCCGGGCGCACCGCACCCGTCGCGTCGAGCGCACCGTCAACCGCAGCGGCAAGCCGTTCGATGATGGCGTCGATGTTCTGCGCGGTGCAAATGAATGGCGGCGCGAGCAGCACATGATCGCCATTGCGACCGTCCACGGTGCCGCCCATCGGGTACACCATCAGGCCGCGCGCGAACGCATCGCGCTTGATCGCCGCATGCAGCTTGAGCGCCGGGTCGAAGCTCGCTTTCGTGGCGCGGTCCTTCACGAGTTCGACGCCCACGAACAGGCCGCGCCCGCGCACGTCGCCCACATAAGGATGGTCCGCAAAACGCTCGCGCAGACCCGCGCGCAGTTGCTCGCCGCGCGCGAGCACGTTATCGAGCAGTTTCTCTTCGGCGATCACGCGCTGCACTTCGAGCGCCGCCGCGCATGCCGTGGCGTGGCCAAGATAGGTGTGGCCGTGCTGGAAATAGCCGCTGCCGCCCACGATCGTCTCGTAGATCCGCTGGCTCACGAGCGTCGCGCCGATCGGCTGGTAGCCCGCGCCCAGTCCCTTTGCGATCGTCAGCAAGTCCGGTGCGACGCCGTCTTCTTCGCAGGCGAACAGATAGCCCGTGCGCCCCATGCCCGACATGATCTCGTCGAGGATCAGCAGCACGCCGTAGCGGTCGCACACCGCTCGGATCTTGCGGAAGTACTCGCGCACGGGCGGCACTGCGCCGGCCGTTGCGCCCACCACGGTCTCGGCGACGAAAGCCGCGACCGTTTCCGGGCCGAGTTCGAGAATCTTCTGTTCGAGTTCGTCGGCGAGGCGCTGCGCGTAGGCCTCGTCGGTTTCGCCCTCGCGGCGTTCGCGGTACGCGTAGCACGGGCTCACGTGATGCGATTCGATCAGGATTGGCAGGAACGGCTCGCGGCGCCACGCATTGCCGCCTATCGCGAGCGCGCCGAGCGTGTTGCCGTGATAACTCTGGCGGCGCGCGATGAAGTGGCGGCGCGCCAGCTCCCCCTTCTCCACGAAGTACTGGCGCGCGAGCTTGAGCGCGGCCTCGATCGCCTCCGAACCGCCCGACACGAAGTACACATGGTCGAGCCCCTTGGGCGCGGCGGCGATGAGGTGATCGGCCAGCTGTTCCGAGGCCTCGGTCGTGAAGAACGAGGTGTGCGCGTACGGCAGTTGCTGCGCTTGCCGCTTGATCGCCTCGATCACGCGCTGGTTGCTGTGGCCGAGGCACGAAACGGCGGCGCCGCCGCTCGCGTCGATATAGCGCTTGCCGCTGGAATCGATGATTTCGATGCCCTCGCCCGCCACCGCGACGGGTAAGGTTTGCTTC